>NZ_OY735139.1:1200000-1562500 GCF_963457605.1 uncultured Gellertiella sp.
GCGCTTGGCAAGTGCATCGAGCAGCGGCCTAATATCCGCTTCCGAGCGGATCGGCAGGAAGCCGGAAATGATCGTGCCGGGCGCAAAGCTGAGGGCGGCGCCGAAATCGGCGATCATCAGCCCCTTTTCCAGCCGTGCCTCCACTGTCAGGGCATCGCGCAGCGCCAGCCGCTCCTTGCGCAGGGCAGCCTTCTGTTCCTTCATCGTCAGCATGAGCATCCGTCTTTCTTTCGCAGTCAGGGAATAGATCAGGGGGTGAGATGCAGGCGACCGAGGCTCGACAGCGCCAGGAACAGGGCGGCGACATGCATCGACTGCTCCATGCCGCCAGACAGCGCCAGATCGATCGCCTCCCGCAGCGGCACCAGTTCGACGCTCAGTTCCTCGCCATGTTCCAGCGCCTGTTCGGCCTGCCTGCGGGCCCCGGTCATCACCGCCACCTGCAGCCGGTTGGTTTGCAGCGCCGGATTGGCAGCCAGCGAGCCGACATAATCGAGCTTGCCACCACCATAGCCGGTTTCCTCCAGCAATTCGCGCCCCGCGGCATGGAGCGCCGAGGGATCGGTGGCATCCACGCAACCGCCCGGCAGTTCCAGCGACACCGTGCCGGTGCCATGGCGATACTGCCGCACCATCACCAGTTCGTCGCGCTCCGTCAGCGCCACCGTGACGGCCCAGTCAGGATAGGTCATGATGTAATAGGGATCGAGAACCGCGCCCTTTGCGGTGGTGACCCGCTCGCGGCGCAGATGCAGGATGCGGTCTGAAATCAGCACCGCGCTTTCATCCGTCGTCCACCGCTCGCTCATCTCAGGCCTCGTGGGGGTTCCCATCAGTGATCCCCGGTATTAGCCGCTCCCCCGCCGCTTGGAAAGCGCTGGCCGCGGCGGGCAGCGTCGCAGCCAAACGCCCGCGATGCATTGAAAAGACTGAGAATGGTGCAAATACGCCACCGTTGCCGCAGGAGGAACAGGAGATGACCACCGAACCCCTCGCCGATGCCGCGTCACCGGGAGACCGCGCCCGGATCATGGCCTGGCGCAAGACCGAACGGGCGCGGCTGCTTGCCGCACGCATGGCGCTTGCCCCGGATGTCCGCAAGGAAGCTTCGGCCCGGATTGCCACTCACCTCGACCGGATCATCGGCGATGTCAGGGGAAGGTCGGTCAGCCTCTACTGGCCGTTTCGCGGCGAACCGGACCTGCGGTCCTGGCTGGAGAGGATCACGCAGACGGGAGGGCGCGGGCTGTTGCCCGTCGTCACCGAAAACGGCCATCCGCTGACCTTCAGGCCGTGGAAGGAAGGCGAACCGCTGGTGAAAGGTGTCTGGAACATCCCGGTCCCGGCGACGGAAGAAACCGGCAACCCCGATATCTGCATTGCCCCGGTGGTCGGTTTCGATGCCGAAAGCTACCGGCTCGGCTATGGCGGCGGCTTCTTCGACCGCACGCTGGCATCCCTTGCCAGCCGTCCGATGGTGATCGGGGTCGGATATGCGATGCAGCGGATCGAAACCATCCATCCGCTCGCCCATGACATTGCCATGGACTTGATCGTGACGGAGATTTGAAGGGATTCAGGAGGGTGAAGGTCCGGGCTAGGGCCGAAAGTGCGATCCACACGAACGATGGTGTTTTACGATCCTGGGTGCCTACAAACGTAGGTGGGCGCCATATGTCCAGGCCCACGGGCCTGGTCAGGGACAGCTCCCTTTGGATCGAGTATGGCCCCAGGGATTGTGGTACCTGTCGGGACGCGCAGACCGCAATTTACATATAGAGCGATCAGTCTGCCCGCGCCAGTGGGTGACTGTCGAATTGGGCCGGATTATCGAAGGCCGGGCATCCTTTTTCTAACTGCTGCCACCCCCCGGCCGGCCCGATACTTTCGAGGCGATGTCGAGAATTTTCTGGCTAAGGTCTTCGAGCGTGACGGCAATGCTTTCTTCCGTGCGGCTGCTGGAGGCCAGCACCGCATCGCGGTTGCGCTTGATGTTGTCCATGTCGCCCTCCAGCGCCTTCAGCCGCCGGGATGTCTCGGAAAGTTCGTCCATCACCATGATCCCGGCCATGACCGTCAGCCGGAGATCGCCGATTTCGCCGAACTGCCCCTTGAGATGGCTGACATAGCGGTCGAATTTCGCGGCGAGATCGGTGAGATGCTGTTCCTGCCCCTCCTCGCAGGCCATCCGATAGGCCTTGCCGTCGATCATTACGGTGACTTGCGCCATGGGTGATGTAAACCTTCCAGATCAAAAACAGCGAGCGATTACCGGTCCAGCACCGCGCGAATGGTTTCCATGGCGGTGACGAGGCGCCGGGAGACCTCGCGATTGACCTCTTCCAGCCGGTTGGCGCGGAATTCGGACTGGTCCAGCTCCTGGGCCAGGCGCGACCGGTCGACGTGAACGCGGCGCACTTCGCCCTCGATCTCGCTGTGATCCTTTTCGCGCTCGAACCGCGCGTCTATGGCCCGTTCCAGACTGCCGAGCGCCGCCCTGAGACTGGCGAGCGCTGCATCTACCGATTTGCCTGCCGACATCACTCTCAATTCCAGTTTACCAACGGGCATCGGGCATCAATACGAACGAATCGCCTATTTGCGTCTGGATCCCGTAGCTTGTCACGATATTCTCACGTTTTGCCATGCGTCAACCAAAGCCGGCCCCGGCAGCCTCCCCCCGGGCAGGTTGACCACAGGAAAAGCATGGGCCCGCCCCGCTTGCCCGCCCCGTTCGTCCGCGATGCGGACAACCCGTCACACTCCCTGCTGGATCGATGAAAAAGGCTGAAAAAGCGCCGGATTTATTGACACGCGGCCCTGACCTGCTATGGATCACGCGCCTTTTGACGGTCGCCCCGCCGGGACGACCGTTTCCCTTTACCCGGAACGTTCTGGAACCGTCATGATCTCTCGCGAAACACATAACCGCATGGCCAATGCGATCCGCTTCCTGTCCATGGATGCCGTCGAAAAGGCCAATTCCGGCCATCCCGGCCTGCCGATGGGCGCGGCGGATATCGCGACCGTGCTCTTCACGCGCTGCATGAATTTTGATCCGCTGAACCCGCTCTGGCCGGATCGCGACCGTTTCGTGCTGTCGGCCGGCCATGGCTCGATGCTGCTCTATTCGGTGCTGCATCTGACCGGCTATCCCGACATGACCATGGACGAGATCCGCAACTTCCGCCAGATGGGCGCGAAGACCGCCGGGCACCCGGAATATGGCCATGCGACCGGCATCGAGACCACGACCGGTCCGCTCGGCCAGGGCATTGCCAATGCCGTCGGCATGGCGATTGCCGAGCGCAAGCTGCGCACCGAATTCGGCTCCGACCTGCAGAGCCACTTTACGTTCACCCTCGTTGGCGACGGCTGCCTGATGGAAGGCATCAGCCAGGAAGCGATTGCGCTTGCCGGGCACCTGAAGCTGAACAAGCTGATCGTGATCTGGGACGACAACAATATCTCGATTGACGGGCCGATCTCGATTTCCGATTCCACCGACCAGCACGCCCGCTTCCGGGCCTCCGGCTGGAACACGATTGCCATCGACGGCCATGACCCGGACGCGATCTTTGCCGCCATCGAAGCGGCCAAGACCTCGGACAAGCCGACAATGATTGCCGCCAAGACCGTGATCGGCTTTGGCGCACCGAACAAGGCCGGCACCCACAAGGTGCATGGCTCGCCGCTCGGTGCGGAAGAAATTGCCGCCGCCCGCGTCTCGCTCGGCTGGGAAGCCGAAGCCTTCAGCGTGCCCGCCGATGTCCTGTCCTTCTGGCGCGAGGCAGGTGCGCGCGGTGCAAAGCTGCGCGACGCCTGGACCGCGCGGCTTGAAGCCAGCGACATGAAGGTGGAATTCAGCCGCCGCTTTGCCGGCACCCTGCCCGGCACGCTCGATGGCGCGATTGCCGACTACAAGAAGAAGCTGGCGGAAACCAGGCCCACGGTTGCCACCCGCAAGGCATCGGAAGACGCGCTCGAGGTGATCAATGGCGTGCTGGTGGAAACCATCGGCGGATCTGCCGACCTCACCGGCTCCAACAACACCAAGACCAGCCAGACCACGTCGATCACCCCTGCCGACTTCACCGGACGCTACCTGCATTACGGCATCCGCGAGCACGGCATGGCCGCAGCGATGAACGGCATGGCGCTGCATGGCGGTCTGATCCCCTATTCCGGTGGCTTCCTGATCTTCTCCGATTACTGCCGTCCGTCGATCCGGCTTGCCGCCCTGATGGGCATCCGCGTCATCCACGTGCTGACCCATGATTCCATCGGCCTTGGCGAAGATGGCCCGACCCACCAGCCGGTCGAGCACATGGCGGCGCTGCGCGCCATTCCGAACCTGATGATGTTCCGCCCGGCGGATGCAACGGAAACCGCCGAATGCTGGCAGATCGCGCTGGAACACCAGCACCGCCCCTCCGGCATCGCGCTCACCCGCCAGAACCTGATGGCGGTGCGCACCAGCTATTCGGAAAACAACCTGTCGGCGCTCGGTGCCTATGAAGTGGCAAGTGCCGACAATGCGCCGGTGACGATCTTTGCCTCCGGATCGGAAGTGGAAATCGCGCTGAAGGGCAAGGATCTTCTCGCCGCCCGTGGCATTGCTGCCCGCGTTGTCTCGGTTCCTTGCTTCGAGCTGTTTGCCGAACAGAGCGCTGAATACCGCAAGACGGTCATCGGCAATTCACCGGTCAAGATCGCTGTCGAAGCGGCCATCCGCCAGGGCTGGGATACATTCATCGGCTCCGACGGCACCTTCATCGGCATGACCGGCTTTGGCGCATCGGGCCCCTACAAGGAGCTCTATGCCCATTTCGGCATCACGCCGGAAGCGGTTGCGGATGCCGCGCAAACGAAACTCGCATAAGGGAAACGCGCCCCAACGCGTTTCCACCCCCCACATCCAAAGACGAAGCTGATCCAGCGGGAGAGAGTGAACATGACTGTAAAAGTAGGCATCAACGGTTTTGGCCGCATTGGCCGCAACGTGCTGCGCGCGATCATCGAATCCGGTCGCACCGACATTGAAGTCGTTGCCATCAACGACCTCGGCCCGGTCGAAACCAACGCGCACCTGATCCGCTATGACAGCGTGCATGGCCGGTTCCCCGGCAAGGTCACCGTATCCGGCGACACCATCGATGTCGGCCGCGGCCCGATCAAGGTCACCGCGATCCGCGATCCCAAGGACCTGCCCTGGGCCAATGTCGACATCGCGCTCGAATGCACCGGCCTGTTCGTCACCAGGGACAAGGCATCCGCCCATCTCGCCAACGGCTCCAAACGCGTGCTGGTGTCGGCCCCTGCCGACAATGCCGACAAGACCATCGTTTTCGGCGTCAACCACAACACGCTGACCAAGGACGATCTCGTCGTTTCGAACGCCTCCTGCACCACCAACTGCCTGGCGCCGGTGGCCTATGTGCTGAACAAGGCCTTCGGCATCGAGAAGGGCTACATGACCACGGTTCACTCCTACACGGGTGACCAGCCGACGCTCGACACCATGCACAAGGACCTCTACCGTGGCCGTGCTGCCGCCCTGTCGATGATCCCGACCTCGACCGGTGCCGCCAAGGCCGTCGGTCTGGTGCTGCCGGAACTGGCAGGCAAGCTCGATGGTGCCGCGATCCGCGTGCCGACCCCGAATGTCTCGGTTGTCGACCTGAAGTTCATTCCGTCGCGCAACGTCACCGCCGCCGAAGTCAATGCCGCCGTCAAGGCCGCTGCCGAAGGCGAGCTGAAGGGCATTCTCGGCTATGTCGAGGAGCCGCTGGTCTCGATCGACTTCAACCACGACAGCCATTCCTCGAGCTTTGCCGCCGACCAGACCAAGGTGCTGGAAGGCAATTTCGTCCGCATCCTGTCCTGGTACGACAACGAGTGGGGCTTCTCCAACCGCATGTCGGACACCGCCGTGGCGATGGGCAAGCTGATCTGAACGATCACCTGACCGCAGTAAGAACCGATGTCTTGAAGGCGGGCCGCAAGCCCGCCTTTTTCTTTGGCGCGAATCGCCGGCAGGGGTCCGGCGCCGGAAAGTCAAGCTCTATTTATTACCAGTAGTTGTGAATTGTCCCGTTAACCATATTTTTTGTCCTCCTGCAAATACAACCGGTTTTAACCTTTCAGTAAGATCTGGAGGGCATGTTCCGCTCAACCGCAAGTGATGCGGTGACCTGCATGAAGCAACGGGACAGGAGATATGATGTCCCTGTTTATAAAGCGTTTTCTCAAAGACGAATCCGGCGCGACCGCCATCGAGTACGGCCTCATCGCCGCCCTCATTTCAGTGGCTCTGATTGCAGGCGCCACCGCGCTCGGCGGCCAGATCGGCACAACCTTGACCACCATCAAGACCACGATGAACACTGCAACCAAAGTTGCACCCTGATCCCTCGATGTGACGTTCAGCACGCGATCGGATACCGGAAGCCGCCTTGGGAAACCAATGCGGCTTCTTCGTTTTTCGAGCCACCGGGCAACGGGCTGCAGGCAGCGTCCGGCCTCAAACCGATTGAAGGCGCAGACCGGCCCTGCCATGCTCTTGCGTCTTCAACGGCACGGTGTATGGTCCCGCCCGTTCTTACCTTTCTTACGGCGGATGTTTCCCATGGCGGCTTTCAAGACCCTCGACGATCTCACCCAGATTTCCGGCAAGCGCGTGCTCGTGCGCGTCGATCTCAATGTACCCGTGGCCGATGGCAAGGTGTCGGATGCGACCCGCATCGAGCGCGTGGCACCGACGATCCTCGAACTGTCGTCCAGGGGCGCGAAGGTCATCCTGCTTGCCCATTTCGGCCGTCCGAAGGGCGCGCCGGAGCCGGACATGTCGCTCGGCCTGATCGTCGCCGCCGTGGAAGCGGTGCTTGACCGCCCGGTGGGTTTTGCCGCCGATTGCATCGGCGACGCCGCCGCTGCCGCTGTCGGCAGGATGGCCGATGGCGATATCCTGCTGCTTGAAAACACCCGTTTCCACAAGGGCGAGGAAAAGAACGACGCGGATTTCACCGCAGCCCTTGCCGCCAATGGCGATCTCTATGTCAATGACGCCTTCTCGGCCGCCCACCGCGCCCATGCCTCCACCGAAGGCCTTGCCCATCTGCTGCCGGCCTATGCCGGGCGCACCATGCAGGCCGAACTGGAGGCGCTGGAAAGGGGCCTCGGCAATCCCGTCCGCCCGGTGGTTGCCATCGTCGGCGGGGCGAAGGTTTCGACCAAGATCGACCTGCTCTCCAATCTCGTCAAGCGGGTCGATGCGCTCGTCATCGGCGGCGGCATGGCCAATACCTTCATCGCCGCCCGCGGCACCAATGTCGGCAAGTCGCTGTGCGAACACGACCTTGCCGCCACCGCCAGGCAGATCATGATCGATGCGGCCAGTGCCGGCTGCGCCATCGTTCTGCCGGTCGACGGCGTGGTTGCCCGCGAATTCAAGGCCGGGGCCGCCCATGAAGTGGTCGACATCACTGCCATTCCCGCCGACGCCATGGTGCTCGATGTCGGGCCGAAATCCGTCGCCGCAGTCAATGAATGGATCTCGAAGGCCTCGACCCTGGTCTGGAACGGCCCGCTCGGCGCCTTCGAAATCCCGCCCTTCGACACCGCCACCGTTTCGGCAGCCCGTCATGCGGCAGACTGCACGAAGGCCGGCAAGCTGACCTCGGTTGCCGGCGGCGGCGATACCGTCTCGGCACTGAACCATGCCGGCGTGGTCGAGGACTTCTCCTATGTCTCGACCGCAGGCGGTGCCTTCCTCGAATGGATGGAAGGCAAGGTCCTGCCGGGCGTCGCCATCCTGTCGGCCCGGAAATAAGGCGGCAGCCGTCGGCCACCCTGATTGAGCCGGCGCACACGATTGCTGGTGCCCGGCAAGGCCCCAGCCTTGCCTGCCTGTCGCTTCAAGCCAAGAGTTGAACCCGCACGGTCATTGACCAGCCTGTGCGGGTTTTTCTGACTCCAGACCTGTGCCAATTCCGGTATCGACACTTTCATAACTTGAACAGGAGACGTCCGATCTTCGCGCTTCGCGGCGCTCAAGGCCGGATCAGGAGCACGATGGTCCACAGCGCGAAGGCAAGCAGGGCGAGTTTCCAGAAGTCGCGGCGGCGCTTCAGTCCGGGATAGCCGAGCGGGTGCAGGATCTGCACGATCATCAGCAAAATCAGAAACAGCCCGATGACCTTGTTGACCAAATGACCGGTCTCCCCTGATATGTTACGTCTGTCACAACTGCGACATGTTTTGCTGGCACCCGTCGCGCCGATCCCAAGCGTCTTCATGCCCGGTCCGGCCTGCTTCGGCTGGACCCACCAAAATGTCAGGACCCAGCTGATGCCCGCCGAAATAAAGAGTAACATTCTGCCGGTTCTGGCGCTGCTGCTTGGTACACTGTTTCTCTATCTTGGCAATGGCCTTCACGGGCTGCTGTTGCCGGTGCGCGGGGCGGCGGAGGGCTATCCGACCACCGATCTCGGCCTGCTCGGCACCTCCTGGGCCACCGGCTTTGTCGCGGGCTGCCTGCTCGCCCCGCAGGTGGTGCGCCGCATCGGCCACGCCCGTGCCTTTTCCGGCTTCATCTCGCTGATCGCCATCATCGCGCTTCTGACCGGCATTCTCGTTGATCCCCTCTGGTGGATCGCGCTTCGCGCCGTCACCGGCTTTTGCACCGCAGGCACATCGATGATCATCGAAAGCTGGCTGAACGAGCGGGCGACCAACAAGAGCCGCGGCATGATCTTCTCGCTCTATGTCACCATCACCCTGATCGGGGCGGTGGGCGGCCAGTTGGTCATTCCCTTCGCCGACGTGACGACACCGATCCTGTTCATGGTCTGCGGCATCTTCTATTGCGTGGCGATGCTGCCGACGACGCTGTCCAATGCCGTCACCCCGCAGCCGCTGAAATCGGTCAGGCTCGATCTCGGCGCGCTCTATCGCAATTCGCCGGTATCCTTCATCGGCATCCTGCTGATCGGCACCGCCAACGGGGCCTTCGGCACGCTCGGTGCGGTCTTCGGGGCCAAGGCCGGGCTGTCGCAATCCTCCATCGCGGTGATGATGAGTACCACGATCTTTGCCGGCGCGCTGATGCAGCTGCCCGCAGGCCGCCTCTCCGACAGGATCGACCGGCGCTATGTGCTGATCGTCCTGTCCGGCCTCGCCGCCCTTGCCGGGCTGATGGTGGTGATCCTCCATCCCTCGAATGTCACGGTGCTGATTGCGATGATCGCCGTCTACGGCGCCACCGCCAATGCGCTCTACCCGATCGCCGTGGCCCATGCCAACGACTTCGCCGCGCCGGAGGAATTCGTCAAGGTATCGGGCGGGCTGCTGCTGCTCTATGGCATCGGCACGGTGATCGGACCGACCATCGGTGGCCCGGTGATGACGGTGCTTGGCCCCTATGCGCTTTTCCTCGTCACCGGCTTTGCCCATGTCTTCGTGGTGATCTACGCGATGATCCGCAGCCGCATCCGCAAGGCGGTCCCTGCAGGCAACCGCGAATCCTTCACCGCAACAGGGGCCGGTCCCTTGACAACACCGGAGAGCCTGACGCTCAATCCGCGTGCAGCCCCCCTGCCCGACCATGACATCAGTGGCGAAGAGATGAGCCCCGGAGGTGCGATATGAGCCTTTTTGACGACGACCGGCCCGCAAAAAAGCTGGCGCACGAGATCGGCTGCGATCTCACGCTGCTGTCCGCCGATGAGCTTTCCGCGCGGATTGCCCTGCTGGAAACGGAGATCCAGCGGCTTTCGGCTGAAAAACAGACCAAAATGCGCGGACGCCTCGCCGCAGAGAGCCTGTTCAAATCCTGATATGATCGATTTCTAATAATAGAAGTTAAGTACTTCTATTTAAGTTTATTGCTAATGTTAACCCAAAATTAGCCTTTTTAAGAGAATGTAAGTTTATCCAGAGTTTCTGGACTCAGACAGTTTCTCCTTTCGGTGAATTGGTCTGATTTTCTCCCTGTTTTACCTTGAGAGCCGCTTCGTGCGGCTCTTTTTTTATTTTACTGCGGACAACCCTGCCGAAACTGTGGGAATTAACCCTTTCTTAAGAAACGGCTTGCGGTTTAGGGGTAAAGCGATCATGTTTAGGCCATCGAAAGCGCAGGGGAACTTGACCCGCCTTTCACCGTTACCTGAATATTGTGGTGCGTTTGACAGGGATTTAACGATGTCGGAACTTGGCCTTAACACTATCAGTTTTGCCGGTCGTGCTGCTGCGTCCTCGCAGTTCAAGGCACTCTACACCGAGGGCATGTCGCTCGTCGAAGAGACGGCCAGCTATCTGGATGGCAACGGTCGTGCCGCCGCCAAGGTTCTTCCCCGCATGGCTTCGGTTCTCTATGCGGCGGAATCGATGCGCCTCACCACCCGCCTGATGCAGATGGCCTCCTGGCTGCTGCTGCAGCGCGCCGTCAACAATGGCGAGATGACCCGCGACCAGGTGCTGAACGAAAAGCGCAAGGTGCGTCTGGACTCCTTCAATGTCGACCGCAATGCGCCGGGCTGGCTCGACCTGCCTGACTCCTTCCGCGACCTGATCGAGCGCTCGCTGCGCCTGCAGAACCGCGTTGCCCTTCTCGACCGCGAAATCTATCGCCCGGCCGATCCCGATATCATGAACGACAATGAAAACAGCGTCCAGGCCCAGCTGAGCCTGCTGCGCACCGCCTTCAACGTTCACTGACAAACTCTAAAAATCATCCGGATCATCCTGAAGGCTCCCGCAAGGAGCCTTCTTTTTTGTCTGCGTGCCGGAAGCAGTTCCCCATGAACATAAAAAAGCCCGGGCGAACCGGGCTTTTTTTCAGATGGGTGCAAGAAGCAGAGAGGCTTAGAGGCCGAGGCCGCTGAAGCGCTTGTTGAACTTGGAAACGCGGCCACCGCGGTCCATCAGCTGCTGGTTGCCACCGGTCCAGGCCGGGTGGGACTTGCTGTCGATTTCAAGATTCATGACAGCGCCTTCCGAACCCCAGGTCGAACGGGTTTCGTATTCGGTGCCATCGGTCATGACCACTTTGATCATGTGGTAGTCGGGATGGATTTGAGCCTTCATAACAATCTTCCTGCGGTGCCAGGGTCCTTTTGCCGCAACCCATTGCGGGCAGGGGACCGATTGAATAAACAAAGCCGCAGACCTCTCTGGGCTACGGCTTCCCAATTCGATGCCGTGCCTATACATGAAGGCGGCAAGGATAACAAGTGCCCCAAAGCTCGATCCGCAGAGCCTTTTAGGGGATCTGGAAAACCAGGACAGATGGCAGATATTCAAGAGACAAAACGTCGTTCGATGCGGCCCCTGATGGTGCTCGTCCCCTATATCCTGCGCTATCGCGGCATGGTCACGGGGGCCGTTGTGTTTCTCGGGCTGGCGGCAGCAACCACGCTGGCCCTGCCCGCCGCCGTCCGCCAGATGGTCGACAAGGGGTTTACCGAGGGTGATGGCGGCACCTCGATCAACCAGACCTTCGGCCTGCTGGTGCTGATGGCAGTGGTTCTCGCCATGGCCAGTGCACTGCGCTATTATTTCGTCATCACCATCGGCGAGCGGATTGTCGCCGACCTGCGCCGCGACGTGTTCAACCACGTCATCCGCCTGTCGCCGTCGTTTTTCGATGTCAACCAGTCGGGCGAAATCGTCTCGCGGCTGACCGCCGACACCACCCAGATCAAATCCGCCGTCGGTGCCACCGCCTCGATGGCGCTGCGCAACACCATTCTCTGCCTTGGCGCGGTCGGCATGATGATCGTCACCAGCCCGAAACTTTCCGGTCTGGTGCTGGCCACCATTCCCGTCATCGTCTTTCCGCTGGTCGCCTTCGGTCGCTCGGTGCGCGCCCGCTCCCGCGCCGCGCAGGATACGCTTGCCGAGGCCTCCGCCTTTGCCGGCGAGACGATCTCCTCCACCCGCACCGTCCAGGCCTTCAATGGCGAGGAAGCCGCCAACAGCCGCTATGCGGGGTCGGTCGAGGAAGCCTATGAGGCGGCACGGGCGGCGATCAGGTCGCGCTCCTTCCTCACCGGCTTTGCCATTGCAATGATCTTCGGCAGCGTCGTCGGCGTGCTCTGGTACGGGGCCCACAGCGTGCTCGACCATTCGCTGTCAGCTGGCACGCTCGGCCAGTTCCTGCTCTATTCGGTGATCGCAGGCGGCGCGCTTGGTGCTCTTTCCGAGGTCTGGGGCGAATTTGCGCAAGCCTCGGGTGCCGCCGAACGGCTGTCGGAGCTCTTGAAGGAAGTGCCGGACATCGCCGCCCCCCCTTCGCCTGCCCTGCTGCCATCGCCGGCCACGGGCAGCGTTGTCTTCCGCGACGTGCATTTCGCCTACCCGTCGCGTCCGGGCAAGGAGACCCTGTCCGGCCTCTCCTTTTCCATCAGGCCCGGCGAAACGGTCGCCATTGTCGGCCCGTCCGGTGCCGGCAAGAGCACGATCTTCTCGCTGGTGCTGCGTTTCTACGATCCGCTCTCCGGCGCCATCGCCTTTGATGGCGTGGATATCCGCAGTGCCGATCCCGGCGCGCTTCGCTCCCGCATGGCGATCGTGCCGCAGGATGTGACGATCTTTTCCGGCTCCATCGAGGACAATATCGCCTTCGGTACGGCGGGTGCCACCCGCGCCATGGTCGAACAGGCCGCCCGCGCCGCCCAGGCGGAAGAATTCATCGCCCGGCTCGACCGGGGCTATGATACCGAGGTTGGCGAACGCGGGATAACGCTGTCAGGCGGCCAGCGCCAGCGCATCGCCATTGCCCGCGCCATCCTGAAAAATGCCCCCGTGCTGCTGCTCGATGAGGCAACCTCCGCCCTGGATGCGGAAAGCGAAACGCTGGTGCAGAAGGCACTCGATGGCCTGATGCGCGACCGCACGACGCTGGTCATCGCCCATCGGCTGGCAACGGTGCTGAAGGCGGACCGGATCCTGGTCATCGACCGCGGGCGCATCGCCGAGGAGGGCACCCATGACAGCCTGATCCGCCAGGGCGGGCTTTACGCCCGGCTCGCCAAACTGCAGTTCGACCACGGCAGCCGCGCCTTTGAAGCGGAAGGGATCTGACGGAGCGCTACTTTTCCGTCAGCTTCAGTTCGATCCGGCGGTTTGCGGCACGCGCCTCGTCGGTGTCGCCTTCGGCAATCGGCTGGAATTCGCCGAAGCCTGCCGCTGCCAGCCGGTTGGGGGCGACGCCCTTCGAAATCAGGAACTTCACCACCGAGGTGGCGCGGGCGGAAGACAATTCCCAGTTGTCGGCGAATTTGCCGGTGCCCGACAGCGGCACATTGTCGGTATGGCCATCGACACGCAGCACCCAGTTGATCTCAGGCGGAATTTCCTTCGCCAGCTCGATGACGGCATCGGCAAGCTTTGCCATTTCGGCTTCTCCCTGCGGGTTCAGCACATTGCCGCCGGAGGGAAACAGCACTTCCGACTGGAAGACGAAGCGGTCGCCGACGATCCGGATATTTTCGCGGTCGGAAAGGATTTCGCGCAGACGGCCAAAGAAATCCGAACGGTAGCGGTTCAGTTCCTGCACGCGTTGCGCCAGCGCGATGTTCAGCCGGTGGCCGAGATCGGCGATCTTGGTGCGCGAGGCCTGGTCGCGCGATTCGGAGGCCTGGAGCGCCTGCTCGATGGCGGCGATCTGGCTGCGAAGCGCGGCAATCTGCTGGTTCAGCAGCTCCACCTGGCTCATCGCCCGGGCGGAAATCTTCTTCTCCGCATCAAGCCCGCTCGACAGCGCGCTGATCCGCGCCTCCGCCGTCGCCGCGCCGCCATTGCCGGAGGTCAGCAATTGCTGCAGGCGGCTGCGCTCGGTCTCCGAGGCCGAAAGCGAGGATTGCAGGCTGGCGAGCGTGTCTTCCAGATCCTGCTTGCCGCTCTTTTCCAGCGCCAGTGCCTGGGTGAGCTCGTTGATCTGGCTGTTCAGGCGGGTCAGCACCTCGTCCTTGCCGCTGATTTCACGGCTCAGGACGAACTGCGCCAGCACGAAGACGGTCAGCAGGAACATGATCGACAAAAGCAGCGTCGAGAGGGCGTCGACAAAGCCCGGCCAGTAATCGACCGAGCGCTGGGTGCGGCGGTTGCGGGCAAGCGCCATCGGCTCAGCGCTCCTTCAGCCGGTCGGCAAGCCTGTCGAGCGTGCGGCGCATGGCCTTGGCTTCTTCCTGCTGCGCCTCGATCCAGCTGCGCAGCATCTGCTGTTCGCCGCGCATGGTTTTCACCAGCCCCTGGATGCCTTCCGCCAGATGCGCGGTTGCCTCGCTCAACCGGCCGCTGTCGCCGCCTTCGAGCGTCATGCGCTGCAAATGTTCGGTAATCGCCCGCAACTCCTCGATCGGCGCAGCACTGACGGCCTTGGCGACGGGCTGGCGGTCGTGGTTGACGTCGGTGACGGAGGACAGCCAGTCTTCAAGCTCGGTATAGAAACGGTTCTGCGAGCGACCGGCCTGCAGATCGAGGAAGCCGAGGATCAGCGACCCCGAGAGGCCGAGCAGTGACGAGGAAAAGGCGGTGCCCATGCCGGACAGCGGCGCGGAAAGCCCTTCCTTCAGCGCCAGCAGCACCGAACCGCTGTCGCCGGTGCCGGGGTCCAGCGTCTGGATCACCTGATTGATCGAGGCAATCGTGCCGAGCAGGCCCCAGAAGGTGCCGAGCAGCCCGAGAAAGACAAGAAGGCCGATCAGGTAACGCGAGGTATCGCGGGATTCATCGAGCCGCGTTGCTATCGAATCAAGGATCGAGCGCAAGGCCGTGGTGGAAATCGCCATCCGCTCCTGATTGCCGATCAGCGCCCGCATCGGTGCCAGCAGTTTCGGCTCGCGGCCCACCCGGTCGGCATGACCGGCGGCGCGGAAGGAGTTGAACCAGTTGACCTCGGGGCGAAGGCTCAGCACATGGCTGAAGACCAGGATGATGCCGATGGCGAGCACCCCGAGAATGAGGCTGTTCAGCCCCGGATTGGCCATGAAGGCGGCATGCGCCTGCCGGTAGAGAATGGCGGCAATGAAGGCGACGATGATGAGAAACAGGATCATCGTCCAGAAGAACGGCATCGGGCTCGACAGTTTCTTGCCGTAACGACCGGGCCGGGCTTCCTCTATGCCTGAAAGGGATGCGTCGATGCTGTTCATGCGCTTGTGTTCCCCGAACCATTCCGCGTCTGGAGTCTAAACCAGAGCCCGGGGAAAATGAAACAGTTCTGTCTCGTCATGCCCCGTCATCCTCTGTTAAGTATCCTGCCAGCCCTTGCGCCAGGCGTCGTGACTTCGGGGACGCAATGCCGCCTGCCCGCCCGGTTCAACCGTCCGCCACGTGGCATGGTTCCTGATGCCGCTCTCGCCAACGGTCATTCCTATGGCACGATTGCAGCAAAATAACGAAAAAGGCGGCAAGCCCCGGGGCCGCCACTTGCCGGAATGTGGAAATCCGGAACGATTCCTCCGGCCCGGCCTCGGGATGGCAGAAGTGTCCGGGGTGCATGCTGTCAAGCGAGACCTGGCCTTGGTCGCGCAGGCTCAAGCCTTTTTACCCCAGGGCTTTCCACATATATATGTGGATAATGCGGAGGGTTTTTCGATGCTCAAGAACACCACGATGAGTTTGCCGGATGAACTGGTTGCCCGGGTAAAGGCGTACGCAGCGCAAAATCGGACCACCATGACCGCACTTGTGCGCGAGCATCTTGAAGCGATCACCGAACCGGAGAGAAACATTTCGGACGAAGACCCGCTTCTGGCCTATTCAAAAGGGCTGGTTTCAAGGCGAGACGCCGTTCGACGCCTTGGTCTGAGGGACTATGCCGATCTGCTTGTCGCGCTGGGAGATGCCGACCTCCCGCTTCCGCTTCTCCCGGCACATGAGGTCGAAAACCAGGCAGCCACCTTCGCAAAGCTTTGGAGAATGGGGTGAAGAGGTGCACGATCATCCTGCCTGACGCGGGTCCGGTCAACAGCCTCTGGGTGGCGGATCGGCTTGATCTCCTGCTTGTGCTGGACATGCGGATTGCATGATCGATGCCGTCTATGACGAACTCACCAGCGATCTTTCCTATCGGAAGGACGCCGAAGTCAAGGATTTCATCGATACCAACTCTCCGCCATTCCTCATCGAACGAACGGATACAGGCGAGATAGAGCGGGAAAAGCGGCGCCTTGGGCAAAGGACCAAGAAAAACGCCGGGGAACTCGCCATGGTCGACTTCATCTCCCATGAGGGAGGCCTTGAGCGCTATCTCGCGGCGAATGAACCTGTCGCGATCCTGTTCGAGGACGCAAGGCGGAGGGTGTTCAACAGGCCACCAAATCTCCGCCTGATCTCCACCGTCGGCCTGCTTCGTGGCTTGGAAGAGGTTGGAGTCATCGCGTCGGCGACCGATGTGATCACCGAGATGCTTCATCCGAGCAAGCCCGGCAGAAGGCCTGAAGACGCCAGAAGGTTCACCGACCTGCCTCGGGGAATCGATGAGCCAGCGGCGATGGGCAGCTCCTGGAAGCCGTGACCGGCAGCAGGTGGCTCCTGCTTTTCATCGCCTTTCCATCGAGACTGGCGGCAGCCGATTTTATGTCGCTGCGGATGAAAGCAATGGCGTCAGCGCGTCGGCACCGGGCGGTGGGTGACTTCGGCGAGCGCCTTGTGGATATGCTCGTTGCCGGCGATGACAGTGCCGGTGTCGAGCATGTCGGTGCCGCCGTTGAAATCGCTGGTATAGCCCCCGGCCTCGCGGATCAGAAGCAGGCCTGCGGCGATGTCCCGGGCCTCGAGCGTCGTTTCCCAGAAGCCGTCGATGCGGCCCGCGGCAACGGCAGCGAGATCAAGCGTTGCAGCACCGAAGGAGCGCACGCCCGCCACTTCGCCCATCACATGGCGCAGTTCCACCAGGAACTTGCCGTGACTGCCGAGGCCGAGATGCGGCAGGCCACAGCCGATGACGCAATCGGACAGCGCCTTGCGGCCGGCGACGCGCAGGCGGCGGTCGTTGAGGAAGGCCCCGCCGCCGCGCTCGGAGGTGTAAAGCTCGTCCATGGCGGGATTATAGACGACGCCCGCGACGATCTCGCCATTGCGCTCCAGCGCCACCGAGACGGCAAAATAGGGAATGCCGTGCAGGAAGTTGCTGCTGCCATCCAGTGCATCGACAATCCAGCGATGCGCGCCATCGGTGCCCTTCACCTCGTCGCCCTGTGCGCCGAGATAGCCATAGGTGGGACGCGCCTTCATCAGTTCCTCGCCGATGACCTTTTCGGCCTTGCGGGTGGCATTGGCGACGAAATCGGCAGGGCCCTTGAGCGAGACCTGCAGGTTCTGCACTTCGCCAAAATCGCGCGACAGCGATTTGCCGGCCTTGACGGCAGCCTGAACCATGACATTGAGAAGAGCTGAACGAGCCATTGTGGCAATTTTCCTTGAAAGCGGCGGTCTTCCGCAGCCGTTTTGTGGCGGGAGGGAGCGCGGGAAGACCAGCAAAAAGAGATATGGCGCCTCAAGACCACAAAATCCGGGGAAATTCAAGGGGAGGACGGCAAAGCAGTCCTCACCTGGTGAACAGCGAGCGACAATGCCTCACAAATCTTGGCTGGACCCCGGCCATGGCCGCGACCGCCCATGTCGTTGCATCCTCAGCCAATCCGGTCCGGCGGCAGCAGCAGGGGCTTTCGCCCTTCCGCCGTCAATCTCTTCGTTTCCAGAAGCAGGGGACCTGCCTGATTGCTGGCAAGGGCGATGGTTTTCAGCCGCACGTCCCGCCAGGTCCAGATCCCGAAGATGCTGACCAGGGTGAGGCAGGGGGCGAGAATGAAGGTGAATTTCAGCCAGTCCGGCGAGGCCATGTATAGTTGCGCGATGTCCATGCGGGTCACGTCCCTTTTCCAACAAGAGCGGGGTCGCCGGGGCGGCCTTTGAGAAAGGCAGCCCCGATGACCGGGAAGTAGAAAAACCGCTACAGAACGGTCGCCCCGGCCTTTAAACCGAAGTTCTGGACATAACCGGGGCCTCCCGGCCACATGGCAGGAAGCTATAGGGGGTCGGGACGCATCTGCAAAGATACGACCGCGTCTGTAGAGAGGTTTTCTACGCCTCCGGCGCGCCGGTTTCGCCGACGTGCCGATTGCCGTCATAGCACGGAATTTATTTCAGATACATGGAATATGCGGGATCGGGGCGCGGCGAGCAGGGCCAGGCCCTCCAGAAACCACCCGATCCGGTGCGGGGCGAACCCCCTGCCCCTCAGAGGACCGGCAAGCCGTGCTCCTCGCGGGCCATCAGGCATTCCGGGTCGCCGGGCATGCAGGCGCGGCAGACTTCGGGGCGGAGGGGGTAGATGGTGCAGGCAACATGCTTGCCGATATCGCCCTTCAGCGCCAGGCAGCGCTGGCCGTCGCAGCGCATGCCGGAGAGATCGGCAGAGACCAGCGCTTCGGGGATCAGCGCCAGGGCCTCGTCGCTTTCCAGCGTGAAGCGCGGCCAGTCGGCGCTGTAGGAGCAGCAGGCCCCGCAGCTCTGGCAATCATAGGTCGCGTCGAGGGTTGCGCTCATCGGCGCGGCCGGAAGACGTCGGCGGCGGCAATGGCCTTTGCCTGCTTGTCGTCCTCGATGCCAAGGAAGAAATCCTCAAGCTCGGGATCGGCAAGTCCGGCGCGGCGCGAGATCACATACCATTTCGCCGCCTCGACCGGATCGGGACGGGTGCCGATGGCATTGATCAAGAGATGCGCGACCTTGTTGGCCGCCGAGATATTGCCCTGCAGGGCCGCCACCTTCAGCCACTTGAACCCCGCCGCCGCATTGCGCGGACCGGCGGTGCCATTCACCAGCCACAGGCCGAGATCGAGCTGTGCGGTATCGAACCCGGCGCGCGCCGCCCGCTCGATCCAGTAGAGCGCCTTGTCCTTGCGGTCGTCGCCAAGCTCCGGCAGTGCAATGTAGATTTCCGCCACCGCATATTGCGCGTCGGCAATGCCCTGCCGGGCGGATTTCTCGTAATAGGGCAAGGCGAGCTTCAGGCCCTCGGGGCCGGGATGGGCCCCGACCAGAACCTGGGCATGGTTGAATTGCGCCGAGGCATTGCCGGCATCGGCGGCCCGGGTCATCAACTCGTCGGCTTTCGCCTTGTCGCGTTTGACCACCTCGCCTTCGACCAGCAGGATCGCATAGCGGAACATCGCGCCGGCATCGCCGTGATCTGCGGCCTGCTTGTACCAGAAGGCCGCAGCCTTTGGATCCTTCTTCACCCCGAGACCGCCGGCCAGCAGTTCGCCGATCAGCGTCTGGGCTGCCGCATCGCCGAGCTGGGCGCGTGGCAGGGCCTTTTCCATCGCGGTCAGGAACAGGCCGCGCTGATAGGCCCCATAGGCCTCGTCGATCTTGCCGGTGAACGGCTTTTCCGGCGGCAGCGGCGGCAGCGAGGCACCCATGCGTTCAAGCAGGGTCAGGCCGGCGCTTGCCCCCGTGCCTTTGGCGGTACCGTTTGCAGGCGGCGGATCGGACTGCAGGGGCCGGTCGAAGCCTGCGCCGATGATCGTGTCGGCGACATCATCCTTGACCACCCGCCCCTGCTTCAGCTGTTCGGGTGCGGAACCCGCGGGACGGTTTACCACCGTATCCTCCGCAAGCGCCGTCATCGCCCCGGCCCCGCAGGCAAGCAGCAGGGCAAGAAGGCGTGCGAGCGGCAGACGTCTGGGGGGCGCGGTGCGGGTCATGCCCTCGTCTCAATCAACAAACCGTGGCGCTTTTTCGTCAAGCAGCGCATTGACCTCGGCAATTGCCGCCGCCGCCCCCTGTGGCGCGGAAAAGATCGCCGCGCGCAGCGCCGCAAATTCCGCTCCGGTCCCGGCAATGGCCAGCGCCGAGTCGAGCGACGTTCCGCCCATGACGACGCAGGGGATCTCGATCATCGAGGCCCACCATTCGCCCAGCGCCAGGTTCTTCGGATGCGCCTCCGGCTTGATGTCGCCATCGAGCTTGCCGAAGAAGATATAGTCCGGCCTGAGTTCGCCGATCTCCAGCGCCTTGTGCCGCTCATTGGCATTGCCGCCGCCGACAATCAGACGCGGGCTGTTCTTTTCCATCGCCTCGGTAAATTCGTCGAGATTGCCACTGATATGGATGCCATCGGCCTTGACCCGGCCGATCACCCGGCTGTCGCCCGACAGCAGTGCTGCCGCACCCGCATCCTGGATCACCGGCACCAGCAGGCTTGCCTGCTTCTGGAAGTCGACATCGCTCAGCCCGTATTGCGGCAGGATGACGGAGGCGACATCGCCGCCCTTCAGCGCCGCCCCGATCAGCTCGCGGGAGGCCTCGGCATCGGTCAGTTCGGGAACAATCAGCACAAGGCGGCAGCGTTCTTCAGGTGAGCTCATGTTTTTTCTCTGGATGAGTGACGGTCCGGCGCGATTGCAGACCCGTACGGCCTCGTTTCTTTTGAATAAATCCGATAGACCGGGCAAGCACAAGGATCAACTCTCGATGACAGCTGATACCGCCTTTTATCTCGCAGCCATTCCCGCCGTCATCCTCGTTGGCCTTACCAAGGGCGGCATGGGCGAGGCCCTGTCGATGATGGGCGTGCCGCTGCTTGCCATGGTCGTCACCCCCGTGGAGGCCGCCGCCATCCTGTTGCCGGTGCTGATCTTCATGGACTGGGTGTCACTGTGGATCTGGCGCAAGCACAACAATCCGCTGCTTCTGAAGCTGATGCTGCCGGGGGCGCTCCTCGGCATCGGTATCGGCTGGGCGACCGCAGCCCTGGTGCCGGCTGCCGTGCTGCGGGTGGTGATCGGCGCGATGACCATCCTGTTTGCGCTGCGCTATTTCTACAACCGCTTTCGCCTTGCCAGGGGCGCCATCGTCGAGGCGAAGCCGCATAACCGCATTGCGGCAGGCTTCTGGGGAACGCTGTCGGGCTATACCAGCTTCGTCACCCATGCCGGCGGCCCGCCGTTCCAGATCTATGCCCTGCCGCTCGGCCTTGATCCGAAGGATTTTACCGGCACGTCGGTGCGCTTCTTCGCGGTGCTGAATATCGTCAAGTTCGGGGCCTATGCGGGCCTGGGCCAGTTCCACACCGACAATCTCTGGATCTCGCTGACCCTGTTGCCCTTCGCGCCCTTTGCCACCATTGCCGGTGCCTGGCTGGTCCGGCGGATGCGACCGGAAACCTATTATCCCGTGATGTATGGCATGGCACTGATTGCAGCGATCAAGCTGTTCATCAGCGGCCTGCCGCTCTGAGGGGGCAGAAAACCACCGGCGACCCGCGTCTTTGCGCAATGCACAAGTTCAGCTATGGTCGCGCGGGCCTGCCCTTGTACAGGCCGTTACCTTGCGAAGAGGGCATCGCGTCACGCCATGACCAGTACCGATCCGTTTGCCGCCATTGCCGATCCGCATCGCCGCCTGCTGCTCGAAGACCTGAGGCGTGGCGAAAAGACCGTCTCGGCCCTGGCCGAAATCCTGCCGATCAGCCGCCCTGCCGTCTCCCAGCACCTGAAGGCGCTGCTCGATTGCGGTCTGGTGACCGTCCATCAGGAGGGCACGCGACGGTTCTACGCGGTCAATCCCGACGGCTTCAACCGGCTGAACATCTGGCTTGACCAGTTCTGGACCGGGGGCTGAACGTCCGGGGTTCGGCGCGCCTTGACGACAGCCACCCGCAAAAAATACCGCGAAAACCATCGTCGGCCCAAGGTCACCGGCGAGACCCGCACAGACTGCGGACCTGTCTCGCCGATGGATGAGGAGATTTTTTGACCTGACCGGGCTTTCAGGCGCTTTGCGGGGCTTGCGGATCAGGTTCCGAAGCCCCGATGCGCAGCTAACGGCTGCAGGTGGCGTGGGGCTCCGCCCCGTCTTGTTCTTGATCACCCCTTTAAGGGCTCTGGTCACATCAGGGGCATGTTCTCCGGGGCCAGCACGTCCCCATCCCCGCGACGCATCATCATGACGCCCCGCAAGGCGTCAGACAACCTTTTCAATGTCTTGTTTTCAGGCGTTCCATCTCATCCTTGAGACGAAGCTTGCGGCGCTTGAGGTCGGCAATGCGCTGGTCGTCGGTCGAAGGGGATGTAAGGGCGGAGTGCAGTTCCTGTTCAAGGGCGACATGCTTCTTTTCAAGCGATTCCAGATGAGCCTCAATGGTCATATGAACGTCCTTCCTCTTTCTTGCCCGGTCGAGCCGGGACTCGTGGTCAACAGGAGGAGTGTTGCACGAAGATGACAATTTGTCGAAGGCGAATTCATATCCACGGCTAACTTCCCGTTACCGGTATTTGGTGATAGGAGCTTGCGAAAATCGTGGGGATGGGGCCAACATGTCCCCGAAAGCAGGACGGGGATTGCAGCGCATGGCGGATCAGGATCGGGCAGAAGTTAGGCTGATGGTGGCACGGCTCCGGCAGGAGCACGAGGACTATGATTTTGCCATCAATGCCATGATCCAGACCGGCTGCGATGTCCTGCGCATCCAGCGGATGAAAAAGAAGAAACTGGCGCTCAAGGACCGGATTACCAAGCTTGAGGACCAGATCATTCCCGACATCATTGCCTGACGAAAGCAAGGGCGCAGCAAGGGACAGACGCGATGACCGACACACCGCCGGTAGCCATCATCATGGGCAGCCAGTCCGACTGGGAAACGATGAAGAACGCCGCCGACACGCTCGATGCGCTCGATATCGCCTATGAGGCCCGTATCGTCTCGGCACACAGAACCCCCGACCGGCTGGTGCGTTTTGCCAAATCGGCACGCAACGAAGGCTTCAAGGTGATCATTGCCGGGGCTGGCGGTGCCGCCCACCTGCCCGGCATGGCCGCCTCGATGACCCCGCTGCCGGTTTTCGGCGTGCCGGTGCAGTCAAAGGCGCTGTCCGGCCAGGACAGCCTGCTCTCCATCGTGCAGATGCCGGCGGGCATTCCCGTGGGAACGCTGGCCATCGGCAAGGCGGGCGCGATCAACGCCGCCCTGCTGGCCGCTGCCGTTCTCGCCCTTTACGACGATGCGCTGGCCGACCGGCTGGACGAGTGGCGCGAACGCCAGACGGCTGCGGTCGCCGAATATCCCATGGACGAAGCCTGATGAAAAACAACACGATCGGCATTATCGGCGGCGGCCAGCTCGGCCGCATGCTGGCCATGGCCGCTGCCCGCCTGAATTTCCGCACCGTCATCCTTGAGCCGCAGGCCGATTGCCCGGCAGCCCAGGTGGCCAACCGGCAGATCGTTGCGGCCTATGACGATCCGGCAGCGCTTGAGGCGCTGGCAACGGTCTCTGGCGTCGTCACCTACGAATTCGAGAATGTGCCGGTCGCAGCCGCCAGCAGGCTGGCCTTGACCCTCCCCGTCTATCCACCGCCGGGAGCGCTCGAAGTCGCGCAGGACCGGCTGACGGAAAAGCGCTTCCTCAATCAGTCCGGCATTCCGACCGCCGGGTTCCGCGCCATCGACAGCGATGCCGAGCTTGCCGCGGGCCTTGAGGAGTTCGGCCATCGCGGCGTGCTGAAGACCCGCCGCTTCGGCTATGACGGCAAGGGCCAGAAGGTGTTTCGCTCCGCTGCCGACCGCACGGACGGAGCCTGCGCCGAGCTTGGCTCCGTGCCGCTGATTCTCGAAAGCTTCGTGCCCTTCGAGCGGGAAATCTCGATCATCGCCGCGCGCGGCATCGACGGGCAGGTCTGCTGTTACGATCCGGCGGAAAATGTCCATCGCGACGGCATCCTGCATAGCTCGACGCTTCCGGCGAAAATCGGTGCAGATACCGCCGCCGCAGCCCTCGACGCCGCCCGCAGGCTGCTTGACGCACTCGAATATGTCGGCGTGGTCGGCATGGAATTCTTCGTGCTCGGCGACGGCTCGCTTGTCGCCAACGAGATCGCGCCAAGAGTGCACAATTCCGGCCACTGGACGGAGGCTGCCTGCATCGTCTCGCAGTTCGAGCAGCATATCCGTGCCATTACCGGCCTGCCGCTCGGCTCGCCCGCCCGCCATTCCGATTGCGTGATGCAGAACCTGATCGGCGACGATATCGCCGATGTCCCGGCCTGGCTGTCGACGCCAGACGCCCTCGTCCACCTCTATGGCAAGAGCGAAGCACGGCCGGGCCGCAAGATGGGTCACGTGACGGTTTTGACCGGTCACAGCCGCTGAAACCGGCGGTTTGATCCACGGTTTCACCGGCTTTTCCACGGCGATGCGGTTGACACTAAAGGGTCAAACGGGTAATTGCCTGCCAACCCAAGAAAGCGGGCAGCTTGCGCGCTTTCGATAATCACAGTTACCGGGCGAATTTTTATTCCCCGCATGAACCTCGCGGATCAGAAAAATGAAGATCAAGAATTCGCTCAAGTCGCTCAAGGCCCGTCACCGCGACAACCGCATCGTGCGCCGCAAGGGCCGCGTGTACATCATCAACAAGCTGAACCCGCGCTTCAAGGCCCGTCAGGGCTGAGTTCGGGCGCGCCGGTTTTACGGTCGCCTGAAGGCAGGATGGCAGACAACAGTCCCCCTGCCCGGCATTTTCAGTTTGCTCCTTGCAGATGGCGGGTTATCATACCCGCCATGCGCATTTTATCGTCCCTGTTGCTGATCCCGCTCCTCGCTGTCTCGCCCACCCCCAGCCATGCTGCTGAAGTGGCGACCCAGAGCCAGAACCCGCTGGCCGAACCCGCGCCGGGAACCGGCGACCTTTCCGATCTGCCCAAACCCGCGCGACTCGACGCGCTCTTTGCCCGGCTGAAGCGCGAGAGCAATCCGGACAGCGCGAAATCGATTGCGGGCGAAATCCGCTCGGTGCTCACCGAATCGGGCAGCGCCACCATCGATCTCCTGATGAGCCGGGCCGCCAATGCGATGGCCGCCAACCAGCAGGCTGCAGCCTTCGATTATCTCGATCAGGTGATCGTCCTGAAGCCGGACTTCGCCGAAGGCTGGAACCTCCGGGCGACCCTGCATTTCGCGCTCGGCAATACCAGGAAGTCGGTGGCTGATATCCGCGAGGTGCTGGCGCTCGAACCCCGCCATCTCGGCGCGCTTGCAGGCCTTGCCGGCATCCTGACGATCGAGGGTCGCGATAAGGCCGCGCTCAAGGTCTGGGAAACCTACCTGACGCTCTATCCCGCTGACCGGGACGCGCAGGACCAGGCCCGCGACCTCCTTGAAAAACTCGCAGGCAGCCGCACATAGCAGGCGATGTCGCCGCCGCCCTCTCCTGCTCCCGGATCACCCCCTTGAAAATTGCCGTCCTTGCCCTCGTTGTCCTGTTCCTCGTCACCGCGCTGGCGCTTGGTCTCTTCACCACGATAAAGGCGCGGGCCATCGAGGCGACCTATCCGAATACCGGTGAACTGACCGATATCGGCGGATACCGCCTCAACGCCATGCATATCCCGGCGGGCGACCATGCCGACCTGCCGCCGCTGGTCTTCATCCATGGGGCCAGCGGCAACTTGCATGATCCGGAAGGCGCTTTCCACGCGCCCCTGCAGGGCCGGGCGGAAATGCTGTTCCTCGACCGGCCCGGTCACGGCTATTCCGAACGCGGCGGACCGGAAAACGACATGCCGGATGGACAGGCGGAGGCGATCTCGCGGCTGATGGACCATTATGGCATCAAGCGCGCCATCATCGTTGCCCATTCCTTCGGCGGCGCGGTAGGGGCAAGCCTGGCACTCCGGCATCCGGAAAAGGTAGAGGGGCTGGTGTTCCTCTCCCCCGCCACCCATCCCTGGCCGGGTGGCGTCGACTGGTATTACAGACTGGCGGCGACGCCGGTGCTGGGCTGGCTGTTTACCGAGACGCTGGCCCTGCCGGCAGGGCTTCAGCGCATCGACAGCGGTGCCGACTACGTCTTCCATCCAAACCGGGCGCCGCCGGGCTACAGCGCCCGGGCGGCCATTCCGCTGGTGCTGCGGCCCGCCAATTTCCGCAACAATGCCACCGATGTCGCCAGCCTGCATGACTATGTCAGCCGCATCGCCGCGCATTATCCCGAGATCATGGCCCCGACGGTGATCATCACCGGGGATCAGGATCAGGTGGTGCTGGAGGAAATCCACTCCCGCAACCTCGCCCGCGACATCAGGGGGTCGGAACTCGTCTGGGTCCACGGCCTCGGCCACAAGCCCGACTATATCGCCACCGGCCTTGCCATCGCCGCCATCGAGAAGCTTTCCGGCAAGAAAAGGGATCTGCAGGCCATGGCCCGAACGCTCGAAGGTCGCCTCGCGGCAAAGCAATGAGCTCTCGCGACGCATGAAAAAGCCGTGCCTCCTTGCGGGGGTGCACGGCTTTCTGAAATCAAGGCAGTTGGAGCGCCACAGGCCCTGCCTGAAGGCGTCAGATGCCGCTGAGGCCATCCGAGCCGATATAGGCGATGCGCAGCATGTTGGTGGCCCCCGGTGTGCCCAGGGGTACACCCGCCGAGATGATAACCCGGTCGCCCGGCTTGCCGAAGCCTTCGCTGACCACGATGCGGCAGGCGCGGTTGACCATGTCGTCAAGGTCGGTCGCATCATTGGCCACCACGCAGTGCAGGCCCCAGACGACGGAGAGGCGTCGGGCGGTCTGGACGATGGGCGACAGCGCCAGGATCGGCACCTGCGGCCGCTCGCGCGCGGCACGAAGCCCTGTCGTGCCGGACGACGTGTAGCAGACGATGGCCGACAGCTTCAGCGTTTCGGCGATCTGGCGGGCGGCAAGCGAAATTGCGTCGGCACCGGTTGCTTCCGGTTGCGGGCGCTGGGCATATATGATGCCGGGATAGTGCAGGTCGCGCTCGATGGTGCTGGCAATCGAGGCCATGGTCTGCACCGATTCGACCGGATATTCGCCGGAGGCCGATTCGGCAGACAGCATCACCGCATCGGCGCCTTCAAATACGGCGGTGGCGACGTCGGAGACTTCGGCGCGGGTCGGCACCGGCGAGGAAATCATCGATTCCAGCATCTGGGTGGCCACTACCACCGGCTTGCCGGCCTTGCGGCAGGCGCGGATCATCTGCTTTTGCAGGCCGGGCACCGATTCGAGCGGCATTTCCACCCCGAGATCGCCGCGCGCCACCATCAGCGCATCGGTGAGCTCGATGATTTCGTCGATGCGCTCGATGGCCTGCGGCTTTTCGATCTTCGACATCAGCCCGACCCGGCCACGGGCGATCTTGCGCACTTCGGCAAGGTCCTCCGGGCGCTGGATGAAGGACAGCGCCACCCAGTCGACATCGTTGACGGCAAGCACGGCGTCGAGATCGGCGCGGTCCTTGTCCGTCAGCGCGCCGACCGGCAGCAGCGTATCAGGCAGGCTGACGCCCTTCTTGTCGGAGATTTTCGTGCCCGCCACCACGGTGCAGACAATGCTCTTGCCATCGCACTGTTCGGCACGCAGTGCCAGCTTGCCATCGTCGATCAGCAGCCGGTGGCCGGGCTTGACGGCCTGGAGGATTTCGGGATGCGGCAGGAAGACACGGGAACTGTCGCCGGGTGCCTCGTTGCTGTCGAGGGTAAAGGTCTGGCCGACGGCGAGTGTCACCTTGGTCTCGGCAAACTTGCCGACGCGCAGCTTCGGGCCCTGGAGATCGGCGAGAATGCCGATCGGCCGGCCGCAGCGGGCTTCCACCGCGCGGATGCGCTCGACCAGCGTGCGCATCATTTCATGGCTGGAATGGCTCATGTTGATGCGGAAAAGATCCGCGCCCGCTTCGTGCAGCTTCTGGATCATCTCTTCCCCGGCGGAAGCCGGGCCGAGGGTTGCGAGGATCTTGACTTTGCGGTTGCGCTTCATTTCTGGCTTTCCTGGCTTCCGGAGGCATCGTTCAGCTGTACCATCCAGCCTGCCTGACGACCTGTGTCATATTCTTTGAAGCCCATTTGCAGATAGCCGCGCTTGAAACAGTCGTTCACGCCGGAAATCTTGAACTTGTCCTGGGCCACGCACATCTTGATATCGCCGGTCCAGCGCCCGCCACGGGCGGCATCCTCGGCGTAGAGATAATAATAGCGGGACTGGAGCTTGCCCTCGATCAGGGTCGCGCAGGTGGTGGCGGGGATCTGCCACCAGCCTTCCGTCGTCCACCCCTCTTTGGCCCTGTAGCCGATGGCAACGCCCACCAGATTCTGCGTGCTGTTGCAGACGCGAAATTCGGCATGGGCGGCATCGGCGATACCAAATGTTCCGGCGGCAAGCGCCAGGGCGCCAAGGTGCCGGACAAGGAATTTTGCAAACGGTTTCTTGATCACGGCTTCCGCTGGGACTCCATGTTTGTTGTTGTTCTGCCTTCTTGCGACGGCAGGGCGGGAATGTCAACGCAACTCTCTCCGCCCAAGTCTAATCGATTGTATCGGCGGGACAAAGCGAAGTTTGACGGTTCCTTCATGAGGACAGGGCATTGCGGCCCAATCAGGGCGATTTCGCCCGGTCTCAGCCATGCGGCCATTTCCGGCGTGCCGACAGCCGGCCTTTCCCATCGCGCCGAAATCCGGCAGTTGCGCCGGGATGTCCGCCATGCCATCACCATCCGACCCGTCACACAGCGATTTGCCCCAACTGCGATTGACCATGTCCGCCTCAAGCCCTGCCCCCGCACCATCCGACTATCCGGCCTTCGACATCATCCCGGGCATACCCGGCTCGAGCCTTGTCTTGCTCGCCGACCACGCCACCAATCTGCTGCCGCCGCACTATGGGTCGCTCGGCTTGCCCGAAGCCGCCTTTGCCCGCCATATCGCCTATGACATCGGCATCGAACCGCTCACCCGGCAGCTTGCGGCACGGCTCGGCTGTGCGGCCGTGCTGTCGCGCTTTTCCCGGCTGCTGATCGATCCGAACCGGGGCGAGGACGACCCGACGCTGATCATGAAGATTTCCGATGGCGCCATCGTGACGGGTAATCATCCGATTTCGCCAGAGGAATGGCAAAGGCGGATTGCGCTCTACCACCGGCCCTATCATGACGCCATCGCGACGACGCTTGAAAAGGTGGAGGCCGAAAGCGGCAAGGTGCCGCTGGTGCTGTCGCTGCATTCCTTCACGCCTTACTGGAAGAGCCACGCCCGCCCCTGGCATGCTGCCGTGCTCTGGGACAGCGACGGGCGCGTTGCCCATCCGCTGATCGATCATCTCGGACGGTCCGGCGATCTCGTCATCGGCGACAACGAGCCCTATGACGGGGCGCTGAAGGGCGACACGCTCTATCGCCATTGCCTGCAGCGCGGTGTGCCGCATGCTCTGCTGGAAGTGCGCCAGGACCTGATCGGCGACGACAGCGGCGTGGCGAACTGGACCGAACGCCTGCTGCCGGTTTTCAGGGCGCTTGACCAGGACCCCGCCCTGCACCGCCTCCAGGTTTTCCCGTCCCGGACCGGCCCGTATCCTGCCGACATCGGGCGCGCATGAGCCAGGCCAATTGCAGCGAAAGGGACTTGATTTTGCCGCAAGATACCGGCAGGTCAGCAGCGAACCCTTTTCGCTGGACCTCAAAGCCCACCACAGGAGAAACCCATGTCTGATGCCCACGGCGTCGTGCGCGACCAGCTCCGCGCATTTGTCGAACGAATCGAACGCCTCGAAGAAGAAAAGAAGACCATCGCCGACGACATCAAGGACGTCTATGCCGAAGCCAAGGGCACCGGCTTCGACACCAAGATCCTGAAAAAGGTGATTGCGCTGCGCAAGAAGGACGATCAGGAGCGGATGGAAGAGGACCTGATCCTCGACACTTACCTGCATGCGCTCGGCATGATCGAAAGCCCGCCAGAAGGCTGACGCTGAAGCCAGAATACGGTATGTATCACAAGGCCCGCCTGCCCCGCGCAGGCGGGCTTTTTCGTGGCGGGAACGGGATCGACACCGAAAAGGCCCGCAACGCTTGCAAGCATCACGGGCCTTGAATGGAAACTAGCTGGCCTCAGTTGGAGTTGGTCAGCACCTGATCGGTCGAGCCGCCGGAGAAGCGGGCGGGATCGATGGTGGCGACCTTGGTGGTGAAGCCACCGGTCACCGGGGTCGCGGGCTGGGCGCGCATCGCCAGGCTGACGAAACGCGGTGCCTTGACCGGCTGGTCGATGATCCCGGCGCGGGCATTGTTCATCGCCCATTTCGCCAGCAGGTCACCCGTCAGCGCCTTCTGGCCATTGGCGGCAACGGCGGCATCCTTGGCGGTCGGACGACCGGCCTTGACCGGCAGGCCCTGGGCAATCGGCGACTGTTCGGCGGCAGGCTGATCGAAAGCATCACCGAAATTCGGCGACGAGGCATCCGGCTGGCCTTCCAGCGCGGCGACTTCCTCGGAATCCTCCGCCTCGTCGGTGCTGTAGGGGTCGCTGGCGTCGGCGGATTTGGCATCGGCAGTTGCGCCACCGTCGACAGGAGGAGCGGCAACCTCGGGAATGGTGGCAATGGCAGCGGGTGCGGCAGCAGCAGGGACTGCGGCCTTGCCGGGGATCTGGCTGCCCTGATCCAGCGCAGCGGCCGCATCGGGCGACAGGGCCGACTGGCCGTTCTCATCGCCTGCATCCGCACCTTCGGCCTTGGCCAGAAGCGCTTCCGAACCGGCAGGGCGGCTGACCGGAACCGGCACGGCCGCCAGTTCCGCCGATTGTTCGTCCTGCGATAGGGCAGCCGTCTCGATATCGGCCTCACCTGGCAGCTGGCGCTTGCCGAGCAGGGTCGGCACGGGGATCTTGTAGGCTGCAAGGTCAGGATAGGAGTCCGCACCCGCTGCCTGCGGCTGCGATGCCGCATCCAGCGCCGCCGACGCGGTGTCGCTCGGCGGTTCCACAAGCGCCGCCGCAACGCCGCTGTTGCCCACCTGATCGCTGAATGCCGGGCGGCCGACCGGGATCGGCGCATTGATCGCCTCCGACGGCGCATCGCCTGCGGCTGTCAGGATCGGCTGGGTATCGGGCGAGGGATTGGTCAGGATCTGTTCCTGCTGCCTGCGCGGCGCGGGTTCGGCAGAGGCAACCGCCGTTTCCGCCGGAGCCTGGTCCTCGTCATCATCGGCGCCAATGCCAAACAGCGTGGCAAAGAAGCCCTTCTTCTTGCTGCCGCCGGTATCGGCGATCTCGATATGGTCGGAACCGACCCGGCGCTTGTAATCCGCCAGAGCCTCCTCGTAGCCCGGAAGCGGCGTGCCATCGGCAGGAATATGCATGGTGCGGCCATTCGGGAACAGGCGGACCAGTTCCGAGCGGTTCATGCGCGGCCAGGAGCGGACCCGGCCCACATCCATATGGACGAAGGGCGAACCGGAATTGGGATAGAAGCCAACGCCGCCGATCTGCATCTTCATGCCGATTTCGCGCAGTGTGGCGAGCTTCACGTCAGGAATGAAATAGTCCATGGCCTTGCCGAGAATATGCTGGCTCTTCTCCGCCACCAGTTTCGAACGGGAGCGCAGCAAGGCATTGGTTTCCGGCGAGCGGAAACCGCAGACAACGTTGATATAGGCGTTCGAACCGCTCTTGCGGTAGACTTCCCAGATCAGGTCGAACAGCCGCGGATCCATCTTTGTCGGCTGGTTGCGCCGCCAGTCGCGCAGGAACCGGTTCAACTGCTGCAGGCCCTGGCGGTCATAGACGCCATTGCGCTTGAAGGTGATGACGGCCTTTTCGCCGGTATGGACGAAATAGAGCTTCAGGCTGCGGGTTTCCGCCAGCGCACCGGTTCCCGAAGCCAGGACGACCGGGGCCGACAGGGCGCACAACATCATGCCCGTGCCGATCAGGCGCGCGGCATGGCCGAAAACCCGGGCAATGATGCCCTGCCTTTTCGCGCCCTCTGCCACTGGCTTTTCGATATCGCTATGCAAATGCTTCCCCGTCTCACGCGCAAGATTGCGCATGCTGTTCCAGATCACCTGTGAATGCGGCCCAACAATGGCAAATTTGCCACAGTTAGACAACCTCTTCATACATAGTGAACGAGCCGCTAACAAGTTCTTTACATCTGGTAACAAAATATGCTTGCGCGACCATTAACGCGCGGTGGTTCGGGGTGCGGCTTTGGCGCTGAACGGGCAAGCGCCACGGGGACGAAGGTTGCTGTCACGCCGCATGTTCCAGCGGATTATCGGGATCGATGCCGTAATCCTTGAGCTTGCGGTAGAGCGTCGAGCGGCCAATGCCAAGCTTTCGCGCCACTTCGCTCATCTGGCCGCGATAGAATTTCAGCGCGAAACGGATCAGTTCCTCCTCGACTTCCGAGAGCTTGCGCACCTCGCCGGCAGGCCCTGTGCTGGAAATCGAGGCTGTGCCCTGCCTTTGCATGTGCGCTTCTGCCGCATCCTCGCGGACCGACAGGCCATCAGCATCACCAAAGCTTTCGACCAACTCGAGCCTGGCAGGCGATGTGAGCGGCGCGAGATAGCCCGGAACCTGGGCTGCAATCTGCGGAAAGTCCATTTCCGTCAATTCGTTGCCTTCACAAAGCACGACGGCGCGGAACATCGCGTTTTCGAGCTGGCGGATGTTTCCCGGCCAGTCATAGGCCGTCAGAAGCGCCATGGCCGTGCCCGAGATCCCGAGCCCGCCGCGCCGCTTCTGCTCGGCGGCAAAGCGTTGGAGGAACACCCGCACCAGATGCGGAATATCCTCCTTGCGGCGGCGCAGCGCGGGAATGGTGATCGGGAAGACGTTCAGCCGGTAATAGAGATCCTCGCGGAACCGGCCGGCCTTGACCTCCTCAATCAGATCCTTGTTGGTGGCGGAAATCAGCCGGACATCGACCTTCTGCACCTTGCTGGCCCCGACGGTTTCGATTTCGCCCTGCTGCACGGCCCGCAGCAGTTTCACCTGCACCTCGAGCGGCAGGTCGCCGATTTCGTCGAGGAACAGCGTGCCGCCATCCGCATCGGCAAACTTGCCGCTGTGGCGTTCGGTGGCTCCGGTGAAGGCCCCTTTTTCGTGGCCGAACAGGATGCTTTCCACAAGATTATGCGGGATTGCCCCGCAATTGACGGTGACAAACGGCTTTCCGGCCCGGTCGCTGCCCGCCTGGATGGCGCGGGCGACCAGTTCCTTGCCGACACCCGACTCACCTTCGAGCACCACCGGAATGGCGGAACCCGCAGCACGCTGGGCAAGATCGAGCACCCGGAGCATGGCCGGGCTTGCCGAGACGATATCGTTGAAGCCGACCGAGCCTGCCTTGCCGCGCCGTCCGGCGCGGGCACGCGCCTCCCGCTGGTCAAGCTTCAGCGCATTGTTGATTGCCGTGGCGATCCGTTCGGGCGAGACCGGCTTGACGACGAAATCGAACGCGCCGGAGCGCATGGCATGGACAATGGTCTCGATGCCGCTCTGGCCGGTCTGGACGATGCAGGGCACCTCGATGCCGAGATCATTGAGCGTCTCCAGAAACTGGATGCCGTCCATTTCCGGCATGACGAGATCGAGAACCACGACCCGGAATTCCGCCATGCCGGATTTCAGCATTTCGAGCCCGGCGCGACCGTTCTCGGCAAGATGCGCAACATGACCATGGCGCTCGATGGCATTTTTCAGCAAGCGGCGCTGGACCGGGTCATCGTCAACAACAAGAATATGTGTCGTCACCTTGGCTCTCCAGACTTTTCATCACGCGACGTGTCAAAAGGGGGCTATTGCCTCATCAGACACTGGCAGACGCGCTTGAAGATCTCCTTTTTGGAAAGGGTCGCATTTTACCCATCGCGGTTTTTGGCACTGCGGGCAGCCTGACCTTGCGGCGCGCCTGTGCCAAAAGCGGCAGATCCACCTTGCCGGGGGCAGATGCAGGCAATACATCTGTGGCGAAGATCACCACCCGCCACCCCGCTGCGGATTGAAGAAGACAAGGACTGCCCGATGCATCACAGCCTTTCTGCCCGCCCTGCCCAGACCGACGCCGCCCTGAAAGCTGACATCGATACGGCAGCCCTCGGCGAGCTGCCCGTCTGGAAGCTTTCCGATCTCTATGCCTCCGGGGCCGATCCCGCCTTCAGGGCCGATCTCGAAACGGCAGCGGCCAGGGCAACGGGTTTCGAAGACAGGTGGAAGGGCAGGCTCGGCGAAGCGGTTGCCGGCGATGGCGATCAGGGCCTCGGCGCGGCGATTGCCGCCTATGAAGCGCTCGATGATCTCGTCGGCAAGATCGGCTCCTTTGCCGGTCTCACCTATTTTTCCGATACGACCAATCCGGCCAATGGCAAGCTTTATGGCGACGTGCAGGCGAAGCTGACGGCGCTCTCCACCCATCTCCTGTTCTTCCCGCTCGAACTCAACCGCATCGACGACAGCCTGATCGACGCGGCGATGGCGCGTGATGCAAAGACCGGGCATTACCGCCCGTGGATCGTCGACCTGCGCAAGGACAAGCCCTACCAGCTCGATGACAAGCTCGAACAGCTGTTCATGGAAAAGGGCATGACGGGGGCGGCCGCCTTCAACCGGCTGTTCGACGAGACCATGGCGGCGCTGCGATTTGACATCGACGGCGCGCAGGTGCCGCTGGAAGTGGCGCTGAACCGGCTGCAGGACCCCGACACCGCCAGCCGCAAGGCCGCCGCCATGGCGCTGGCCGAGACCTTCCGGGCCAATATCCGCACCTTCGCGCTGATCACCAACACGCTGGCGCAGGACAAGCAGATTTCCGACCGCTGGCGCGGCTTCGAAGACATCGCCGACAGCAGGCACCTTGCCAACCGGGTGGAACGCGAGGTGGTGGATGCCCTGGCCGCAGCCGTCAGGCAGGCCTATCCGCGCCTGTCGCACCGCTATTACAAGATGAAGGCGAAGTGGCTCGGCATGGCGCAGATGGATTTCTGGGACCGCAATGCGCCGCTCCCCGAAACCTCCAACGCCATCATCCCCTGGAGCGAGGCGCGCGAGACGGTGCTTTCGGCCTATGGCGATTTTGCCCCGGAGATGGCGGCAATTGCCGGACGCTTCTTCAATGAGGGCTGGATCGACGCGCCGGTGCGCGACGGCAAGGCGCCCGGCGCCTTTGCCCATCCGACCGTGCCCTCCGCCCATCCTTACGTGCTGGTCAACTATCTCGGCAAGCCGCGCGACGTGATGACGCTTGCCCATGAGCTCGGCCATGGCGTCCACCAGGTGCTGGCCGGAAAGCAGGGCGCGCTGATGTGCCAGACGCCGCTGACGCTGGCCGAAACCGCATCGGTGTTCGGCGAGATGCTGACCTTCCGCGCCCTTCTCGACAGGACCAGCGACCGGCGCGAGCGCAAGGCGATGCTGGCGCAGAAGGTCGAGGACATGATCAACACGGTGGTCCGCCAGATCGCCTTCTACGAATTCGAACGCCGCCTGCACACCGCCCGGCTGGAGGGCGAACTGACCGCCGACGACATCGGCAAGCTCTGGCTCTCGGTGCAGGCCGAAAGCCTTGGCCCGGCGATCCGCATTTCCGAAGGCTACGAGACCTACTGGGCCTATATCCCGCACTTCATCCATTCGCCCTTCTATGTCTATGCCTATGCCTTCGGCGACTGCCTGGTGAATTCCCTCTATGCGGTCTACCAGAAGGCCGAAGGCGGCTTTCAGGAGAAGTATTTCGACCTGCTCAAGGCAGGCGGCACCAAGCACCATTCCGAACTCCTCGCCCCCTTCGGCCTCGATGCCACCGATCCATCGTTCTGGAGCAAGGGCCTGTCGATGATTGAAGGGCTGATCGACGAGCTGGAGGCGCTGGACGCAGGGCATTAAGGCCGGTTGAACGGATGGCGCGATAACGTTAGAGTGTTATGATGTAATCACGCCATCCGCTATGCTTGCCGCAAGACCCGAGGACGGAAGAACTCATGAACTATCTGGACACGCGATTTGTCATCGCCGGGACACTTCGGCGTTACGCGGAGATCACCGGATCACCTGTTCTTCGCAGCGAAGATGGCTTCGATGCTATCGAGGCGATCCGCCCTGAACCGATGGTCTCGGGGTCGCAAGGCCGTTTCGAGCTCTTTGAATATGCCAATGCGCCGGATGGAGCCAATATTCACATCCTGTCGACCCACCCCGACCACATGCAGGATCTGGTTCAGTTGCTGCTCTGGCTAGGGGTGACGCCCAACGAGATCGATTGCGAACGCGACATCCACGGCAGGCCGCTGGTCAACATCGACTGGGTTTGTCAGGCGCTGGCCGTAACAACCCCAACCGTATCGCCCCTTCCGGCAACATCCCCCCCGCCGCAAGTCTGCCGCCTCGACGGCTGTTCGCTGACATGATTTGCCGCAATTAATCCATGCATGACACCGGGAAGGCCGCTATGGTCGTCGGCATGACGAACAACAATCCCTATGTCCTCTTTCGTGACGACACCACCGGGCAGTGCATGGTCTTTTCCGAGCCGGAGGAGATCATCACGGTGCGCGAGCGGCGCGATTTCCTGCCGGCCCTGTCGCGCATGGAAAAGGCAAGAGCCGCGGGAAAATGGCTGGCGGGCGCCATGGCCTATGAGGCCGGCCATCTGTTTGAGGAAAAGCTCGAGGCTTTTGCCGTCGACAACCGGGAAACGCCCTATCTGCAGTTCGGCGTGTTTTCCGTGCCCGGCGAAGAGGGGCACCCGCTGGCAAAGCCGGTGCAGCGGGTGGAAAACCAGCCGTTTCTCGAAGATCCGCGCGCGGTCTGGGATTTCCCCGCCTATGAGGAACGGTTCAACCGGCTGCACACGCATCTGAGACTGGGCGATGCCTATCAGGCAAACCTGACCATGCCGGTGGAAGCCCGCTGGAGCGGCGATCCGCGCGCCGCCTTCTGGTCGCTGATCGAACGCCAGCCGGTCAAGTATGGCGCGCTCGTCAATCTCGACGGGCCGGTGATCCTGTCGCGCTCGCCGGAACTGTTCTTCAAGATCGACCGCGACGGCTGGATCGAGACCCATCCGATGAAGGGCACCGCCCGGCGCGGTGCCGATGCGGTCGAGGATGCCGGCATCATCCAGGCGATGCGCGACGACATCAAGACCCAGGCAGAAAACCGGATGATCGTCGACCTCCTGCGCAACGATGTCTCGCGGATTTCCGAGCTTGGCACCCTGTCGGTACCGAAACTCTTCGATATCGAAACCTATCCGACCGTCCACCAGATGGTGAGCCATATCCGGGCGAAGCTGAAACCCGGGACGACGCTGACGGAGGTTTTTGCCGCCCTGTTTCCCTGCGGCTCAATCACGGGGGCCCCCAAGATCAGCGCCATGACAATCCTGCATGCGCTGGAGGACCGGCCCCGCGACATCTATTGCGGGGCAATCGGCTTCATCGATCCGGCAGGCGCCATGCGCTTTTCCGTGGCAATCCGCACCCTCACCCTGTTTGACGATGGCCGCGCGGTGTTCAATGTCGGCGGCGGCATCGTCTTCGATTCGAAGGCCGAAAGCGAATATGAGGAATGCCTGCTGAAAGCCCGCTTTGCCGTCGGCGACCAGTGGATCGGCCGATGACGCCGCCGGATTTCTCGCTGATCGAGACATTCCGCTACGAGCCGGAAACCGGCTTCGTCCGTCTCGATCTGCACCGGGCGCGGCTTGCCCGCTCGGCTGAGGCTCTCGGTTTTTTGCTTGAAGAGGATGCCGTCGGGCGGGTGCTCTCGACCCTTCCCCGCGATCACGGCCGTTTGCGGGTGAGGCTTGAACTTTCTGCCGATGGCACCCTGCATCTCACCCATACCGCCTTCACGCCGCTCGACCCCGATGCGGTCTGGCGAGTGGCCATCGCCAGAACCCGGCTTTCCTCCGCCGACCCGCTGCTTGCCCACAAGACCTCGCGCCGCGACATCTATGCTGCCGCGCGCGCCGAATTTCCGGCCGGCGAGGTGGACGAAGTGCTGCTCGGCAATGAGAAGGGCGAGATCTGCGAGGGGACGATCACCTCGGTTTTCGCCACCACGGAACCAGGGCAATTGCTGACGCCACCCTTGCAGTCGGGCCTGCTCGACGGCGTGCTGCGCCAGAGCCTGATCAGCACGGGCAAAGCCCGGACCGGCGTTCTTTATCCTGAAGACCTAGCCGGAAAGACCTTTTATGCCGGAAATTCCCTGCGCGGGCTGATCGCCTGCCGTCTTGTCTCACCCTGAAAGCCTTGCCATGCTGCTCCTCGATCTCACCTACCTCGTCCCGCTTGCCGAAGCCGAACCGCATATGGACAGCCACATGACCTGGGTTGCCGCCGGCTATGACCGGGGCCTGTTCCTTGCCTCTGGCCGAAAGAACCCGCGCACCGGTGGCGTCATCCTGTCGCGCGGCGAGCGCGGGGAGGTGGAGGCCTGGTGCAATGAAGACCCGTTCGTCGTCAATGCCATCGCCGAATACCGGATCACCGAACTTGTCGTAAGCCGGACCGCCGAAGGGCTCGAAGCGCTGAAATCCTGACGCGCCCGCCGGTCCTGCGCGGTAAAAACTGTCACAGAGCGCGGCTAGAAGCAAGTTCGCCACCCGTCGGGCCGGGAATTCCTGCGGATATGCCTTGACTGGCGTGTTCAGGGGCAATACTCCCGCCGACAGCGGCATGTCCGTGCCCGCCGGGCCGGTCCTGCCACGATTTCAGGTATTCATGCCGAATTGGCCGGTCAGACATCCGGCCCCCGTCCGTTGAAGGTTCCAGGAGAACGCACACCATGTCAGACCAATCCCACCCGGTTTATGGCGAAATCACCGGCCCGATCGTGATGATCGGCTTCGGCTCCATCGGTCGCGGCACCCTGCCGCTGATCGAGCGTCATTTCAAATTCGACAAGAGCCGGCTGGTGGTCATCGATCCCCGCGAACACGAGGGCGATGCCGAGATATTCAAGGCACACGGCGTCCGCCACATCAAGGCTGCCGTCACCAGGGACAATTACAAGGAACTGCTGAAGCCGCTTCTGACCGAAGGCAAGGGCCAGGGCTTCTGCGTCAATCTCTCGGTCGACACCTCGTCGCTCGACCTGATGAAGATGTGCCGCAAGCTGGATGTCCTCTATATCGACACTGTGGTCGAACCCTGGCTCGGCTTCTATTTCGACACCGAGGCCGACAATGCGACCCGCACCAACTATGCGCTGCGCGAGACGGTGCGCAAGGAAAAGGCCAAAAACCCCGGCGGCACGACCGCCGTTTCCTGCTGCGGTGCCAACCCGGGCATGGTCTCCTGGTTCGTCAAGCAGGGTCTGGTCAATCTCGCCAGCGACCTCGGCCTGAAGTTCGACGAGCCCGCGCAGGATGATCGCGAAGGCTGGGCCAAGCTGATGAAGAAGGTCGGCGTCAAGGGCATCCACATTGCCGAGCGCGACACCCAGCGCACCAAGAACCCCAAGCCGCTCGACGTGTTCTGGAACACATGGTCGGTCGAGGGCTTCATTTCGGAAGGTCTGCAGCCTTCCGAACTCGGCTGGGGCACCCATGAAAACTGGATGCCGAAGAATGCCAAGAAGCACAAGAAGGGCAACAAGGCCGCCATCTATCTGGAACAGCCGGGTGCCAATACCCGCGTTCGCACCTGGTGCCCGACCCCCGGTCCGCAATATGGCTTCCTCGTCACCCATAACGAGTCGATCTCGATTGCCGATTACTTCACCGCCCGCGACAAGGACGGCGACGTGACCTTCCGTCCGACCTGCCACTATGCCTATCACCCGGCCAATGATGCGGTTCTGTCGCTGCATGAAATGTTCGGCAATGGCGGCAAGGCGCAGCCGGTCCTGCACGTGCTTGACGAGAACGAACTGGTTGATGGCATCGACGAACTCGGCGTGCTGCTCTATGGCCACGACAAGAACGCCTACTGGTTCGGCTCGCGCCTGTCGCTGGAAGAAACCCGCCGCATCGCCCCCTACCAGAATGCCACCGGCCTGCAGGTGACCTCTGCGGTACTGGCCGGCATGGTCTGGGCGCTCGAAAATCCGAAGTCCGGCATCGTCGAAGCCGACGAGATGGACTACAAGCGCTGCCTTGAAGTCCAGTTGCCCTATCTCGGCCCGGTCGAAGGCCACTATACCGACTGGACGCCGCTTGACGGTCGTCCGGGCCTGTTCCCGGAAGATCTTGACACGTCCGATCCCTGGCAGTTCCGCAACATTCTGGTGCGCTAAACCGCCTGACCTGCCGCTGCGCCGCAACGGGCAACGGCAGATTGTGCCTTGAACCACACAGATTTGTGAAATCACGAGGCCGGGAAGGAGTTGACACTCTTTCCCGGCCTTGCCATGCGAAAGCCTTCACGTCATGATTTTGTGACGAAATGCTTGCCGAATCGGGAGATGCTTATGAATAGCCAGAGGGTGATTGTCCTGCTTGCAGCGGCTGCGCTGCTGTCGGCCTGCGACACGACAGGCAACACGCCCCGCCGGTTGCCCGATCCCGTGCGCGCGCCCACCGTCGAGGGTTCGTGGGGTGATCCGCATGGTCTGGTCTCCACCTTCCAGGCAGGCACCTTCAACACCCGCACCTCCGACGGCACCAATGCGGTGATGGCGTCTGGCACCTATACGACCGACCCGAGCGGCATCGTGCAGATCACCTTCTATTCGACGATCAAGAAGACCACGTCGCGGGCCAATTGCCAGCTGGCAAGCCTGACCCAGCTGAACTGCACTTCCGACAGTGGTGCGCAATTCTCGCTGCAACGCCGCGCCGACATGCCATCGCCGCCGCCGCCGCCGGGCATCCAGCCCGTGGGCCAGGTCTATGGGACGGCTCCCGCCCCGCAGCCGATCGGCACGGTCAACTGACCCTTTCTGCCTCGCCTTCAAAGCCTCCAGTCCCGATGGCCCGGAGGCTTTTTCATGTCCACCAGGTGGATTTTCAGTTCTCCGCAGCTTTTGGCTTGCAACCCCGACCGTCCGGTGAAACGATTGGAACCTGCGGGGATGTCACGGATTTTACGTGATATTTCTATAGGATAACGAGATGGTGTCCTGAGAACCGGACCGGTCCTTCAGGCACCCTGCTCCCGGATGACACCGGGAGCATCTGAACAAGGAGATCGCCGATGAACCGCCGCCTTCTTTCCCTCATGCTCGCCACGGCAGCGCTTGCCGCCAGCACCGGTTTCGCCTTTGCCGATTACAAGCTGACGATCCTGCATATCAACGACTTCCACGCCCGCTTCGAGCCTATCAACAAGTATGATTCGACCTGCGCCCCCGAGGATGATGCCAAGGGCTCCTGTTTCGGCGGCATTGCCCGGCTGAAGACGGCCATCGACCAGCGTCGCGCCGAACTGAAGGATGCGCCGGTCCTGCTGTTGTCGGCAGGCGACGAGTTTCAGGGCTCGCTGTTCTACACCACCTACAAGAGCGCGCCGATTGCCGAATTCATGAATGGCATGGAATTTGACGCCGTGACGCTTGGCAATCACGAATTTGACGACGGGCCGGAAGAACTGGCGAAATTCCTGACCGCACTGAAGGCGCCCGTGGTTTCCGGCAACACGCTGGCGAGCCTGAGCTCGCCGATTGCCAACAAGTTCAAGGGCTACGAGATCAGGGAGACCGGTGGCCAGAAGATCGCCATCATCGGCCTTACCACGCAGGAAACCGACCAGACCTCGTCACCCGGCCCCAATGTGCTGTTCGGCGATGAAATCGCCTACCTGAAGGGCGCGGTGAAGGAGATCACCGACCAGGGCGTCAACAAGATCATCGTGCTGTCGCATATCGGCTACGAGCGCGACAAGGAAATCGCTGCTGCGGTCGACGGCATCGACGTGATCGTCGGCGGCCACAGCCACACCTATCTCTCCAATGTCAGCGACAAGGCCGCAGGCCCCTACCCGACTTTGGTGAAAAGCCCGTCCGGTGTCGAGGTGCCCATCGTCACCGCCGGGTCCTATTCGAAATATCTGGGTGACCTCACCGTCACCTTCGACGATACAGGCAAGGTGAAATCCGCCAGTGGCGAGCCGCATCTGATGGATGCCGGCGTCAAGCCGGACGAGGCCTTTGCCACGCGGGTTGCCGAACTTGCAAAGCCGCTGGACGAGGTGCGCAAGAAGGTGATTGGCGAGACCCAGACGCCGATCGAGGGCGCGCGCGATGTCTGCCGGGTGCGCGAATGCGCAATGGGTGACCTGGTGGCCGATGCGATGCTCGACCGGGTCAGGGATCAGGGCATCACCATTGCCATCCAGAATGGCGGCGGCTTGCGCGCCTCCATCGATCAGGGCCCGGTCACCATGGGCGAAGTGCTGACGGTGCTGCCGTTCCAGAACACGCTTGCAACCTTCCAGCTCAAGGGCTCGGACCTCAAGGCCGCGCTCGAAAACGGCGTCAGCGATGTCGAGCATGTCGAAGGCCGTTTCCCGCAGGTGGCAGGCCTGAAATATTCCGCCGACCTCACAAAGCCGAAAGGCAGCCGCATCGTCAGCGTCCTGGTGACTGAAAAAGGCGGTTTCGGTCCGCTTGATCCGGCGAGGACCTATGGCGTTGTCACCAACAATTACATGCGCGGCGGCGGTGATGGCTACAGCATCTTCGCCAAGGCGGCAATCGACGCCTATGATTACGGCCCGAACCTTGAGGATGTGGTTGCCGCCTATCTCGGTGCCCACCAGCCCTACAAGCCCTATACCGATGGGCGCGTCACCGTCTCGGGCGTTGTTGCCGCCACCCCCAATGCCGACACCACCGCAGCGGGATCAGCCCTGGCCAAGCCGGACAAGGCGGTGACGACGCCTGCTGCCCCTGCCGCATCGGTGGCGGGAACCGGAACCACGCATGTGGTGGCAAGGGGCGATACGTTCTGGGATCTCGCGGTCAAATATCTCGGCCATGGCAGCCAGTGGAAAGTCCTCTCCGCCGCCAATGGCAATCCGGACCCGCAAAAGCTTGCCGTCGGCAAGGAGCTCACCATTCCCGCAAGGTGATGCGTGCTTGCAATGATTGTGGCAATTGATCACCGGCCAGGGTTTTCCTGGCCGGTTTTTCGTGGCGCAACCCTTTTCCTGCCGCCATCTCCGCCTATATTGGCGGAGCCTGAATCATGATGAACTAAAAAGAGAGACCCATGCCCTTTGACACCGCCCATCTTCCTGCCGACCATCCCCCGGTGAAATTCGGCAAGGTCGGGGTTCTCCTCGTCAATCTGGGCACGCCCGATGGCACCGATTACACGTCGATGCGCCGCTACCTGAAGGAATTCCTGATGGACCGGCGGGTGATCGAATGGTCGCGCTGGCTCTGGTATCCCATCCTTTTCGGCATCGTGCTGCGCACCCGGCCGGGCAAGGTCGGCAAGGCCTATCAGGCGATCTGGAACAAGGACCTGGACGAGAGCTATCTGCGCACCTATACCCGCGCCCAGGCGGAGAAGATGGCCGAAAGCCTGAAGGATCATTCCCATGTCGTGGTCGACTGGGGGATGCGCTACGGCCAGCCGTCGATTGCCTCGCGCATCGATGCGCTGAAGGCCGAAGGCTGCGAAAAGATACTGCTGTTTCCGCTCTATCCGCAATATGCCGCCGCGACCACGGCGACCGTCAACGACAAGGCGTTCGAATCCCTGTTGCAGATGCGCTGGCAGCCGGCCCTTCGCACCGTCCCGCCCTATCACGACGATCCCGTCTATATCGAGGCGCTCGCCAATTCGGTGCGCAAGCATCTCGAAACGCTCGACTGGGAGCCGGAAGTATTGCTCACCTCCTTCCACGGCATCCCGATGTCCTATTTCAAGAAGGGCGACCCCTATCATTGCCAGTGCCTCAAGACGGCCCGGCTGCTGCGCGAAAAGCTCGGCTGGCCGAAGGAAAAGCTGATGGTGACCTTCCAGTCCCGCTTCGGGCCGGAGGAATGGCTGCAGCCCTATACGGACAAGACGGTGGAAAAACTTGCAAAAGACGGGGTGAAGCGGATCGCGGTGATGAACCCGGGTTTCGTTTCGGACTGCCTGGAAACGCTCGAGGAAATCGCCGGGGAAGCGGGCGAGATCTTCCATCACGCAGGCGGCGAGAAATTCACCCATATCCCCTGTCTCAACGATTCCACCGATGGCATGTGGGTTCTCGACCATGTGGTGAGGCGCGAGCTTTCCGGCTGGATCTGATATCCCTGATGTTTGACAGGCCCGCCCCTTGCAATTGCCAGCCTGACCCTCCAGTTGTAGACACAGCGCAGCGCGGCATGGGCCGGGCGGCGCTCACGATGGGGGAATGTCCATGACGGGTTTTGATATTGCGGTGATCGCACTGGTGATCCTGGTGATCTTCGTGCTGTTTGCGGGCGTGAAGACGGTGCCGCAGGGCTATCTCTATACGGTCGAACGCTTCGGCAAATATACCCGCACCCTGCAACCCGGCCTCAACCTGCTCACCCCCTTCATCGAGCGCGTCGGCGCACGGATGAACATCATGGAACAGGTGCTGAGCGTGCCGACCCAGGAGGTCATCACCAAGGACAATGCCTCCGTCTCCGCCGATGCCGTCACCTTCTACCAGGTGCTGAACGCCGCGCAGGCCGCCTATCAGGTGACCAATCTCGAAAACGCCATCCTCAACCTCACCATGACCAATATCCGCTCGGTGATGGGTTCGATGGATCTCGACGAGCTGCTGTCAAACCGCGAGGTGATCAACGACAAGTTGCTGCGCGTCGTGGATGAAGCGGTCGGCCCCTGGGGCATCAAGGTCACCCGCGTCGAGATCAAGGATATCCAGCCGCCGAAGGACCTGGTGGAATCCATGGGCCGGCAGATGAAGGCAGAGCGAGAGAAGCGGGCGCAGGTGCTGGAGGCCGAAGGGGCGCGCAATGCGCAGATTCTCCGCGCCGAGGGTGCCAAGCAATCCGCCATCCTGCAGGCCGAAGGCCAGCGCGAAGCCGCCTTCCGCGACGCCGAAGCCCGCGAACGTCTCGCCGAAGCCGAAGCAAAGGCCACCCGCATGGTGTCGGAAGCCATTGCCGCCGGGGACGTGCAGGCGATCAATTACTTCGTCGCGCAGAAATATACCGAAGCGCTGGCCTCCATCGGTCGGGCCAACAATTCGAAGATCGTGCTGATGCCGATGGAAGCTTCCGCCCTGATCGGCTCGCTCGGCGGCATCGGGGCCATCGCGAAGGAAGTCTTCGGCGACAAGGGCGATGCTGCCGATGCGCAGGCCGCCCGCCGCGCCGCAGTCCCCCGTACCACGCCCGCCGTCATGTCGCCTCCCGCGCCCATGCCCGCACGCCCCCAGCGCGACAATCCGACCGATCAGGAGGGCTGAGCCATGCTCGACGCCTTCCTGACTGAAACCGGCCCCTGGGCCTGGTGGATCCTCGGCATCGCGCTGCTCGGGGCCGAATTGCTGATGCCGGGCGTGTTTCTGGTCTGGATCGGCCTTGCCGCCATTGCCGTCGGTGCGCTGTCGCTGGCGCTGTGGGGCATGACCGTCTGGCACTGGGAAGTGCAGATGCTGGTGTTTGCAGTCCTGTCGGTGGCGTTCGTGCTGATCGGCCGCCGTTTCTATGGCCGGCTGGACCATGCCACCGACCAGCCGCTCCTCAACCAGCGCGGTGCCTCCCTGATCGGTCGCACCGCCACACTCGGCGAACCCGTCGTCGATGGCCGCGGACGGCTCAGGATCGACGACACCTACTGGCCGGTGATGGGCCCGGACCTGCCTGCGGGCACCCGGGTGATGATTTCGGGGATAAATAACCATATGCTGGCTATTGAAGAATACAAATCTTAAATGACGTCACGATTTTGCAATGACGACCCCATTTGGGTATACTCTATCCGTTTCCCTGTATAGAATAATATAACCTGACAAGCGTGTAGCTTGCCATCCCGGCTGGAGGTGCATAACGATATGCTGGGCGTTCTCTGATTTGAAGTGCAACAGGCATCCGTTTAAAGGATGCCGTTATGGGTCAGCATTATCAGCATTTTAGCGCTTTTGAGCGCAACTTTCTCCAGAGCCGTTTGAATATGGGCAACACGCAGGCGTGGATCGCTCTGGCTCTTGGCCGGTCGCGATCGACTGTGTCTCGGGAGGTTCGCCGCAACGCGCCGCCAGCGTCGCCTTCTCACTTATGCTATGACGCGGGCATTGCTTCCAGAGCCTCTTTGTCGCGCCGCCGTCGCGGACTGGTCAGGCTTGCGGAAGGGACGGCCTTGCGGGAGACTGTTTTCAGGCAGATACGTCTGGGCTGGTCCCCGCAGCAGATTTCCGGCAGGTTAAAGCACATGGACGAGCCCGAGACAGTGGCGCACGAGACGATTTACCGGGCGATCTACATCCTGCCGAAAGGCGAATTGCGCAAGCAACTCATAGGCTTGCTTCGACAGGGGCATAAATTGCGCCGCCCCCGCGCTCAAGGCAAGGACCGGCGCGGCAGCCTGCCTGGCATGGTGTCGGTGCATGCGCGTCCGGCGTCCGTGCTGACCCGTGAACTGCCCGGCGACTGGGAGGGCGACCTGATCAAGGGCACCGGAAATGCCAGTTGCATCGGCACGCTGGCCGAACGCAAAACCCGCTATGTCATTCTGACGAAGATGAAGGATGCCAGCGCGGATGCAGCACTTGCCGGGTTCTCGCGCGGCCTGTCGCGTGTCCCTCAAGCGATGCGCACCAGCATGACCTACGACCAGGGAAAAGAAATGGCTCAGCACACCGAGCTGGCTAAGCGGCTGAATATAAAAGTGTATTTCTGCGATCCGCATAGCCCGTGGCAGCGACCCACCAACGAAAATACCAATGGCCTGATCCGCCAGTATCTGCCAAAAGGCATCGATCTCAGCATCTACTCCCAGAAGGACCTCGACAAAATCGCCGACAGCCTCAACAATCGACCAAGACAAACACTCGGATTCAGAACACCCCTCGAAGCCTATCAAACCGAAATCTCAAACCAGCCTGTTGCACTTCAGAAATGAGACCGCCCTGCAAAATGGTACGGGGCGTAGCGGGCCCTTCGAGAGCTGAGATTTTCTGTGAATTAAGTTCGGCGTCGGGTTGCCTGCTTCGACCCGGCAACATTTGAAATCGCAAGGTATAGGGTAACGCGTCCTTCAGGCGGGCCAAAACAGCGGCAGCACTTTCCGGTACTGGTATGGAAAATGGAATTTGCCTGTCTATGTCGATTGGAAACAAAGCATCGAAATTGTTTGGTTCAATCCGCGTGGTGTCTCTCTCCCGACCCGGATCATTTGATCCAAAGCCGCTCCCATTCCATGCTATAGATCTCACGCCCCCGTAATACGCAATCAAATCTGATTCGAGGTCAATTGCCGTGAAGACAAATATCCTCATAGCTTTAAAAGTTAATCTATTTGAATCCAGACCCTGGCGATACATCGTCTTTCGCAAATGCCTGGATAAACGCCTGTGCAGACCAGATTCTGCATCAGTTTTTCCTATGTATACCAAATTTCCATCCAGAAATAATTGATATATCCCTTGGGTTTCAGGAACATTTGATAAACTGGACACACTTAAAGGGGCAGCTTCCACGCGTTCAATTGCATCAATCAGTTTTTCCAGAAGTGCTGTTGGCAAATCAAATTCAAATTCAACATAGCCAGTCATTATTGTTTTCCCGAGTCAGCAAAACGTAGATGTCTTTTCACGCTACGGGCGATAATCCAGGCCAATTCCACAGGAACTGCATTCCCCAATTGACGCATTGCTTCCGACCAGGATCCATTAAAACCGTATGAGTCCGGAAATGTTTGCAAACGGGCACTTTCCCTGATTGTAAAATACCGGACGCTGCCATCGGAACGTAAAAGCATGTTTTCACCACCCGGGACCCCATGAACACCCGCCTTCAACGTCTTTGCGGGTTCATCAAGGGGACTGCCTGTATGCCCTGCATAAGACCGGGCACCAGGTTGGAACTTATGGCCATTTATCGTTGAGGTTTCACGGGCACAGAACTCGGGATCGGGCAAGTCGTGGATTGCATCCCGGGTTGTTCGCCACGCCAACGACAATGGCCTTTCATTCAGTTTTTTCCCGCGTTCACTGTTCCTCTCCGAAATCACTTGGTGGTTTCGTGGAAGGCGGTGCCGGTCCCGATAGTCACCCTTCAATTGATTCCACAAGAGTGCATCCATAGAATGGGTCTCGGCTGGAAAAGACCATTCAATTTCAAGGTCAGATCTGAACCCGACCACAACCACCCGTTCTCGCCGTTGTGGCACTCCGTAATTTGCAGCATTGATCACTCGAAATACGACTCTGTATTCAAGCCCGCCAGAATGGCGACGACCCGTATGGTGTTGCTCAAGGCGCCCCAGATGACTTTCCCACCCTTCCCCCACGCGGGCAACGAGCTCGGGATATTGCAACTGCAATAAGATATGGGAAAAATAGGTTGCGAAGGTAGCGCGCGCCAAACCTTTGACATTTTCGAATATGAAAGCTTGCGGCTTGGCGTCGCGAATGGCACGTATCGCCTGCGGCCACATGTCTCTTTCATCAGCGTGTGCCTGATGTTTGCCGCCGACGGAGAAAGGCTGACATGGTGGGCCGCCCGTCACCAGATTTACTCGGCCCTGATACATTTTGAAGTCTATGTTTCGCACGTCGCTTTCAATTGGCTCCGGCCAATCTGCTATCACGCCAAATTCGTTTTTCCTGTTCTGCCGAATGGTGTCACAACACCAACGGTCCCACTCAATTACAGCTTCTGTTTTGAATCCGGCTCTGCTGACGCCCATTCCAAGGCCACCAGCACCTGCAAAAAGCTCCAGTGTCTTCATCAATCACCATCCTCTCAAAAAAGCGATCCAAACCGGTGTTGAAGAAATCAATTGCAACTTAGGTGTATAGCCTTGCCTGAACCCTCACGCCACGCCGATCCGCAACAGATCGTGGAAATGTACCACGCCGACCGGATGGCTGGTGTCGTCGATGACGAAGAGGGCGGAAATATTGTGCTGGTTGAGGATCGCCATGGCGGCGGTGGCCAGCGACTCCGCCTTCACCGTTTTCGGCGCGCGGGTCATGATGTCGTCGACCACGAGGCCACCGAGATTGCGGCCAATGCTGCGGGCAATATCGCCATCGGTGATGATGCCGGAAAGCCGCCCTTCCCCGTCCAGAATGCCGACGCAGCCGAAGCGCTTCTGCGACAGGATGGTGACCGCCTGCTGCAGGCCTGTTCCTTGCGCCACCAGCGGCAGCACGTCGCCGCGATGCATGATGTCGCCGACATGGGCAAGGCTCGCCCCGAGCTTGCCGCCGGGATGGAAGGTGCGGAAATCGAGCGCGGTAAAGCCGCGGCTTTCCAGCAGCGCCACCGCCAGCGCATCGCCGAGCGACAACTGCATCAGCGTTGAGGTGGTGGGCGCAAGCCCGTGCGGGCAGGCTTCCTGTTCGCGGGGCAGCGACAGCACGATATCGGCGGCCTTGGCGAGCGTCGAGGTCTCGCCGGACGTGATCGCGATCAGCGGGATCTGGAAGCGGCGGGAATAGGCGATGATCCCCTGCAATTCGGTGCTTTCGCCGCTCCAGGACATCGCAATGATCACGTCATCGCGGGCAATCATCCCGAGGTCACCGTGATTGGCTTCCACCGGATGAACGAAAAACGCCGGCGTGCCGGTCGAGGCAAAGGTGGCGGCCAGTTTCGAACCGATATGGCCACTCTTGCCGACCCCCGTCACGATCACCCGGCCGGTAATCCGGAATATGGCATCAACGGCGTCGGAAAACGGCTGCGACAGCGGACCTGCCAGCGCCCGTTCCAGCGAGGCAAGGCCGTTTCGCTCGGTTTCAATGGTGCGGAGCGCCGAAGCGACGGCCTCTGCGGCTTTTGGAATGCTGTCCGGTCGGGTCATGGAAAGACCGTTAGCGCGTTCCGGGGGCGCTGTCCAACCCGGCGAAATCGTTATCCGCAGGGATTGCTGCGGTTTTTCACGCTCCGCAGGCCTCGCGCAGCCTTGATCGGCAAAGCTTGGGCGAGCGGTGCTGCGGCGACCGATTCCCTCATTTGGGTCGCGTCTCCCCGGCCAAATATAAACGTTACGTTAACCACAAGCTTTTAGAGATAGGTAACTATTTCTCGCCTCCAGGGCCCTTGAGCGCATGATTGCTGCCGACACCAGAGGACGCCTGACGCGTCATCTCCGTTCATCCTGCCTTGCGGCGGGGGCGGTGGTGCTTGGGCTTGTGCAGGCGGTGCCGCAGGCAGGCGCTCAAAGCCTTCCTCCCGTCAGTGCCGACGGCACGGCGTCAAGCCTTGAGGGCACGCTCAGCGATCCCGCAGCGACCGATGCGCTGGCCGAGGCCGCCGCCAAAACCAGCGCCAGGGCCCTGAAGAAAAAGAAGCAGGCAGCAGCCTCGGAGGCCAGCGAAGCGCTGAACCCGCGCGCCGGAAAAATCACCACGACCGTGGAAAGCGACACACCGGAGCCTGCCGCCGATCTTGGCCGCGATAATCTGAGGACCGGCAATATCGACGGTTCCCGGGCCGCAAAACGGGGCGATGCCGGCGATACGCCCGGCATTCCGCTCGGCAGTTTCATCCTGAGGCCTTCCGTCAACACCTCGCTCAACAGCGAGAGCACCCGAACCTCCGGCACCGGCGGCACCGGCGGCACCGACACCAGCCGCACCTTCCTTGCGACCGATCTCAAGGGCACGCTCACCTCCGACTGGTCGCGACATCAACTGCTCATCACCGGTGACGGCATCTTTCAGCGCAATATCAGCGGCGATGCCCAGGCACTGCCGTCGGCAAGCCTCAATGCGGACCTGCGTCTCGACCTTTCCGACGACATGATCGCCCATCTGACCGCCGGCTACACCAACAGCCGCGAAAGCGCCACCGATCCGAATGCGGTGCTGGGGGCCGTCGACCAGTCGAAGGTACAGGGCCTCAGTGCCGGTGCCTCCATCGAGCGGGATTTCGGCCTGCTGCGCGGCCTCGCCGCCATTGATGTCAACCGGACAACCTATTCCGACGTGACGCTGTCGGATGGCACGACCTCGTCGCTTGAAAGCCGCAACCGCACCACCGGCAATTTGCGGGTCCGGGTCGGCTACGAGATTTCCCCTGCCCTGGTGCCCTTCCTGGAAGCCTCCGCCGGACGCTCGGTCTATGATCTCCAGATCGATACGTCAGGCTATGCCCGCGACACGAAGAGCCTCGGCGGCAAGGCGGGCGTGCAGATCGATCTCGGCGAAAAACTGAAAGGCGAAATCGGCCTCGGCTACCGGAAGGTGACATTTGCCGATGCGCGGCTTGCCGAAATCGACGCCATGGTGCTCGACGCCAGCGCCAGCTGGTCACCGCGCCGCGGCACCGACATCACCATCGGCCTTACCACCTCGGTCGAACCCTCCGTGGTCGCGGCACAATCGGGCTATGTCAACCGGGCGCTCACCATCGAGCTCACCCAGCAGGTGCGCGATCAGGTGGTGGCCAAGCTGTCCGGCGGCCTTACCTGGCGCAACTACCGGCCTGACGGCTCCAGCAGCGACCAGCGGGTGACAAGTCTCGGCGCAGGCCTCGCCTATGGCCTCAACCGCTATCTCGACCTCACCGGAACCATTGCCTGGGAACGAACCAGCCCTGACACCGGTGCCTCGACGGATATCCTGCGCACCGGTATCGGCCTCACCCTGAAGCGGTAAGCTGACGTGAAAAGCGCCCCTTGCGCGGGAGCAGCCGCTACGATCCGCTTCACACTCCCGCGTGAGATGTTTCAAGCATCGCTGACATCTTCGCAGCGGCCCTCAATCAAATTCTGCCAGTTCTCTCTTTGGTGATAGATGGCGTAAATGACGTTGATCCCCAGAACGCTTGCATAAAAAAAATCGATAGCCGTTTCGAACCCGCTTGAACGTCAGACCTCTGTGATATGCAGTCGGGGAGGTGTCACACACCCGAGCATCCTCGTAAAGCTGCTCTTCGATCTCTTCTGCTCGCCCCTCGTCGCTCTTGCCGTCGTGATGGTTGTAGATCCTGTCGAAGTCACCGATTGTCGATGGATCGAGCTTCATCAGATATCCATCGACAGGGGCAAGCCGGATTTCTTGCGCTCGGCCCGCCGTTTGCGGAGGATGTCGCGGTGCTCGTCAGCGCTGAGAGCGGTGTCCGGTAACACCTGCTTCGATTTCCGCAAAAGTTCCTGATAGACCTGTTCCGGCATCCCGGCGAATTCCTGGGCGTCCTGGCGGCCATTGTCCATCGCTATGCTCCTCGGCAATATCCACTGCCCTGTATACAGCAATTCCCGGGAAAAGACACCAGGCGGCATTGCCGAGGTTTCACATCACCGTTTTCCGCATGGACAGAAAAAAGCCGCCCCTTGCACAGGAGCGGCCTATCAGTGGATACCGGGGTCTGCCGGGCCGAAATCAGGCCTTGAGTGCAGCCAGGAGCGCCTTCAGCGGCTCCTCGATGCTGGCCCGGATATCGGGGCGGGCAAGGGCGAAGGCGACATTGGCGAGGATGAAACCGTCCTTGCCGCCGGTGTCATAGGTCTTGCCGCGATAGGGATAGCCCGCAAAGACCTGCTGTTTCGACAGTTTCAGCATGGCATCTGTCAGCTGGATCTCGTTGCCGGCACCCCGCTCCTGGGTTTCCAGAATGTCGAAGATTTCGGGCTGCAGGATATAGCGGCCGTTGATATAGAGATTGGAAGGGGCGCTGCCGGGAGCAGGCTTTTCCACCATGCCGGTGATGCGGAAGCCCTCGCCGATGGTCTCGCCAACGCCGACGATCCCGTATTTATGGGCCTCCGCCGGATCGCATTCCTCGACCGCAATGATGTTGCCGCCCGAATGGTTGTAGAGATCGACCATCCCCCTGGTGCAACCCTTTTCGCCCATCATGATCATGTCGGGCAGAAGCAGCGCAAAGGGTTCGTTGCCGACGATATCGCGGGCACACCAGACGGCGTGGCCGAGACCGTGTGGCTCCTGCTGGCGGGTGAAACTCGCCATGCCCGCCTTCGGCAGGATGCCGGACAGGATGGTCAGTTCCGCCGTCTTCGACCGGGACCTCAGCGTCTGTTCCAGTTCGTAGTGAATGTCGAAATAGTCCTCGATGACGCCCTTGCCGCGCCCGGTGACGAAGACCAGATGCTCGACGCCCGCGTCCAGCGCTTCGTCCACTACATATTGCAGGACCGGCTTGTCGACCACGGTCATCATTTCCTTCGGCACCGCCTTGGTGGCCGGCAGAAACCGGGTTCCGAGACCCGCGACGGGAAATACGGCTTTACGAACTTTGCGATGCTGTCCCAAACATGCCTCCATGGGCCTTTTCATTGACTGGCCACTCATGCCCTGATCAAGGGAAGTAGTCATGAATTGCTACTTTTTTGCAAAGAATGACGGCGTCAAGCGAATATGGTAAAGATTTTGTTGAGAATATCACGTTAGCTTCTGGATGGATCGGTCTTATCAGGGCCGAACCGGTATTTCGCCACCTGACGGGATTGCACAATGACCGGAAAACCCACGAAAACCCTTGCAAGACTGGCCCTTGGCCTGACGGTTGCGGCTGGCGTCGGTCTGGCTGGCCCGGCCTTCGCCGATCAGGCATTTCGAAACTGGATCATCAGTTTCTATCCCGTGGCAGCCCATGCGGGGATCACCAAATCCACCTATCACGCCGCCTTTGCCAATGTGACGGAACCCGATCAGGACGTGCTGCGCAAGGCCGGTTTCCAGCCGGAATTCCGCACTCCCGTCTGGGATTACATGGACAGCCGCGTCAACCCCTACACGGTGAAGATCGGCCAGCAGATGGCCCGCAAATATGGCTCGACGCTGGCCGCCATCGAGACCCATTTCGGCATTGACCGCAATATCCTGCTCGCCATCTGGTCGATGGAATCGAATTACGGCGCGGTGCTCGCCAAGGAGGAGCGGCTGCATTACGTGCCGCAGGCGCTGGCAACGCTGGCCTATTCCGATCCCAGGCGGGCGAAATATGCCCGCACCCAGCTGATCGCCGCCCTGCGCATCCTGCAGGCGGGCGACGTGCCGCCTGCAGGCCTCACCGGCTCCTGGGCCGGTGCCATGGGCCATACACAGTTCATTCCGACCAGCTACCTGCTCTATGGCTTCGATGCCGACGGCAACGGCAAGCGCGACATCTGGAACTCGGTCCCCGATGCACTTGCAACTTCGGCCAATCTTCTCCGGCAGAACGGCTGGACGCCCGGCAAGACCTGGGGCTACGAGGTGACGGTGCCGGCGGGCGGAGCGGCCTATGCGGGCAAGACGCTGACGCTTGCCCAGTGGGAGAGGCTTGGTTTCCTCCGGCCGAACGGCAAGGGGTTCAAGACCGGCGGCGACCGCGCCCAGCTGAAGATGCCTGCCGGTGACAACGGGCCGGGCTTCCTGATGGCCAGGAACTTTTTCGTCATCAAGAAATACAATGCCGCCGACACCTATGCGCTGGCGGTCGGCCTGCTGGCAGATCAGATCTCCGGCTACAGCGGCATGCGCCAGAACTGGCCGCGTCCCGACGGCACGCTCGACATCAAGCAGAAATTCGAACTGCAGTCGCGGATGAAAGAGCTTGGCTATTACGAAGGCGAGGTCGACGGCAATTTCGGCTCCGGCTCCAAGGCCGCCATCGCCTCGATCCAGCAGAAACTGGGTCTCCAGCCCGATGGCGAACCCTCGCAACAATTGCTGGATGCGCTGCGGAAATAGAGTTTCCCGGGGAAAACCGGATTCCACTTTTCCCTGACAAGCTCTGGGCGGGTAAATTTCACGCGCATCCCTCCGCCCGCCTTTCACCCTGACCGGATCGCTCTATACTGGCAGGGCGAACCGCACGTACCGGCATCTGAAGCGTGGCAATGAAGAGGCTTGCATGACAACCTGTCGACCTGCGTCTGTCGCTCTGCGGAGGCCACTTGTCCTGCTTCTGTCTGCTGCCCTCCTGCTGCCGCTGTGTGCCGTCCCCGCAAGCGCCGGGCAGCTTCAGCAACCGCCGCAGCGGCGAACCTTGCTGCAATGGCTGTTCGGCGGATCCCCCCGGCAGCAGGAGGACATCATTACCCTGCCGACCCGCAAGAAGCGGCCGCGGGTGAAGAAGCACAATGCCGGAAGTATCACCACCCTTTCGACGCAAGTGCCGCTGGCCAAGGCTGTGGATGCGCGTCATGTGCTTGTGGTCGGGGATTTTCTGGCCGCAGGCCTGGCCGACGGGCTTGAGGCCGCCTTTGCCGGCGATGCCACCACCGTCGTCGACAGCCGCACCAGCACCGCCTCCGGCCTGACACGGGATGATTATTTCAATTGGCCGGGCACACTTGGCAAATATCTGGCCGAGACCCATCCGGCGGCGGTGGTTGTGCTGCTTGGCGCCAATGACCGCCAGCAGATCCGCGGCAAGGGCAGCAGCATCAAGTTCGACTCGCCCGCCTGGACCGAAGCCTATCGTGCCCGCGTCGATGCCTTGATCAAGGTGGCGGACGAGGCGCATGCCCCGCTGATCTGGGTCGGGCTGCCGTCGTTCCGGATCGATGCCACCAATGCGGCGGCTCTGCAATTCAACGCGGTCTATCGCAACGAGACCGCGAAAGCCGGCGCGGAATTCGTCGATATCTGGGATGGGTTTGTCGATGAGAACGGCAAATTCATGCTGACCGGCTTTGACGTCAATGGCCAGCCTGTCCGGTTGCGCACCAGCGATGGCGTCGGGATGACGGAGGCGGGGAAACGCAAGATGGCCTTCTACGCGGAAAAACCCGTCCGCAAGATCCTCGGTGATCCCCTCACGGTGGAAAAGATCGTCCGTCTCGACCAGCAAGGCCTGCTCGGCCCCACCGTCCCGGAGGTGACACCCAAAACGGCGGGAGTGGCGGTGAGGATAGCGCCGATCAGCCTGACCGATCCGGAACTGGATGGAGGGGCGACGCTTCTCGGCGACCCCGGAGAGAAAACCACGATCTCCGGGACCCTGTTGCCAGGCCGTTCAGGCCCCGCCCCTGTCGGGCGGGTCGACGATGATCGCCTTCCCGCCCTCCAGTAATATCAGGGATCACACAGTCACTCCTGCGGAGTTCCAGGCCAGAACCGGTTGGCCAGCAGTGGCACGAAACCGATCAGCAAGCCGCCCACGCCGACCATCGTCGTGACCCGGTCAAAGGTCGGAATGCTGTAGAGAGCGACGAACACCATGAACAGCGCACTTCCCAGCGGCCAGAGCACGTAGGAAAAGGCCGACCCCGCCCCTTCCTTCAGCTTGCCGCGATAGTACCAGGCGCAGGCAAAACCGGCGAGGCCCATGTAGAAGCAGATCTGCAACCCGATGGCGAGGATCGAGCTCTGGAGGATGGCCTGAACGGTCGGCAGATAGGTCGAGCCGAACAGCAGCACGATGCCGAGTGCCCAGATCACCAGGGTCGCTACCCACGGGGTCTGCCATTCCGGATGCACCCTGGCGTAGCGCGGATGCAGCATCTTGTCGCGTGACATGGCAAACATTGAGCGCGAGAATTGCAGGATCTGCGTCTCGATGGTGCCGACGGTGCTCAGAACGGTGCCGAGAACCGCCAGATAGTTCCAGGGGCGCGGAAACAGCTTGTCGGCAATCGCATAGAGCACATTGGTATTGGCCTTGGCGATTTCATCATCGGAGAGCACGATCAGCACGACGGTCATCATGATGATGAAAAACAGGATGAGATTGATCATCGACCAGAAGGCCCCCTTGCTTGAGGGATGCGGCAGACCTTCCGTGGTCTCCTCGCCGAGATTCATCGTCACATCCCAGCCCCAGTAGAAGAAGATCGCCGTCAGCGCCCCGGTCGCAAACATTTCCGGCGTGAAGGAGAAGGGCGAGACCCACTGGAAACTCGGCATATGGACGGGTTTGCCGCCATATTGAATGAAGGCACCGATGATCAGGCCGAAGACGATCACGCTCTCGATGACCGTGAAGATGATCTGCGCATAGCTGGCATGCTTGATGCCCTTGGTCACCACCACGGTGATGACCGTCAGCCAGATCGCCGCAACCAGCGGCACCCAGGTGGTGCTTTCGACGAGGTCCGGCGCAATCAGCACCAGCGTCGAGGTTGCCGCCGGAATGGTGGCGGAGACCATGAACACCACCGAGGCGACCAGCAGGCCCCAGCCGGCAAAGAAGCCCCAGGAAGGACCGAAGACATGGCCGACCCAGGCATAGGTGGCACCGGCATTCGGCGAAATCTTGTTCAGGTGAATGAAGGCGAGCGTGATGCCGAACATGATCAGCCCGCAATAGAAGATGCTGCCGACCGACAGGGTCCCGACAGCGGCGACAATGGCTGCCGTCGTTACCGCCACGCTGAACGCGGGCGCCGTCCCCGCTATGCCCATGATGATGGATTCGATGGTCCCGAGCGAGCCGCTCGCCAAACCGGTTTTCTCAGACATTTTTCCCTCCCGACCGGATCATCCGGCCGAATTGCTGCTTGCGGACGACTGTTTTTCAGAATTTTTATTGTCCGTCCCGTTACGGCTACCTGCGCAAATGGGGCAAGGCAAGGCACTTTTTAGGGAAGATGCAGCTTCAGAGCGGCATTCTGGCGAGGTTGCACTGCCCCGGACGGATTAAAGCCGGCAAAACGCAACGCAGCCCCGCTTTCGGCGGGGCTGCGGAAAAGCCAGACATTTCAATCCGGTTCAGCGCGGCAGGATACTGCTGCCCATCAGGGTTTCGTCGATGGCGCGGGCGGCCTGACGGCCTTCGCGGATGGCCCAGACCACCAGCGACTGCCCCCGGCGCACGTCGCCCGCCGTCCACAGCTTTTCCACCGAGGTGCGATAATCGCTCTCGTTGGCGATCACATTGGTCGAGCCGCGCCTGTCGGTGTCGAGCTTCAGCTTTGCACCGAGTTCCTTGACCACACCATCCTGGCAGGGACCGCAAAAACCGATGGCGATGAAGGCGAGATCCGCCTTGATGACGAATTCCGTTCCGGCAATGGGCTTGCGGCGATCGTCGACTTCGCAGCACTTGACCCCGGTCAGCACCCCGTCTTCGCCGATGAATTCCAGCGTCGCCACCTGGAATTCGCGGATCGCGCCTTCGGCCTGCGAGGAGGAGGTACGCATCTTGGTTGCCCAGAACGGCCAGACGGCAAGCTTGTCTTCGGTCTGCGGCGGCTGCGGGCGAATGTCGAGCTGGGTGACCTTGACGGCCCCCTGGCGAAAGGCGGTGCCGACGCAGTCGGACGCAGTGTCGCCGCCACCCACCACGACCACATGCTTGCCCGCCGCCAGCACCGACATCACCGGCCAGCCGACGCTGTCGGCATTCTCCCGGCCAACGCGGCGGTTCTGCTGGACCAGATAGGGCATGGCATCGTGGACACCGGCCAGATCGACGCCCGGAATGCCCGCCTCGCGCGGGGTTTCCGAGCCGCCGCAATAGAGCACCGCATCGTGATCGGCGAGCAGCTTTTCAACCGGCAGGGTAACCCCGACATTGACGCCGCAATGGAAGGTCACGCCTTCGCCGCGCATCTGTTCGACGCGGCGGTTGATGAAGTTCTTTTCCATCTTGAAATCGGGAATCCCGTAGCGCAGCAGGCCGCCGGGCTTGGATTCCCGCTCGTAGACATGCACTTCGTGGCCGGCGCGACCCAGCTGCTGGGCGGCGGCAAGGCCGGCAGGACCAGACCCGATGACCGCCACCTTCTTGCCGGTATGGATGGTCGGCGGCTGCGGCACGATGAAGCCGAGTTCATAGGCCTTGTCGGCAATCGCCTGCTCGACGGTCTTGATCGCCACCGGCGTGTCTTCGAGATTGAGCGTGCAGGCTTCCTCGCACGGCGCCGGGCAGACGCGACCGGTGAATTCCGGGAAATTGTTGGTGGCGTGCAGGTTGCGGATCGCCTCTTCCCAATTGCCGTTATAGACGAGATCGTTCCAGTCGGGGATCTGGTTATGCACCGGGCAGCCGGTCGGACCATGGCAGTAGGGAATGCCGCAATCCATGCAGCGCGCCGCCTGTTTCTGCACCTCCGGGTCCGACATCGGCAGCGTGAATTCGCGAAAATGGCGGATGCGGTCGGAGGCCGGCTGATACTTCGCCACCTGCCGGTCGATTTCCATGAAGCCTGTTACCTTGCCCATTCGTCTTTTCCCAACCGTTCCATGGTCTCCGGCCTCACCGGATCCAGTTTTCCATCTTCAAACCCGCAACCCGGGTGAATTAATCCTCGTCTGCCCATCCTGGCATGACGGTCTTGGCCCATTGCGCCTGCTGCTCTTCGCTCAGCTTGCTCTGATCGGGCTGCAGGGTGATCACACCGTCCTTTTCCTGCCGGATGATCAATTCGCCATCCGGAAGGACAAAATCAGGCGGCAGGACAACCAGTCGCTGCGCCTGCGACCTGATCAGACGGGTGCGCTCTTCCTTTGGCTTCATCCACATCGGTCATACCTCCGTTCCCGTTCACATGTTTGGATATTCACATATACGGTCCAGATTTGCGAGCCTCACTCCGCCGCCACGCCCATGGCCAGCCGTTCCATGTCTTCCAGCGCCCGGCGGTATTCGACCGGCATGACCTTGCGGAACATCGGGCGGAACTCCGTCCAGCGGTCGAGGATCGCGCGGGCGCGGGTCGAGCCGGTATAGTGGTGGTGGTTGGAGATCAGCTGGTAGAGCCGTTCCTCGTCATGCCGGGTCATGTCGCCGGAGACATCGACGAGGCCCATATGCTGGAGGTCGCCGCCGCGATGGTGCAGCTTTTCCAGCATGTCGTCCTCTTCCGGCACCGGCTGCAGTTCGACCATCGCCATGTTGCAGCGGCTGGCAAAATCCCCGGCCTCATCCAGCACATAGGCCACGCCGCCGGACATGCCTGCGGCAAAGTTGCGGCCGGTTTCGCCGATCACCACCACAACGCCGCCGGTCATGTATTCGCAGCCGTGGTCGCCGACACCCTCGACCACCGCGATGGCGCCGGAGTTGCGCACCGCAAAGCGTTCGCCTGCCACGCCGCGGAAATAGCATTCGCCCTCGGTGGCCCCGTAAAGCACGGTATTGCCGACGATGATCGATTCCTCGGCGATGATCCGGGCATTTTCCGGCGGACGGACGATGATGCGGCCACCCGACAGGCCCTTGCCGACATAGTCATTGCCTTCGCCGACCAGCGACAGCGTGACGCCACGCGCCAGGAACGCGCCGAAGGACTGGCCTGCCGCCCCGGTGAGCTTGACGTTGATCGTGTCGTCCTTCAGCCCCTTGTGACCGAAGCGCTTTGCCACTTCGCCCGACAGCATGGTGCCGACCGAGCGGTCGACGTTGCGGATCGCGGTTTCGATGGTCACCGACTTCTTCGATTGCAGCGCGACCTTTGCCTTTTCAATCAGCTTGCGGTCGAGCACATCGTCGATGGGATGCTGCTGGCGCTCCGTCCAGTGGGTGGCCTGGCGCGGCGCTTCGACCTTGTGGAAGATCCGGCTGAAATCGAGCCCCTTCGCCTTCCAGTGGGCGATGGCCTCATCCTTTTCGAGCAGTTCCGACAGGCCGACGATATCGTCGAGCTTGCGCACGCCAAGCGAGGCAAGGATTTCTCGCACTTCTTCGGCGACGAAGAAGAAATAGTTGACCACATGTTCCGGCAGGCCCTTGAACCGGGTGCGCAGCACCGGGTCCTGGGTGGCAACCCCGACCGGGCAGGTGTTGAGATGGCACTTGCGCATCATGATGCAGCCCGCCGCGATCAGCGGCGCGGTGGCAAAGCCGAATTCGTCGGCCCCGAGCAGCGCCCCGATGATCACGTCGCGCCCGGTCTTCAGACCACCATCGACCTGCAGGGCGACGCGTGAGCGCAAGCCGTTCAGCACCAGCGTCTGCTGGGTTTCCGAAAGGCCGATTTCCCACGGCGAGCCCGCGTGCTTCAGCGAGGTGAGCGGCGAAGCGCCGGTACCGCCATCGAAACCGGAAATGGTGATGTGGTCGGCACGCGCCTTGGCAACGCCTGCGGCGACCGTTCCGACGCCCACTTCCGACACCAGCTTGACCGAGACATCCGCTTCCGGATTGACGTTCTTGAGGTCGAAGATCAGCTGGGCGAGATCCTCGATCGAATAGATGTCATGGTGCGGCGGCGGCGAAATCAGCCCGACACCGGGGGTGGAATGGCGGGTCTTGGCAATGGTCGCATCGACCTTGTGGCCGGGCAGTTGACCGCCCTCGCCGGGCTTTGCCCCCTGCGCCACCTTGATCTGCAGCATGTCGGCATTGACCAGATATTCGGTGGTCACCCCGAAGCGGCCGGAGGCCACCTGCTTGATCGCCGAACGTTCCGGATTGGCGGAGCCATCCGCAAGCGGCAGATAACGGTCGGCCTCTTCGCCGCCTTCACCGGTATTCGACTTGCCGCCGAGCTGGTTCATGGCGATGGCAAGCGTCGTATGGGCCTCGCGGCTGATCGAGCCGAAGGACATCGCCCCGGTCGAAAACCGCTTGACGATCTCGCTTGCAGGTTCCACCTCGTCGACCGAAACCGGCTTGCGGCCCAGCGCCTCGGCGCTTTTGATCCTGAACAGGCCACGGATCGAGTTCATCCGGACGGCTGACGTGTTGACCATCGTCGAAAATTCGCGGTAGCGGTCGAGCGCATTGCCCCGCACCGCATGCTGGAGTGACGCCACCACGTCGGGCGTCCAGGCATGGTCCTCGCCCCGCATCCGGAAGGCATATTCGCCGCCGATATCGAGCGTCTTCGAGGTCAGCGCATTGTTGTTGAAGGCCGCCTGATGGCGCGCCACGGTTTCCCGGGCGATTTCCTCAAGGCCGACGCCTTCAATCGTGGTGGCGGTGCCAAAGAAGAACTGGTCGACGAAATCGGACTTCAGCCCGATGGCATCGAAGATCTGCGCGCCGCAATAGGACTGGTAGGTGGAAATACCCATCTTCGACATCACCTTGAGGATGCCCTTGCCGACCGCCTTGATGTAGCGATAGACGAGCTCGTCCTTGTCGACCTCCGGCGGGAAGGCGCCATGCTTGTGCATGTCGATCAGCGTGTCGAAGGCAAGATAGGGATTGATCGCCTCGGCACCGTAGCCGGCAAGGCAGCAGAAATGATGAACTTCGCGCGGCTCGCCGGATTCGACAACCAGCCCGACGGAGGTGCGCAGGCCCTTGCGGATCAGGTGGTGATGGACGGCGGCCGTGGCCAGCAGCGCCGGAATGGCGATGCGGTCCGGACCGACCTGCCGGTCGGACAGCACGATGATGTTGTAGCCGCTCGCCACGGCATGTTCGGCCCGCTCGCAGAGCCGGTCCAGCATGTCGGGCATTTCTTCCGCGCCGCGCGTCACGTCATAGGTGAAATCGAGCGTCTTGGTGTCGAAGCGGTCTTCGGTATGGCCGATGGAGCGGATCTTTTCGAGATCGCCATTGGTGAGGATCGGCTGGCGCACTTCCATCCGCTTGGCATTGGCAGCCCCGCCGTGATCGAGAATGTTCGGGCGCGGGCCGATGAAGGAGACGAGGCTCATCACCAGTTCCTCGCGGATCGGGTCAATCGGCGGATTGGTGACCTGGGCGAAGTTCTGCTTGAAATAGGTGTAGAGCAGCTTGGTCTTCGACGACATCGCCGAAATCGGGGTATCGGTGCCCATCGACCCGACGGCTTCCTGGCCGGTGGTCGCCATCGGCGACATCAGGAGCTTGGTGTCCTCGAGCGTATAGCCAAAGGCCTGCTGGCGGTCGAGCAGCGACACGTCACGGCGCAGCGCCCGGGGTTCGACCGGGTGCAGGTCTTCGAGAATGAGCTGGGTGCGGTCGAGCCAGTCCTTGTAGGGATGGGCGGTGGCAAGCTCCGACTTCACCTCCTCGTCGGAAATGATCCGGCCCCTGACCATGTCGATCAGCAGCATCTTGCCGGGCTGCAGACGCCACTTCTTGACGATCCGTTCTTCCGGCACCGGCAGTACGCCGGCCTCGGAGGCCATGATCACCCGGTCATCGTCGGTGACGATGTAGCGGGCCGGACGCAGGCCGTTGCGGTCAAGCGTCGCGCCGGTCTGGCGGCCATCGGTGAAGGCGACGGCGGCAGGTCCGTCCCACGGCTCCATCAGCGCGGCGTGATATTCGTAGAAGGCCTTGCGCTCGGGCGACATCGACTGGTTGCCCGCCCAGGCTTCCGGGATCAGCATCATCACCGCATGGGCCAGCGAATAGCCGCCGCGCACCAGGAATTCGAGCGCATTGTCGAAGCAGGCGGTATCCGACTGGCCCTCGTAGGAAATCGGCCAGAGTTTCGAGATGTCACCGCCAAACAGCGGCGAGGAGACCGAGGCCTGGCGCGCCGCCATCCAGTTGACGTTCCCCCTCAGTGTGTTGATTTCGCCATTATGGGCGACCATGCGATAGGGATGGGCGAGCTTCCACGACGGGAATGTGTTGGTGGAAAAGCGCTGGTGGACGAGAGCGACCGCACTTTCAAACCGCGGATCCAGCAGGTCGCTGTAATAGGACCCTACCTGGAAGGCGAGGAACATGCCCTTGTAGACGATGGTCTGGGTGGAAAGTGACACGACATAGAAGCCGAGATCGCCGCCATCGGCTTCCGCATAGATGCGGTTGGAAATCACCTTGCGCAGCGTGAACAGGCGGCGCTCGAATTCGTCATTGGTAGCAGCATCGCGGCCCGCCCCGATCAGAACCTGCACATGGCGCGGCTCGGTTGCCGCGATGTCGGGGGCTTTCGACAGGGAGGAATTGTCGACCGGCACATCCCGGAAGCCGATCAGCACCTGGCCTTCTTCCGCCACCACTTCGGCGATCACCTGCTTGAAATGGGCAATCAGCGCCTCGTCCTGCGGCATGAACAGGTAGCCGACGCCATATTCCCCGGCTTTGGGCAGGATCACGCCCTGCCTTGCCATCTCCTCGCGGAAGAAGCGGTCGGGGATCTGCACCAGAATGCCCGCACCATCGCCCATCAGCGGATCGGAACCGACAGCGCCGCGATGGGTGAGGTTTTCCAGCATGAACAGGCCATCGCGCACGATCTGGTGCGACTTCTGGCCCTTCATGTGGGCGATGAAGCCGACGCCGCAGGCATCATGCTCGTTTCGCGGATCATAGAGTCCCTGGCCAACAGGAAGACCCGCATGGTTCCTGCCCGCTGCCGTCAGGGATCGGACCTTCTGAACAGGAGAATCGGGCGATGCGTGCATCTCGGTCTCTCTCTCGGTCATCGTCTTTTCTCCTGTCGGGGCAGCTTTGCCCTGCGGTTCACATCCAGCCTGAAGGTGGCCCCGGGGCCTAAGTCCTTCAAATCGATTTAATTTTTGCCTGCCGCGTGACTGCGACCCTCACATCCTGGTGCTTCCGGATCTCGATCTTGCGACAAATTAGGACAGCAAGACTGTCCTAATTTCTGATTTTCTATGGCAGATGACGGCCGTTTGCGCAAGCATTTTGTTATGTTTCCCAAACGCGGGACGCATCAAGATTGTCAGTGATGGCGGCAGGTCCGCAATAAAGTTGCGCCACCACCATCGAAATCATCGCCTTTCTTTCAAAACTATGCATCTGTATAAAAAGCCGTGATAGGGCCGGTTGATCCCGTCTAACAAAGATTTAAACTCGTTGCGACCGGCAAACCCGCCCCTCACATTCGTCCAGGACTGGCCCTATTTATGATCTTCACCTCCGACAACTGGGCAGGTGCCCATCCCGCCATCGCGAAACGGCTTTTTGACGCCTCTTCTGGCCATGCGCCCGCCTATGGCACCAGTGATCTCGACCGCGCTGTCGAAGAAAGGTTCAACGCGATTTTCGAACGGGAAGTGGCCGTCTTCTTCGTCGGCACGGGAACGGCCGCCAATTCGCTGGCGCTTGCCAGCGTCACGCGGCCCGGTGGCGTCACCTTCTGCCACGCCGAGGCCCATATCCAGACGGATGAATGCGGGGCTCCCGGCTTCTTTGCCCATGGTGCAAGGCTCGTTCCGGTCTCCGGCGCGGATGCCCGGATCGATGGCGCAGCCCTTGAGCGGGCCATTGCCCGCTTCCCCGAGCGGGGCGTGCATTTCGGCCAGGCCGCCGCAGTCAGCATCACCCAGGCAACGGAATTCGGCACCGTCTATTCGCTCGACCAGATCGAAGCGATCGGAGCCATTGCCCGCAGCCGGGGCCTGCCGCTGCACATGGATGGGGCACGGTTTGCCAATGCGCTGGTGTCGCTCGATGCGACGCCCGCCGAGATGACCTGGAAGCGCGGCGTCGATCTCCTCTCCTTCGGCGGCACCAAGAATGGCTGCTGGATGGCCGAGGCCATCGTGGTGATGGACCCGGCGAAGGCGGACGACATGCCCTATCTGCGCAAGCGCTCCGCGCAGCTCTTCTCCAAGTCCCGCTTCATCGCCGCGCAGTTCGACGCCTATCTGGAAGAAGGCCGCTGGCTCGATCTTGCCCGTCACGCCAACCTTATGGCCGACGGGCTGCGGGCCGGCCTGAAAGCCTCCCGTCGCTGCCGCGCAGGCTGGGAAACCTCCGCCAATGAAGTCTTTGCCGTCCTGCCGAAAACGGTGATGGCGCAAGCTGAAGAAGCCGGTGCCCGCTTCTACGACTGGCCGGCCCCCGCCGACCGGCCTGATCTCCTCGGCGAAGACGAGATCCTGATCCGGCTCGTCACCAGCTTTGCGACCAGCAAGGACGAGGTGGAGCGCTTCCTGGAGGTGATCGGCTGAAGGTCCGGCCACATACGGAAAGGACGGCACCGGAGCCGGTGCCGTCCTTCGCTATCCCAGGGAGGATTGGACTTTATGTGTGTCGCGGGCATCAAGCCCGTCAGTTGACCGAAACCTGGCCTTCGATGGCCTTGGCCGTGCTCGTGGCATCGGCGGCTATCGCGATGCGGCGCGGTTTCATGGTTTCGGGAATGTTGCGGAGCAGATCGATATGCAGCAGGCCGTTCTTCAGCGACGCGGACTGAACCTCGACGTGATCGGCAAGCTGGAAACGGCGCTCGAAGGCGCGCTTGGCGATGCCGCGATAGAGATACTCGCTTTCGCCCGTGGTTTCCTCGGCCTTTTCGCCCTTGACGCTCAGCACCTGGGCATGGGCCTCGATGGTGAGTTCCTTCTCGTCAAAACCGGCAACCGCCATGGTGATGCGATAGGTGCTCTCGCCGGTCCGCTCGATATTGTAGGGCGGATAGGCGGGCGACTGATCGGGCTGGCCGACCGTGTCGAGCAGATTGAACAGACGGTCGAAACCGACGGTGGAACGATAAAGGGGCGCAAAATCTACGTGACGCATGGTGTCCTCCTGTGAGCGACTGTGAGCGATGGTGTCTGACGCTCCGGGATCCCTTGATCGGCAATCCCGGACTGTGGCGCAGGCCCTTCCGGCGCCCGCACCCTCGAGATGGGAAATGCAAAATCGGCTTTCAAGGGGATTGGGACACAAACTGCGAAAAGCTGAACGGCGGATGAATTCTCCGTTCGGATACAATTCAGCCGCACGCCGCTAAAGCTTGGCAACAGGAGGAAAACGCTCCTGATGACCGCAGGCCATCGCCCCCGATCCCTGCGGCATGAATTGCCGGAACGCACCGCCGCCCCCATTCTGGATGCGTTCCGGCTTTTTTCTTTGACCATCCCCCGCGCTTGAGGCTAGGCATAGGGCATAACCGATCCCTTCCGCAGACCGCTCATGGACGCCACGCTCCACCTCAGTGCCGGTAATCCCGCGCCCGACAATTGCACGCTCGGCTTTTTCACCGGGCACAAGGGCGTGCGGCTGCGCTATGGCATCTTTCGCTCGCGCCATTCGGTCGCCAAGGGCACCGTCGTGCTGCTGCATGGCCGCAACGAATGCATCGAGAAATATCTGGAAACGATACGGGCGCTCAATGAGCACGGGTTGTGGGTCGCAACCTACGACCATCGTGGCCAGGGGGATTCCGGCCGGCTGACGTCAAATCCGCGCCGTGGCCATGTCAGGCGGTTTCGGGACTATGAGAAGGATCTGCAGCTCTTCCTCAGCGATATCGTGCTGCCCGATTGCCGCCTGCCCTTCTACCTGATCGGCCATTCGACCGGGGCGCTGGTTGCCCTGTCGGCAGCCCCGCTGCTTGCCAGCCGGATCGAGCGCATGGTGCTCGCCTCGCCGTTTCTGGGGCTGTCAGGACAGGCGCTGCCGCCGGGACTGGTGCGCCTGATCACGCGGATTGGCTGCCTTGCCGGTCTGGGCGGCGCGGCGCTGACCGGCGACACGCCGCCGCCGCCGTTTGAAGACAATGTGGTGACATCCGATCCCTTGCGCTATGCGCGCAACCTGGCGCTGCTTGCGGATTTTCCTGAGCTTGCCCTTGGTCCTCCCACCTGCCGCTGGCTGCATGAGGCCTTCCTGGCCATCGACCGGGTGACACGACCGGACCATCTGACGCGGATCACCATTCCGACGCTGGTCCTGGCGCCAACCATGGACCAGCTGGTTCCCTTTGACTGCCAGGAGCGGCTTGCCCGGCAGTTTCGCGCCTGCCAGCTGGTGCCGGTTGCAGGTGCCCGGCACGAGATCTTTCAGGAGCGCGATATTTTCAGGGCCCAGGCCATCGGTGCAATCACCGCCTTCATCCCAGGCAGTGACGCCGACGAAAACGGCATGGGCGCCTCTATCTGAAACCGCCAGAGTCTGTCTGGTTTAGTATGAACCTGACAGACTCTGGCGTGCCTCAGCGATTGAGTATCTCGAGCGCTGCCTCATGCACGGCCTTGCTGCCGGCGGCAATCACCAGTCCGCCATTTTCCGGACGCCCGCCATCCCAGGCGGTGAAATAGCCGCCGGCCTGCTCGACCAGCGGGATCAGCGCCCCGACGTCGTAGGGCTTCAGCGCGCTTTCGACCACCAGGTCGATATGGCCTGCGGCCAGCAGCGCATAGGCATAGCAATCGCAACCGTAGCGAAACAGCCTGACCTGATTCTGGATCGTCATGTAACGGTCCATTTCGCTGCCCTCGAACAGATGCGGCGAGGTGGTGAACAGGATCGCGTCGGAGAGTGACGTGCAGGCCCGCGTCTTCAGCTTGCGGCTGCCCTCCGGCCCCTCGTACCAGGAGGATGTGCCATCGGCAAAATAGCGTTCGCCGGTAAAGGGCTGGTCCATCAGGCCCATGATCGACCGGCCCTTTTCGCGCAGGCCGATCAGCGTGCCCCAGACCGGCACGCCGGAGATGAAGGCGCGGGTGCCGTCGATCGGGTCGATCACCCAGAGCAGGTCGCGGTCAAGGCCGATATCGGCATGTTCCTCGCCGAGAATGCCATGCTCCGGATAGTGCTCGAGGATCAGCGAACGGATGGCGGTTTCCGCCGCGCGGTCGCCCTCGGTGACGGGATCGTAGAGACCGCCTGCCTGCTGCTTGTTGTCGACATCGAGCAGCGAGCGAAAGCGCGGCAGGGTCTCTGCCTTCGCCGCATCGGCCAGGCGGTTGAAAAAGGCACGGTCAGGATACATCGGCAAGCCCCGCTATGGTCCGCCCGCCTCGGCGGGTTTGAAGAGATCTTTTCAGTATACCAATCTTGAATGAAATAAAATGACGGATTTTATTCAAACTTCCTATTCTGCCGCCAGGGCGGTTGCGCCGGAGGCATCGCTGGCAAAGCCCGCCAGCCGCTGCATGAAGAGGCCAAGCGACCGCACCAGCGGTGAAAATCCTGCCGTTTTCTCAAGGCTTGCCTCATCGACATAGAGCGCCCGGCTGACCTCCACCTGGAGGGCATGCAGGCCCCGCGAGGGCCTCCCGTAGTGCTCGGTGATGAAGCCGCCGGCATAGGGCTTGTTGCGCACCACATGGAAGCCGAGCGCATCGAGCGTATCCATGGCGGTACGCGACAGGCTCGCAGAGGCACTGGCACCGTAGCGGTCGCCGATGATGAAATCCGGCCGCAGCCCGCTGCCTGCAAGCTTGATATTGCCCGGCATCGAGTGGCAATCGACCAGCACGCAATAGCCGAACCGCGCATGGGTGCGGGCAATCAGCCGCCGAAGCGCGGCGTGATAGGGCTTGTAGATATCCTCGATCCGGGTAATGGCCTCATCGACGGTCAGCCGGTGGTCGTAGATTTCCATGTTTTCGGCCACGATGCGCGGGATCGTTCCGAGCCCGCCCGCCACCCTGGGCGACCCGATATTGGCGTAAGGCGGCAGCGGCCGGTCGAACATCCTCGGATCAAGCTCATAGGGTTCGCGGTTGACATCGACATAGGCCCGCGGAAAATGCGCCACCAGCATCGGCGCGCCAAAGGCGGTGGCCGCCGCGAAGAGTTCGTCGACAAAATGATCTTCCGAGCGCCGGAGTTGGTGACTGTCGAGCCGGGACTGGGCGAGGAAGGCTTGCGAATACTGCCTGCCGCTATGGGGGGAGTTGAAAACAAAGGGGATTTTCTGGACGTGCGGCTCCCGCACCTCGAACAGTTCATATCCGCTGTCGGCATGCGGCATCAAATCGTTTGGCCCCCGGCAAATCATTGGTTACAACAGTATGACATGTTGCCAGCATGGGTATCGGAAGTCCATATGATCAAATCTGTGAATTGGCGGGCTAAATTGCACATCTTCACCAGATCTTTACCCGTCAAGCCCTAACGTCCGAGACTGAAATCATCCATTTCCACCCTCCATTTGAGTAGCGGTTCCAGAGTATGAGTCAGAAAATCCTCCTCGCCGAAGACGACAACGATATGCGCCGCTTTCTGGTCAAGGCGCTCGAAAAGGCAGGTTACAAGGTTTCCTCTTTCGACAACGGGGCAAGCGCCTATGACCGGCTGCGGGAAGAACCGTTCTCCCTGCTGCTCACCGATATCGTCATGCCCGAGATGGACGGCATCGAACTGGCACGCCGCGCCACCGAGCTTGATCCCGATCTCAAGGTGATGTTCATCACCGGCTTTGCCGCCGTGGCGCTGAACCCGGATTCCAAGGCGCCGAAGGATGCCAAGGTCCTGTCGAAACCCTTCCACCTGCGCGATCTCGTCGACGAAGTGAACAAGCTTCTGGTCGCCTGAAAACCCCGATCCGGTGTGAAATCCCGCAAGCCGGGCGCCTCCCCGCGCCCCGGCTTTTTGCCATGCGCGTCCCCACACCGCCCACAACCGCGCTTATCCCCAACTTCGCAAAACTTCTGACAAAAAACGGAAAAAGGCAGTTGACGGCGCAAGTGGTTTTATGATGTATGCGCCTCATCGGATGGGCGTGTAGCTCAGCGGGAGAGCACTACGTTGACATCGTAGGGGTCACAGGTTCAATCCCTGTCACGCCCACCATCCGAAACTCCCCCTTGTTTGAACACGTTGCTGAAATTCTGAGCGAACCGTCAGGCGGTTGCCGCGGCGTTGCGCGCAGTTGCGCACAGGCAAAGAAGCTGCGGACGAGTTGCCCGCAGCTTTCCTTTCCCGGCGTCTCCCCTTACCCTTTCAGCACGAAATCATGAAGGGCCTGATGGGGGAAGGACGGGAGGGTGAAGCCGTTGCGGCCGGTCATCGGCCGGTTGGCGATCAGCACGTTCAGCACCGATTCTTCCGTTGCCTGCACGGCGGCCTCATAGAGCGTGTCCATCGCCGCCCTGGGCAGCAGTCCGAAACTCTTTTCCACCTCGCCGTCGGCAGCATACATCTTGCTGTCGAGCACGCCGGGATTGGCGGTGGAAAAGGCAAGGAAGATATCGCCGGAAAAATGCGAGCCGGAGGTGCCGGTGCGGGCAAGGCCGAGCGGCAGGCGGCGGGCCAGCGCCTTCAACTGGCCAGGCAAGAGCGGCGCGTCGGTCGCAAGGATGCCGATGCAGGACCCCGCCCCCTCGCGGGTCATGAGGTCAGCCTCGAGATCGGCGAGCGGATTGTTGTCCTTCAGCTTGTCGCCAAGCCAGGTGCCGGTGACCGACAGTTCGTGGCGCGAGCCGAAATTGGCCTGCAGGAAGACGCCGACGGTGAACGTCCGCCCGCCGATCTCGACCTTGCGCGAGGCGGTACCATTGCCGCCCTTGAAGCCGTAGCCGGACATGCCGGTGCCGCCACCCTGCGAGCCTTCGGCGACCGGGCCTGCATCGGCCCCTTCAAGCGCTGCGACCACATGGTCCGGCCGTACATGCAGGCCGTTGATGTCGTTCAGCACGCCATCATAGGTTTCGGCGACCACCGGCAGCATCCAGGCCCTGGCAAGGTCAGGCTTGTGGGCGATCAGCCAGCGCAGCACACCCTCATGCGCCGCGCCAATCGAATGGGAATTGGTAATGGCAATCGGCGTCGAGAGGCAGCCCGCCTCCTCAATCCAGCTGAAACCGGTCATTTCGCCATTGCCATTGAAACTGTGGACGGCTGCCGGACAGCTCGGTCCCGTGCCCTGCCGTCCGCGCGGCAGGATGGCGGTGACGCCGGTCCGCACCGCCACCCCGTCGCGGTCCTCGATCAGCGTCACGCAGCCGGTTTCCACGCCCGCCACATCGGTGATCGCGTTGAGCATCCCTGGCGTCCCCTTGAGATCGAGCCCGAAGGCGCGGGCCCGTGGCAAGCCATCCGGCGTGGCCTTCCAGGCCTCAGGCAGTTCCAGTCCGTCGAGCATTCCTGATGTCCTCTTTGAATGAATATCCTGTCATGGCCGGGACGCAGGCCATTGCCCGCCTCCCGTCTGCTGCGCCAGCCGGTATAGAACGCGATATCCCGCCGGAAAAGACCATCGGTCGCAGAGGACAGGAATATGGCGGCCCGATTGCCCGGCCATGCCCGGCTGCCCTTCAGTCGCACCGGCTTGCTGCCCGCGCGTCGAGCACCGGCGGCAACACGTGTCGGATCATATATTGAACCACTTAAAATGAAACAACATTGTTGTGAAATGTACTTATTTGTAAACAATGGCCACCGGCCACCTCTGCCTGCGGCCATCACCCTGAACAAATTAGATTTCATGAAGACGAAAAACATGGGCGCACGGAACCGCTTTCCTGAATTTCAGAAGAATCGTTGATTTGTTCCATTCCTTTCGGTTCAACATTTAAACCGATTATCATTCAAGACACCTTGTATATCGAATGACTGCATGACATGCAGGGTGTGCTATCCCATTCGGGGGATGAAATTGATCAGGCGTTCAGTCCACGGGAAATTCGGGACAGGAGAAGGCGGATGGGAACGATCGGCAAGGCGCTGAGACTGCTCGACCTGATTTCAGGGCTGGAGCAGGACGCGGGCCTGAGCGAGATTGCCCGGGCGAGCGGGCTCGACAAGGCCACCGCCCGCCGTTTCCTGGTGGCCCTTCAGGCGCATGGTTTCCTCGAGCAGGACCACGAGACACGGAAATACCGGATTGGCGGTGCGCCGGTGCGGCTGGCACAGATCCGCGAGAGCCGGTTGCCGCTGGTCCAGCGTGCCATTCCGCTGCTGCGGGCATTGGCGTCCCGCTTCGAGGAAACCGTGCATATGGGGGAGTTTTCGGGAGGCAGGCTTTCGACCATCCATGCCGAAGAGCCGGCCCGTGCCCACCGGATCAGTGCCAGGATCGGCACCGTGCTGCCGCTGCATGCGACGGCTTCCGGACTTGCCTATCTCTCCTTCTGCCCGCCGGTGCTGCTCGAGGAGTATCTTGCCCTGCCGCGCAGCCGGTATACCGACCAGACGGTGACCGACGAATGGCAATTGCGCGCCCTGGTCGCCGAAATCCGGGATCGCGGCTATTCGATCAATCGCCAGGGGCTTGAAGGCGGGATGGTCAGTGTCGCAGCCCCGATTCTCGCGGGCGGGCGTCCCCCCATCGGCACGGTCGCCATTGCCGCACCGCTGGCGCGCACCGACGACAAGGCCATCGCCACCTATGGCACCGCAGTTCGCGAGACTGCCGCAGCGCTGTCCTCGACGCTGTTTTCCGCACAACAGCCCTCCACCCGCACCGTCTGGACCGGAAAGGCCCTGACCCGCGAGGAATACCAGACCCTTGGCACCGGCTTCCCCGGCACGATCCCGGGCCTTACGGGCCGGCAGGACGAGGGCGAAAAGGTCTGAGGCGACCGGTTACAGCATTCAGAAGCTGTCGCGGCCCCGGAACCGGCGCTGGTAGACGGGATCATAGAGCGAGCTTTCCTGAAAATCCTCGGCCGCCAGACCGGGACCGACGAAGATCAGTGCCGTCCGGTCAATCGGATCTTCCGCCACCTTTGCCTCGATGTCGGACAGCCTGCCGCGCACGATCCGCTGGTCCGGCCAGGTGGCCTTGCAGATGATGATGACCGGGCAATCGGCGCCATAGAGCGGTGTCAGTTCTTCGACGATCTGAGGCAGCGAATGAATGGCGAGGTGGATGGCCAGCGTCGCCCCGGTCGCGCCGAAACCCGCCAGCGTCTCGCCATTCGGCATCGGCGAGGCCCGGCCTGATACGCGTGTCAGCACCAGGCTCTGGGCAACGCCCGGAATGGTCAGCTCCCGCCCGAGCACGGAAGCAGCTGCGGCGAAGGAGGGCACGCCGGGGGTCATGGTATAGGAAATGCCGTGCCGCTCCAGCCGCCGGATCTGTTCGGCAACCGCACTCCAGACCGAGAGATCGCCGGAATGAAGCCGCGCCACATCCTGGCCTTCAGCCGCCGCCTTCAAATATTCCGTCTCGATCTCGTCAAGCGACATCGGGGCGGTATCGACGATGCGCGCGCCGGGCGGGCAATATTGCAGGAGCTCCGGCGAGACGATCGAGCCGGCATAAAGGCAGACCGGACATTTTCCGATCAGGTCGCGCCCCCTGACGGTGATCAGATCCGCAGCCCCCGGCCCTGCCCCGATGAAATGAACCGCCATGTCTTTGAACTCCTGTCACGCTCTGGCCCTGCGGCCACATTGTTTGCAAACACCCTTGCGGGCTTATTTCTTGACCCAGGCCCATTGGGACTTATTTCTTGACCCAGGCCCATTGGGTCATCTCTTCTTGACCCAGGCCCATTGGGTCACGGGCATCGCCGCCCGCCAGCCATGCATCCGGCCGACCGGGCTGGCGCGCTGGATGTCGATGCGGGTCAGCGATCCGCCAAGGCGCGTAAAGCAGTCGTTCAGAACCGCTTCCATTTCGAGCGTCACGCCATTGGCGACCAGCCTGCCACCTTCAGGCAGCGCCTCTATCGCCGCCTGCATCACACCGGGCTCGCTGCCGCCGCCGCCGATGAAGATCGCATCGGGCACCGGCAGTCCTTCAAGCGCCTGAGGGGCCATGCCCTCCACCACGGTCAGACCGGGCACGCCAAAACACCGCGCGTTGCGGCGGATGCGGGCGGCACGCTCGGGCATGCCCTCGATGGCAATCGCCCGCAGCGAGGGATGGCCGAGCATCCATTCAATCGAGATCGAGCCGGAACCGCCGCCGATATCCCACAGCAATTCTCCATGCCGGGGGGCGAGCGCCGAAAGGGTCGCGGCGCGCACTTCCCGCTTGGTCAACTGCCCGTCGCTTTCAAACAGCCCGTCGTCGAGCCCGTTGGCATAGGCAAGGATCCGCGCCCCCTCGTCGGCGCGCAGCGTGAGGGCGCAGACATTGAGGCTGTTGATACCGGTCATCGCGAAGCTGCGGGCGACCTGTCGCGTCACCCGCTCCTGCGGCCCGCCGAGCGCTTCGAGCACGGTCATCTCGCTATCGCCGAAACCGCTTTCGGTCAGCAGCGCTGCAAGCTCCGCCGGGCCCCGCTCATCCGAGGTAAGCGCGATCAGCCGCGCACCGGGATGGAGATGCGGGCGGATGAGGTCGACCGGACGGCCATGCAGCGACACGGTCCCGACCTCCTGCAGCGCCCAGCCGAGCCTGGAGGCGGCGAGCGAGAAGGAGGAAGGGGCCGGGATCACCCGCATCTCGTCGCGCGGCAGCCGCCGGCAGAGCGTCACGCCGACGCCATAGTGAAAGGGATCGCCGGAGGCGAGCACCACGACCTTCTGGCCCCGCTTGCTTTCGACCAGTTCCATCGAGCGCTCGAAGGGGCTCAGCCAGACATGCCTTTCGCCCGTCATCAGCCGGGCCACGAGATCCAGATGCCGCGCACCGCCACAGACGAGGGCGGCGTCACCGATCAATTCCTGTGCCTCGGCCCCAAGCCCGGCTGGACCATCCTCGCCCAGGCCGATAAGGGTGAGCCAGCGCCCGTATCTGGAAGAAATCGCCTCAGCCATGCAGAAACACCGTATCCTTGTTCTCGGCGGCACCACCGAAGCCCGTGGCCTGTGCGAACGGCTGGCGGCAGATCCGCGCCTTGATATCACGCTTTCGCTCGCGGGCAGAACCCTCGATCCGCGCCCGCAGCCGGTGCCGGTGCGCAGCGGCGGTTTTGGCGGGGCAGACGGACTGGCAAGCTGGCTCCGGAGCGAGAATATCGATCTCCTGATCGATGCCACCCATCCCTTTGCCGCGCAGATCTCGCAAAATGCCGCCGAAGCCGCCGCCATCACCGGCGTGCCGCTGCTGGCCCTTTGCCGCCCGGGCTGGGAACGGCAGGAGGGTGACCGCTGGATCGAGGTCGGCTCGGTCAGGGAGGCGGTGGACGCGCTGCCCGAAACCCCTGCCCGGGTGTTTCTCGCCATCGGCAGGCAGGAAGCCCGGCAATTCTCGGCCCGTCCGCACCATGCCTATCTCGTGCGCAGCGTCGATCCCGTCATGCCGCCGCTGGATGTGCCGGAAGCCCGCTACATCCTCGATTGCGGCCCCTTCGACGAAAAGGCCGAACTTGCGCTGCTCAGCGCGGAAAGGATCGGCGTGATCGTGGCAAAGAACAGCGGCGGCAGCGCCACCTACGGCAAGATCGCCGCCGCCCGCAGCCTCGGCATTCCGGTGATCATGATCGGGCGGCGCATACCGCCAGATGTCAGGACGGTCGGGACGGTGGATGCCGCTTGCGCTGACATCGATCACCTGCTGTCCCCGGTCAGGAACCGTGGCGTATAGACGAGATCAGGCTTGCCGGGCCGCTCGATGATCCTGGTTTCCGGCGAGCCGATGATGACGCAGGTCGCCATGTCGGCGCGTGTCGCATCCGCCTTCCCAAGCGGCATCACCAGCATGCGCTCGTCCGGGCGACCGGCGGCGCGGCCGAAGATCACCGGAACGGTGGCAGGCAGAACCGAACGCAGCAGCTCGAAGGCCGCCCCCAGCTGCCAGGGCCGGGCCTTGCTGATCGGATTATAAAGCGCAATCACCATGCCCGCTTCCGCCATCAGCTCAAGGCGGCGGGTGATCACCTCCCAGGGCTTCAGATTGTCCGACAGCGAAATCGCGCAGAAATCATGGCCGAGCGGCGCGCCGATCCTTGCCGCAACCGCCAGCATGGCGGTGACGCCGGGGGTGACGACCAGATCCACGTCCCGCCATTCGGCAGGCCCGGCATCGATGGCCTCGCAGACCGCAGCCGCCATGGCGAAAACGCCGGGATCGCCACCCGAGACCACACAGACCTTTTCGCCCGCCGCAGCCCGGATCAGCGCCGCCTTGGCGCGATCCAGTTCCTCGCGGTTGTCGGAGGCGATCTTCTGCTGGTCGGGGCGCAGGTTCAGCCGGTCGATATAGGGGAAATAGCCGAAGAACGAGGTGGAGGCCTCGACCGCCGCCCTTGCTTCCGGCGTCATCTGCTCGGGCGCACCCGGACCGGTGCCGATCACATGCAGGATGCCGCTCATTCGACGCTCTCGGAAGGCTTGTCCTTCCAGCCGGCGACCAGCACCAGCGAGAAATAGGGCGCGGTGTCATCGGCCTTTTCGGCAAGGCTGATCATGCCTGAATTCTTCATCGTGCCGCGCTCGACATAGAGCGCCTGCCCGAGCTTGCCTGCGGCTTCGAGCGCCCGGCGGATCTTTGGCAGGTTGCGGCCAACCTTCATGATCACGGCGGCTTCGGTATCCTTCAGCCGACGGACAAGTTCCGCCTCGTCCATGATGCCGGGCAGCACCGACAGAACATCGTCGCCCTGCACGATCGGCAAGCCCGCCATCGACCAGCAGCCCGACATCGCGGTAATGCCGGGGATCACTTCCGTCGGGAAGCGGTGGGCAAGCCGGACATGCAGATGCATGTAGGAGCCATAAAACAGCGGATCGCCTTCCGACAGGATGGCTACCGTGCGTCCCGCCTCAAGCTCGCGGGCAACGGCGGCAGCCGAGGCGTCATAGAAGGCCGTGATCTGGCTCTTGTAGTCGGCGTGATCCTTGTGGATCTCGGTGGTGACGGGATAATAGAGCGGCAGTTCCGGCATGCCCTCGCGCACGATGCCATCAACGATGGTGCGCCCGTTGCCGCGACGGCCTTCCTTGGCGAAATAGGCGAGCACATCGGCCTCTGCCAGTGCCTTGACCGCCTTGACGGTCAAAAGGTCAGGGTCGCCGGGACCGGTGCCGACGCCGATCAGCCGCCCGGACCTCTGCGTTGCCTGAAGCGCGGTCAAAGGCCCGGCCTCGCCAGTGAATTCAGCGCCGCCGCCGTCATCGCGCTGCCGCCGAGGCGACCACGGACGATGGCATAGGGAACGCCATACGAATTTTCCGCCAGTGCATCCTTCGATTCCGCCGCGCCGACAAAACCGACCGGCATGCCGAGAATGGCGGCAGGCTTCGGCGCACCGTCGCGCAACAGTTCGAGCAGGTAGAACAGCGCCGTCGGCGCATTGCCGATGGCCACCACCGATCCGGCCATCCGCTCCAGCCACAGCCGGATTGCGGCAGCAGAACGGGTATTGCCGATCTCGCGGGCGATCCCGACCGTCTCGGGATTGGAGATTTCGCAGATCACCTCGTTATTGGCGGGCAACCGTGCATGGGTGACGCCCTTGGCCACCATCTGCGCATCGCAGAAGATCGGTGCACCGGCGGCAAGCGCTGTCCGGGCGGCAGTGACGAAATCCGGCGAAAAGACGAAATGCCGGGCGGCATCGACCAGCCCGCAGGCATGCACCATCCGCACCGCAACATCGGCTTCCGCTTCGGAAAAACGGGAAAGATCCGCCTCGCTGCGGATGATCGCGAAGGATTTTTCGTAGATGGCAGTGCCGTCTTTTATGTAATCGTAGTCAGGCATTTCTATTCCTGTCGCAAGGCAGCGGCAATTTCGGCGGAGCCCAGCCGTGTAAGGCAGGAGCGCGCCGATTCGCCAGCGTCTTTCCGGGTGCGCACAAGGGACAAAAGCCCCTGAACGGCGGTCGCCACGTCATTAGCAGCGATGTAGGCCTGTGGCGAGTGGGATGCGGGACCATTTACGACAAGTCCATAGCCTAATGGCGCACCGACCAGCGTCAGGAGAGCCGGGGCCGGATGGGCGCAGCCCTTGGGGCAGCCGGAGAGGTGCAGGTCATGGCTGCCGTCGAGAAGTTCGGGCACCTCCCTGATCAACAGCCTCGCCGCCGCATGGGTGTCGAAAAAGGCGGAAGCACAGCCCGCGATCCCGGCACAGACCGAAACCGAATTGGCGGGATCATCGGGAGAGGCAAGAAAGCCAAGGCCCGCCGCGAAGACCAGCAACTGGTCGGCACGCCGGGCGTCGAGACCGGGGATCAGGAAGCCATGGTTGGGTGCAAGCCGGAACTCGCCGACGTCAAGCCGGGCAGCCTCGTCGCAGAGCGACAGGAGGTCGGCAGACTTGACCTGGCAGAAGGCAAGGCCAAGCCCGGCGACGACAGAACCATCAGCCAGTGGATGCAGCCCGGCGGGCCGCAGGATCGCGGCCTTCCGGCGCGAGGAAACATGGGAATGGCCGCGGGCGGGAAGCCCCGTGATGTCGATATCCCTGCCCCGCGCTTCGGTTCCGCGACCATGCAATTGCCGCAGCATCTCCATCACCACGCCGACAACATCGGCCTCCTCATAAAGGGCAACCGGCCTTGCGGTTTCGGCGGTGCCGCCGAGCGACAGCGCCCATCCCGTCCCGGTCCGGTGGCGTGTCGCCTTCAGGCGGAGATCGGCGACCACCGCATCAAGGCTGAAGGGGCCACCGCCATCGACGATGACGGAAAGCTTGGCGGCAAGCCGGAGCGGCGGCTCCTCGGCTGCCACCGCCTGCCGCAACCGGGCGGCCAGCCGTCGGGCATCGACGATTTCGGCGGAATCAAGGCCCGACAAAGGCGGCGTCTCGACCGCAAGTCCGGTGGCAAGATCGATACCGGTCGCAAACACCGCCTCCGTCAGCGGCTGAACGGTCTCGGCCGTCAATCCCCGGATCTGCAGATTGCCGCGCGCGGTCACTTCCAGAATGCCATTGCCGAATTCGGCTGCCGCCCGGGCAATCGCGGCGAGTTCGGCAGGCGTCAGCCCGCCCGAAGCCGGACGCAGCCGCACCAGCAGGCCATCGCCTGTCTGCATCGGTTTCGACAGCGACGGGCAGACGCCACGACGGGTCGAGGCGACGGGCTGGTCGTCGGCGGTTCTGAAAAGCGGGGCGGTACCTGAACTCATCGGTCATGTCCTCATGCTGCCAGGCCCTGACCGGGCCAATGGCGGCAAGAACAACCCTTACCACAGGGCAGTCCTTGAGATCGATCAATCGGCGACGACAAATTGCCTCACGGCTTCGCTGAAGCACTCATTCGTCGTCGAAATCGGCACCCTTCTGCAACAGGTAGATATCCATGATCCAGCCATGGCGGGCCCGCTCCTCGGCGCGCACCCGGCTGATCTCCCCGGCGCAGTCCACGACCGGACCCGATATCACCACTTCGTCGGGCGTGCCGAGATAGGCGCCCCAGTAGATCTTCGCGTCGGGATCGCTGACCTTGGTGAAGGCCTGTTCGCCATCGAGCATGACGACCGCCGTTTCGCAGCGCCCGGGAAAGCTTTCCTGCAGCCGCCTGCCGGTGGTGATCTCGACCGGCTTGCCGACGAGATTGAGCGGAATGCGGTGGCTGGCACAGAGCGCCTGGATGGAGGTGATGCCGGGAATGACGGTGACATCGAGGTCAACCCTGCCCGAAGCCCTGACCCGCTCGATGATCCGCAGCGTGCTGTCATAGAGCATCGGATCGCCCCAGACCAGCAGGGCGCAGGTGCCGCCCTCGGCAACCTCGCGCTCGAGCAGGCCGATATAGGCCTCTGAAATCGCCCGGTGCCATTCATCGACGCCGGAAACATAGGACTGGCCCTCGACCCGGCGCACCGGCAGTGCGAATTCCACGGTACGGCTGGCGGGATTGGTGACGTAGCGGCGGATGATGTCGCGGCGAATGCCCGCAAGATCCGCCTTCTTCGCGCCCTTGGTCGGCACGAACAGCACATCGGCGCGGTTCAGCGCATTGATCGCCTGCACCGTCAGATGTTCGGGATTGCCCGTGCCGATCCCCACCACCAGAATATGTTTCACCCGCAGACCCCTTCCAAAGCGTTTTGAGCCGTCCCTCTAAAGAGGATTGCGCCTGCCGTCATCTGTTTTTCATGGCACCGCCGTCTGGGTGTCCAGATAGCGCCAGACAGCGATCAGGGTGCCGGAAGACAGCGATGCATCACAGTCGACGGCCCCCGCAGCGACCATTTACTATGTTTGTTAGGCGCACGTCGATGTTTCTCGCCTATCTGGGATAAGAGCTCAGGCTGAAAAGCGAGACAGGACAGGACAGGAGCGGAAGAATGAGCCAGAAAATTGTTCCCGTAATTATGGCGGGCGGCAAGGGTACGCGGCTGTGGCCACTGTCACGGTCATCGGCCCCCAAACAGTTCATTCGCTTCATCGGCGACCGCACGCTGTTCCAGAAGACACTGGAACGGGTCGCCGACACCGCGCTTTACGAAGCCCCCGTTGTGGTCACCAACGAGGAGTTTCGCTTTCTGGTGGCCGAACAGGCACGTGAAATCGGCATGACGCTGGCCACGATCATCCTGGAACCGGTGGCGCGCAATACCGCCCCCGCCGTTGCCGCCGCCGCCGCCCTGATCCGCACGACGTCGGGCGACACCGCGCTGATGCAGTTGCTCGCCTCCGACCATGAGATCGATGCCGGCGACAGCTATTTCGACTGCGTGCGCACCGCCCGCGACGTGGCCCTGTCCGGCAGGCTCGTCACCTTCGGCATCCTGCCGAGCGAGCCTGCGACCGGCTATGGTTATATCCAGGCAGGTGAGGCCATTTCCGCAGCGGCCAATGCAATCCTGAAATTTGTCGAAAAGCCGCCCGTCGAAACGGCACGCGCCATGCTGGAGGCTGGCGGCTATTTCTGGAATTCCGGCATGTTCGTCTTCCCGGTCCGCCTGCTGTCGGAAGAATTTGCCCGCCATGCGCCAGAGGCCTGGAATGCCGCCGAACGCGCCGTGGCAAAATCCACCCGCGATCTCGATTTTACCCGGCTTGATGCCGGGAGTTTTGCCGCAAGCCCCGATATTTCGATCGACTATGCGATCATGGAAAAGACCGTTCATGGGGCGGTCGTTCCCTCCTCCTTCGCCTGGTCCGACCTCGGCTCCTGGGATTCGATCTGGAAGCTTGGCCAGCGCGATGAAAACGGCAATGTAACGGACGGCAATGCGACCCTGGTCAACACCCGCAATTCGCTGGTCATCTCCCATAACGGCCATCTGGCCATCCAGGGCATGGACAATGTCGCGGTGATCGCCAGCGAGGATGCCGTCTATGTCGGGCGGCTGGAAGACAGCCAGAATGTCGGCCAGCTGGTAAAGCTGCTCGGCGCGCGCCCCGCCACCGCCAGGCTTACCGAACAGCACCCGACCAGCTACCGGCCCTGGGGTGGCTATACCTCGATCCTCAATGGTGACCGCTTCCAGGTGAAGCGGATCTTCGTGCAGCCGGACAAGAAGCTGTCGCTGCAGAAACACCATCACCGTTCCGAACACTGGATCGTCGTCAAGGGTACGGCGGAGGTCACCATCGGCGACCGGGTGCAGATGCTGCGCGAAAACGAATCCGTCTATATCCCGCAGGGCGAGATTCACCGCCTCGCCAATCCCGGCAAGATCATGCTGGAACTGATCGAGGTGCAGACCGGCTCCTATCTCGGCGAGGACGACATCATCCGCATCGTCGATGAATTCGGCAGGCAATAGGCGGGGTCAGGCCAAGGCGCGGGGGAGCGGCGGACAAGCATCTTGAAGCAGGGACAAAATGGCTTTAGGGTTTGTCAGGGAAAACACGCAAACGACGTTTTGCGTTTGGAATCCGGTTTTCCCGCTCAAACTTGTTTGCGCGAAAAGACAAACGAAAACAAAGGGAATTAGAGTTCGTAGGGTTCAATATGAACCAGACAGACTCTAGGCCTGATTTCCGGGTTTGGGGCTTCGGCCCTTTCTCGGGGTGCGGGGAATGGCGACATGAGGGCGGATGACAGGCACGCAGGGGCAGCGAATGTCGCCCTGGCTGATTATCCGCTCGGCTATTGTCCCGGTTCGGCTGGCTTCGACGAGATGGTGTCGCCGGATGGCAGGATGCGCGACCACTGGCAGGGCCTTGCAAACTCGCTGCTGAACGACCGTACCGATTATCCCGACCGTTTTGGCCGCGCCGAGCGCTATCTGCGCGATGCCGGGATCTTTCACCGCGATTATGGAGACACCGGCAAGGGACTGCGCAGCTGGCCACTGTCGGCCTTTCCGGTGCTGCTCACCCGGCATGAATTCGACAGCATTGCCGCAGGGCTTGCCGAGCGGGCCGATTTTCTCGAACAGGTCATGGCGGATCTCTACGGCAACAATCGCCTCATTGCCGAAGGCCTGCTGCCGCCCCGGGCGATTGCCGCCAATCCCGAGTTCCTGCGACCGCTTGTCGGTGTGAAACCTGCAGGTGGACACTATCTGCATTTTTGCGCCTTCGATCTCGGTCGTGACGCAAGCGGACGGTTCAAGGTGCTGGCCGACCGCACCCAGGCCCCCTCCGGCGCAGGCTTTGCCCTGGAAAACCGGGTGGCCACCGCCCGGGCCTTTGCAGGCATCCATGACCGCAGTGCCGTTACCCGGCTGTCACCCTTCTTCCAGCAGTTCCGCGACAGCCTGGAAGCGGGCCTTGATGCCGAAGACGAGCGGGTGGCGGTGCTGACACCGGGCCGCGCCAATCCCACCTATTTCGAACAGGCCTATCTCGCCCGCTATCTCGGTTTCACGCTGCTCGAAGGCGAGGATCTGGTGGTGATCGACGGCGTGCTGATGGTGCGCACCATCTCGGGGCCAAAGCCCGTCAGCGTGCTCTGGCGTCGCCAGCACGCGGCACTGACAGACCCCCTCGAACTCGACGAAAGCGCCAGCGGCGGCACGCCGGGCCTGATGGAAGCAATCCGGGCCGGCAGCGTCAAGATGGTCAATGCGGCGGGTTCGGGACTTCTCGAGACAGGCATACTTGCCGCCCACCTGCCCGCAATTGCCCGGCATCTGGCGCGGGGGGAGCTGAAGCTCGACATGGTTGAAACCCTGTGGGGCGGTGGGCCTCGTCCCCTCCCGCACCAGGGTTTTGCCATCGGCCCGGCCTTTGCCAGCCTGCCGCATTTCGAGCGCAACAGTCTCTATGCGCATGCCACACCTGCCGTCTTTGACGGCAATCCCGACCGGGTCGCGCGGGCGATCCCGGTTCTCTCCCGGGTGCCGCTGCTTCAGGGCGGAAAGCTGGTGCCGCGCCCCCTGATCCTGCGGTTCTTCGCCGCCCGTACCGGCAATGGCTGGGCGGTGATGCCCGGCGGTTTCGCGCGGCTTGCTGCCGGTGACGGCGCTGATCTGCTCGCCTTTCACCAGGGAGGCAACAGCGCCGATCTCTGGATCGTCAATCCCGATCACCCGCCTGCCGCAAACCCGCCGGTGGTCTCCAGCCCGCCTGAAGTGCACCGGCAGGCCGGCAATCTGCCGAGCCGCGCGGCCGACAACCTGTTCTGGCTCGGGCGTTATATCGAGCGGGCCGAAGGGGCCTTGCGCATCCTGCGGGCCTATCATGCCCGGCTGGCCGAAACCGGCAGTCGCCAATTGCCGCTGCTGCTGTCGTTGAGCGCCTATCTCAAGGAGCTCGACATCGACACCGGTGACGCGGTGCCGGCCATGCTGCTCGCCAATATCGACAGTGCCGTCTACGCCGCCGGCAATATTCGCGACCGGTTTTCGCCGGATGGCTGGATGGCACTGACCGATCTGCAAAAGACGGCACATCGCTTCGCCGATACCGTTGCAGACGGCGATGATGCCGCCCATGCCATGACCATCCTGTTGCGAAAGCTCGCAGGCTTTGCCGGTCTGGTGCATGAAAACATGTACCGTTTCATGGGCTGGCGCTTCCTGATCCTCGGTCGGCATCTGGAGCGGGGATTGCACATGACCCGGTTGCTCGCCCATTTCACCGCACAGAATGAGTCCGGGGCATGGGCCGTGCCCGGGGCAACTGGCGTGCCCGATGGAGCTGACGATCTGCTTCTGGATATCGGCGACAATGTCATGACCCATCGCCGTCACTACAGCGTCACAACCTCGAGCGCCAGCGTCATCGACCTGATGGGACTGGACCCCTTCAACCCGCGCTCGGTGGCCTTCCAGCTCACCGAAATCGCCGGGACGGTCGCGCAACTGCCGGAGGGTGGTGACGACCGGCTGATGTTGCGCCAGAACGCGCTTGCCATCGCGCAAAGCCTGTCCGGGCCGCGGGCCGTGCGCCTGACTTCGGAGCGGTTCAGGAGCCTCGAATCGGACCTCGAAGCCTTTGCCGATCACCTCGCGCTTGCCTATCTGAGCTGACCCATGCGCTATGCCCTCTCCCTCCGCATCGGCTCCACCTATGCCTGTCCCGTCGCCACGGGCAGACATGTGCTGCGTATCGCACCGCTCGATATGCCCGACCGGCAACAGGTCGAGGCGCTTGGCATCAGCATCGATCCCGATCCCGCCAGCCGCCGGGATTTTCTCGGCTTCTTCGGCAATCCGGCAATCGGCATTGCGATCCGCCATCCCCACCAGCGCCTGGCGGTGACCCTTTCGGCCAGGGTGACGGTCACCGCGCCCCGCTGGAACCGCGACGGCTCGACAGGCCTGCCACAGCTGGTGCAAGAGATGGAAGCGATCAGGGCCGTAGACGCCACTGCTCCGCACCATTTCGTTGCGCCGAGCCCGCGGCTGCTGACGGCGACTGCCGAACTCTCTGCCTATGCCGGGAAAAGTCTTGCCGCCGGTCCATCGGTCTTTGCGGTCGCGCAGGACATGATGGAGCGCATTCACCGGGATTTCACCTATGATGCGAAGGCGACCACCGTCGACACCAGGGCCGCGGATGCGTTCCGGCTGCGGCGCGGCGTCTGTCAGGATTTCGCCCATGTGATGATCCTCGCACTGCGGACGCTCGGCATACCTGCCGCCTATGTCAGCGGTTACCTCAGGACGCTGCCGCCGAAGGGCAGGCCGAGACTGGTGGGCGCGGATGCCATGCATGCCTGGGCACGGGTCTGGTGCGGCGCGGCAGCGGGCTGGATCGAATTTGATCCCACCAACCGCATGCTGGCCGGAGAGGACCACATCGTCGCCGGCTTCGGGCGCGATTACAGCGATATCGCGCCGCTGTCGGGCACAGTCAAAATCCACGGTGACCAGCAAAGCTTCCAGCAGGTCGACATTATCGATATAGGTTAGTATTTTTAAATACAATCGCAAGATATAATTTACATTGAAAATAAATAAGAATCTAACATATCGCCGCTATGATGATTTCGGTAAACACCTCAGTAGCGGGTTATGATCATGTGGCATGGACTGGGACTTCCCTCGGGTTGTATGCAATTTCTGAAAGCACGTGGTGGCAATTTCGCCTTTACCACGGCGATCATGCTGCCGGTGCTGGTCGGAACGATCGGTCTCGCCATCGATTCTGCCCATCTCTTCCAGTTCCGCAACAGCCTGCAGCAGGCCGCCGATTCCGCTACCCTGGCGACGTCGTCCAAGTTGGGATCCACCGCCAGCGCCACCCAAAGCGAGGCCGAGATCCTGGCAAAGCAGTTTCTCGCCGGACAGATGCAGAACCAGATGCAGGAAGAATCGGCCTCTTCCGCAAGCAAGCCGCAAATGGTCGGCGATCCCTCCGTCGCCGTTGAAATAGACCAATCAAACCCCGGTTCGAAACGTTTCGCCGTGACCATGTCCGTCGCCTATGACGTACCGCTGAGCGCGTTTTCCCGCGCCATCGGCCTCGACAAGATGCGGGTTTCCGTCAACAGCATCTCGGAAAGCTCGATCCAGACCCGGGCACCGCTGTCGCTCTATTTCGTTCTCGACAAGTCGGGCTCGATGAGCGACTACACCACCTCCGGCATCACCAAGATCCAGTCGCTGAAAATTGCCGCCAACACCCTGCTCGACCAGCTGGACACAGCCGACCCCACCCAGAAATATGTCCGCACCGGTGCGGTGGCCTATAGCCACATCATGCGCACCCCCACGGCGCTGGCCTGGGGGACCTGGGGCGCACGAATCTACATCAACAATCTCAATCCGGGCGGCAACACCGATTCCGGCCAGCCGACCGTGAAGGCCTATACCAGTCTTGCCGCCGGCTCCGAAAACGCCGCCCACCAGGCACGCAACGGCCAGATCCCGACCAAGATCATCCTGCTGATGACCGATGGTGAAAACAACGTCGCCAGCGCCGACCAGACCACGCTTTCTGCCTGCACCAATGCCAAGAACGACGGCATGCTGATCTATACCGTCGCCCTGATGGCGCCACCGGCCGGGCAGTCCTTGCTCAGTCAGTGCGCCTCCGGGCCGACCTATTACTTCGAAGCGGAAAATACCCAGCAACTGGTCGACGCCTTCAAGGCAATCGGCGAGCGTGCTGCGGACCAGGCCACCCGTCTCACGAACTGATTGCCTTCCCCCGGTGCAAACCACCCGCCACCGCTTTCCAAAAGCGGTGGCTTTTCTGCATTCTGGAGGCATGGAACGCTTCATATACTTATCTGGAGTTGATTAAATTTTTAGCGTTCCTCTCAACCGGAATGCAACCTGTGTATCCTATGATGGTCCTATCCTAAATGAGATAGGGAACAACGCGATGAGTGCGTTACATCAGGTCCTCGGCTGCATCAGGCGGCTGAAGGAGGACATGTCGGGTAATTTTGCCATTACCACCGCCTTTGTTATACCTGTCCTGATCGGCGTTGCCGGTCTGGCCATCGACACGACCAATCTGGTGATGTTCAAGAACAAGCTGCAGACGGCTGCCGACACGGCGACGCTTGCAGGTGCTTCAGCAATGGCCTCCCAGGCAAAGACGGCCGATGATGCCAGGCTGCTCTCCCTCCAGTTCCTCAATGGCCAGATCAACAACGGCTCGCCGACGATCACGCCGGCCAACAAGGATCAGTTTCCCTCGCTGAGTTTCACGCCCGCAGTGACGGTGACCACCGAGCCCTTCAACGTCACGGGCAAGAAATTTACGGTGGCGATGACCACCAGCTACACGGTGCCGCTCAGCCCGCTGGCCCGGGTTTTCGGTTTCGAATCGGCAACCGTGAAGGTGGCGAGCACCTCGCAAAGCACAACCGAAACCAAGAACGCCCTGTCGATGTATTTCGTCCTCGACCGCTCGGGTTCGATGGCGGACTATACCAACACGACCTACAATTCGACCTGCTATGACCGGCGCGGGCGGCCTTTCAACTGCACGGCCTATTACACCAAGATCGACTCGCTGAAGCTTGCGACCGCATCGCTGCTGACCCAGCTTTCGACCGCCGATCCGCAGAAGAAATATGTCCGCATCGGCGCGGTCTCCTATGACCTGGCGATGGGGACACCGCTGGCACTGAACTGGGGGACGTCGGGCGTGTCCACCTATGTCAACGCACTGACCGCCAGCGGCGGCACCAGCTCGACGCTTGCCTTCCAGCAGGCCGTCACCCGGCTGACGGCCACCACCGAGGATGCGGCCCACAAGACCATGAATGGCCAGGTGCCGTCGAAATACATCGTGTTCATGACCGACGGCGAAAACAACTATTCCGCCGACGATGTGACCACCAAGGCGGCCTGCGACACGGCCAGGGCCAAGAAGATCGAGGTCTTTACCGTCGCCTTCATGGCACCGGCGGTCGGCAAGGCACTGCTTGGTTACTGCGCCACCGATGCCAACCATTATTTCGCCGCCGAAGATACGACCGATCTGGTCAAGGCTTTCAAGACGATTGGCGACAAGGCGGCGCAACAGCTGACCATCCTGACCAATTGAGCCCTCCCGTTGAAGCGCGGCGCATCCTGTACGATTGATCAGGGCCGCGCTTTCGCTCCTGTATTGCCGCATGCAGGCAATCGTTCAACCGAGTGCGATTGAACGCCACATGCCTGATGGGCGGACCCTCAATCCCGCCCGGTTTCCACCGGGCGGGACTGGCTTTTTGTCCCACGGTCGTGGCGTGCGGGATTGTCGTGCGGAATTGGAATTAAATCGGTTTTATTCCACCGATTCTTGGTCTAACGTCATGCTGCAAGAGCAAGGACGAATAGAGCCCCCAATATGAATTCTTCGACAAAGCCTGACATCCCATCGCCTGCCCCGCGCGTTTCAAGCCCGGACGTGCTTGCCGCCGAAATCATCGAAACCCTCACCTACCGGATCGGCAAGGATGCCAAGGTTGCCAAGCCGCATGACTGGCTGACGGCGACCATTCTGGTCATCCGCGACCGGATCATCGACCGATGGATGCAGTCGACGCGCAAGGCTTACGAGACCAATGCAAAACGGGTCTATTACCTGTCGCTGGAATTTCTGATCGGTCGCCTGATGCGCGACGCGGTGTCCAATCTCGGCCTGATGACCGAGACCCGCCAGGCGCTTGCCTCGCTTGGCGTCGATCTCGACATCATCGCCGGCCTTGAGCCCGATGCAGCGCTTGGAAACGGCGGCCTTGGCCGCCTCGCCGCCTGCTTCATGGAATCGATGGCAAGCGTCGACATTCCCGCCTATGGCTATGGCATCCGCTACATGCACGGCCTCTTCCGCCAGCAGATGTCGGATGGCTGGCAGGTGGAACTGCCGGAAACCTGGCTCGCCCATGGCAATCCCTGGGAATTCGAGCGGCGCGAAAGCTCCTACGAAATCGGTTTTGGCGGTTCGGTCGATACGATCGGCAGCTATGACGAGGCACCGCGCTACGTCTGGAAACCCGCCGAACGGGTGATCGCCACGGCCTATGACACGCCTGTCGTCGGCTGGCGGGCGCAGCGGGTCAACACGCTGCGGCTCTGGACCGCCCAGCCGATCGACCCGATCCTGCTCGATGCCTTCAATGCCGGCGACCATATCGGCGCGCTGCGGGAAAGCAACAAGGCGGAATCGCTGGCCCGCGTTCTCTATCCCGCCGATGCGACACCGGCCGGCCAGGAGTTGCGGCTGCGGCAGGAATATTTCTTCTCCTCCGCCTCGCTGCAGGACATCCTGCGCCGCCATCTCCAGCAATATCCGGATTTCCGGTCGTTGCCGGACAAGGTGTCGATCCAGCTCAACGACACCCATCCCGCCGTCTCGGTCGCCGAACTGATGCGGCTGCTGATGGATGTGCACCATCTCGATTTCGTCGAGGCCTGGGACATTACCTGGCGCACCTTCAGCTACACCAATCACACGCTGCTGCCGGAAGCGCTGGAAAGCTGGCCGGTGCCGCTGTTCGAGCGGCTGTTGCCACGCCACATGCAGATCGTCTATGCGATCAACGCCCATATTCTCGTCGATGCCCGCAAGGGCCAGGGCCTTTCCGATGCGGAAATCCGCTCGATTTCGCTGATCGACGAGACAGGTGACCGGCGGGTGCGGATGGGCAACCTTGCCTTTACCGGCTCGCACAGCATCAATGGCGTCTCCGCGCTTCATACCGAGCTGATGAAGGAAACGGTGTTTGCCGACCTGCACAAGCTCTATCCGACCCGGATCAACAACAAGACCAACGGCATCACGCCCCGCCGCTGGCTGATGCAATGCAATCCCGGCCTGACGGCGCTGATCCGCGAGGCCATCGGCGACAAGTTCATGGACGACGCCGATGAATTGCAGGCGCTGAATGCCTTTGCCGAGGACCGGGCCTTCCAGGAAAAATTCGCGGCCATCAAGCGGACGAACAAGGAGGCGCTCTCCAACCTCGTCGGCAACCGCATGGGCGTGCGCATCGATCCCGCCGCGATGTTCGACATCCAGATCAAGCGTATCCATGAATACAAGCGCCAGTTGCTCAACATCATCGAGGCGGTGGCGCTCTATGACCAGATCCGCTCGCGGCCCGAACTCGACTGGACGCCGAGGGTCAAGCTGTTTGCCGGCAAGGCGGCACCGAGCTATCACAATGCCAAGCTGATCATCAAGCTCGCCAATGATGTCGCCCGGGTGATCAACAATGATCCGTCGGTGCGCGGCCTGCTCAAGGTCGTGTTCATCCCGAACTACAATGTCTCGCTGGCCGAGGTGATGGTGCCCGCTGCCGATCTGTCCGAACAGATCTCGACCGCAGGTATGGAAGCGTCGGGTACCGGCAACATGAAGTTCGCGCTGAACGGTGCACTGACCATCGGCACGCTCGACGGCGCCAATGTGGAAATGCGCGATTGCGTCGGTGCCGACAACATCATCATCTTCGGCCTGACCGCCGAGGAAGTGGCGAAAAAGCGGGCCGATGGCCACGATCCCCGCCCGATCATCGAAGCCTCGAAGGAACTGTCGCAGGCGCTCGCCGCCATAGCCTCCGGCGTGTTTTCGCCCGATGATCGAAGCCGCTTCACCAGCCTGGTCGATGGGCTCTACAGCCACGACTGGTTCATGGTGGCAGCCGATTTCGATGCCTATGCCAAGGCCCAGCGCGACGTGGATTGCCTCTGGGCAAACCCGGAAAGCTGGAATGCCAAGACCATTCGCAACACCGCCCGGATGGGATGGTTCTCTTCGGACCGGACCATCCGCCAATATGCCAAAGAGATCTGGAGAGCCGGATGACAGAGATGCCGCACCCATCCGACGCAGGAACCCCGGCAGCAGAGCCGCTTGCAACGGATATTGCGGCACTGCTCGCAGGCGCCCACGGCAACCCGTTTGCCGTGCTTGGCCTGCAGGCCCATATGGACGGCTTTGAAGCCCGCTGCCTCATTCCCGGTGCCGAACGGGTGGAGGCGGAAACGCTGGATGGCAAGACCGTCGGCCCGCTGGCAAGGCGGCATGAGGGCGGCTTCTTCCAGGGCAAGGTTGCCGTCACCAAACGCCAGCCGCTGCGCTATCGCGCCTTTCGCGGCGGCGACAGCTGGATGGTATCAGACCCTTACAGCTATGGCCCGATTCTGGGGCCGATGGATGACTATTTCCTCCGGGAAGGCTCGCATGTGCGGCTGCACGAGAAGATGGGTGCCCATCTTCGAAGGCACGAGGGCTCCGACGGCTGTCATTTTGCCGTCTGGGCCCCCAATGCCCGCCGCGTCTCGGTGGTCGGGCAATTCAACAGCTGGGATGGCCGCATCCATGTGATGCGCGCGCGCCATGACAGCGGCATCTGGGAAATCTTCCTGCCCGGCATCGGGCCGAACGAGGCCTACAAATATGAAATCGTCGGGCCGGATGGTGTCGTGCTGCCGCTGAAGGCCGACCCCTTCGCCCGCAAGGCGGAACTGCGACCGCAGACGGCCTCGCTCACCACACCCGATCTTGCCCAGATCTGGGACGACGAAGCCCATATGCAGCATTGGGCCAATCTTGACGCCCGCCGCCAGCCGATATCGATCTACGAGGTGCATGCCGCCTCCTGGCAGCGGCGCGACGACGGTACCATGCTCTCCTGGGACGAGCTTGGCGACCGGCTGATCCCCTATTGCGTCGACATGGGCTTCACCCATATCGAATTCCTGCCGATCACCGAACATCCCTATGATCCGAGCTGGGGCTACCAGACGACCGGTCTCTATGCCCCGACCGCCCGTTTCGGCGAGCCGGAGGGTTTTGCCCGTTTCGTCAACGGCTGCCACAAGGCGGGTGTCGGCGTCATCCTCGACTGGGTGCCCGCCCATTTCCCGACCGATGCGCATGGCCTTGGCCAGTTCGACGGCACCGCGCTCTACGAACATGCCGACCCGCGCAAGGGCTTTCACCCCGACTGGAACACCGCGATCTACAATTTTGGCCGGACCGAGGTGAAGTCCTACCTGATCAACAACGCGCTCTACTGGCGCGAGATCTTCCATCTCGACGGATTGCGCGTCGATGCGGTCGCCTCGATGCTCTATCTCGACTATTCCCGCAAGGAAGGCGAATGGATCCCGAACGAGCACGGTGGCCGGGAAAATCTCGAAGCCGTATCCTTCCTGCAGGAGCTCAATGCCCGCGTCTACGGCACCCACAAGGGCATCGTCACCATTGCCGAGGAATCGACTTCCTGGCCGAAAGTGTCGCATCCGACCAACGAGGGCGGTCTCGGCTTCGGCTTCAAGTGGAACATGGGCTTCATGCATGACACGCTGGCCTATCTCGCCCGTGATCCGGTCTACCGCAAGCACCACCACCACGAACTGACCTTCGGCCTGCTCTATGCCTTCAGCGAGAATTTCGTGCTGCCGCTGTCCCATGACGAGGTCGTGCATGGCAAGGGTTCGCTGGTCGCCAAGATGGCGGGCGACGAATGGCAGAAATTTGCCAACCTGCGCGCCTTCTACGCCTTCATGTGGGGCTATCCCGGCAAGAAACTGCTGTTCATGGGGCAGGAATTTGCACAGGTCCGCGAATGGAGCGAAGAGCGCGGCCTTGACTGGGACCTGCTGCAGCACACCCCGCATCACGGCATGAAACAACTGGTGAAGGACCTGAACCACACCTATCGCACCACCGTGGCGCTGCATGGCCGCGATTGCGAAGGCGACGGTTTCGAATGGCTGGTGGCCGACGACGCGGACCTGTCGATCTATGCCTGGCTGCGCAAGGCACCGGGGGAAAAGCTGGTCGCCGTCGTCACCAATTTCACGCCGGTCCCGCACCAGCACTATCATCTCCGGCTGCCCGTTGAGGGACAGTGGAAGGAGATCATCAATACCGATGCCGGCCTTTATGGCGGATCCGGCATGGGCAATCAGGGCCAGGTAGAAGCCCGCAGACACGCCAGTGGAGATATTACAGCAGAGATGGTCCTGCCACCGCTGGCAACCATCATGCTGGAACTTCAAGCATGATCGTATCGGGAGGATCATATGGTCGAAAAGCGCATACAGCCTCTATCCCGTGATGCCATGGCCTATGTTTTGGCCGGAGGCAGGGGTAGCCGTTTGAAAGAATTGACGGATCGCCGGGCAAAGCCTGCGGTCTATTTTGGCGGCAAGGCCCGCATCATTGATTTCGCACTGTCCAATGCCCTGAATTCCGGCATCCGCCGCATCGGCGTCGCCACCCAGTACAAGGCCCATTCCCTGATCCGTCACCTGCAACGCGGCTGGAACTTCTTCAGGCCGGAGCGCAACGAGAGTTTCGACATCCTGCCCGCCAGCCAGCGCGTGTCGGAAACCCAGTGGTATGAAGGCACCGCCGATGCGGTCTACCAGAACATCGACATCATCGAGCCCTATGCGCCGGAATACATGGTGATCCTGGCGGGCGACCACATCTACAAGATGGACTACGAACTGATGCTCCAGCAGCACGTCGATTCCGGGGCCGATGTCACCATCGGCTGCCTGGAAGTGCCGCGCATGGAAGCGACCGGCTTCGGCGTCATGCACGTCAACGACAAGGATGAAATCATCGATTTCATCGAGAAACCCGCCGATCCGCCGGGCATTCCCGGCAACGAGAACATGGCGCTTGCCTCGATGGGCATCTATGTCTTCCACACCCGCTTCCTGATCGAATGCCTGAAGCGCGATGCCGCCGACCCGAATTCCACCCGCGACTTCGGCAAGGACATCATCCCTTACATCGTCCAGCACGGAAAGGCGGTCGCCCACCGGTTTGCCCGCTCCTGCGTGCGCTCCAGCTTCGAGCGCGAACCCTATTGGCGCGATGTCGGCACCATCGATGCCTACTGGCAGGCCAATATCGACCTTACCGACATCGTTCCGGAACTCGACATCTACGACAAGTCCTGGCCGATCTGGACCTATGCGGAAATTACCCCGCCGGCCAAGTTCGTCCATGACGATGAAAACCGGCGCGGTTCGGCCACCTCCTCGCTGGTGTCGGGCGACTGCATCATCTCCGGTGCACAACTGAACCGCAGCCTGCTGTTTACCGGGGTCAGAGCCAATTCCTACTCGCGGCTGGAAAATGCGGTCGTGTTGCCCGGCGTGAAGGTCGGTCGGCGCGCCCAGCTGAAGAATGTCGTGATCGACCACGGCGTCACCATTCCCGAAGGGCTGGTTGTCGGCGAGGATCTCGAACTCGATGCCCAGCGTTTCCGCCGCTCGGAAAATGGAATATGCCTGATCACGCAGCAAATGATCGACAAACTGGGTATCTGAACAGATGAACATCCTTTCGGTGGCTTCCGAGGTCTACCCGCTGGTGAAAACCGGCGGGCTGGCCGATGTCGCAGGTGCCCTGCCGCTTGCCCTCGAAGGGCTGGGGATCAGGACCAGAACCCTGATTCCCGGCTACCCGGCCGTGCTGAAGAAGCTCGAGAACCCGGTGGAGTTGATGCAATTCCCGGATCTGCTTGGCGAAGGGGCGCGTCTGATTGCCGCGACCTGCCAGGGTCTGGATCTGCTGGTGCTGGATTGCCCTGCCCTGTTCGACCGGTCGGGTGGCCCCTATGTCGATGAGAACGGGCTGGATTATCCCGACAACTGGAAGCGCTTTGCCGCCCTTTCCCTTGCCGGTGCCGAAATCGCCGCCGGGATCCTGCCGGATTTTCAGCCGGATCTGGTGCATGCCCATGACTGGCAGGCGGCGATGACCCCGGTCTACATGCGCTATGGTGCCGCCTACGCCGTGCCGAGCATCCTGACCATCCACAATATCGCCTTTCAGGGCCAGTTCGGCTTTTCGATTTTTGCCGGCCTTCGCCTGCCGCAGCAGGCCTTCTCGGTCGATGGCGTTGAATATTACGGCGATGTCTGCTTTCTGAAGGGCGGATTGCAATCGGCCAGTGCCATCACCACCGTCAGCCCGTCCTATGCGGGCGAAATCCTGGTCCCTGCCTTCGGCATGGGCCTGGAGGGAGTCATCGCTGCCCGCGGGGCCGCCCTGCATGGCATTGTCAACGGCATTGACGCCGCTGTCTGGGACCCCGCCACCGATCCGATGATCGCCGCCCCCTATTCCGCCGCATCCTTGAAGGGCCGGGCCCGCAACCGCGAGGCGCTGGCCGGGCATTTTGACCTCGACCGCGACGACGGTCCGATCTTCTCGATCGTCAGTCGCCTGACCTGGCAGAAAGGCATGGACCTTTTGCCCGCCGTCATCGATGACATCGTCCGTCTGGGCGGCAAGCTGGTCATTCTCGGCAGCGGTGATGCGGCGCTCGAAAGCGCCATGCTGAGTGCCAGCGCCCGCAATCGCGGGCGGATCGGCATGACCACCGGCTATAACGAACCGCTCTCGCACCTGATGCAGGCGGGATCGGACGCCATCCTGGTGCCGTCGCGCTTCGAGCCCTGCGGCCTGACGCAGCTCTATGCGCTGCGCTATGGCTGCGTGCCCGTCGTTGCCCGCACCGGTGGTCTTGCCGATACCGTGATCGACGCCAACCATGCCGCCATCCAGGCCCGCTGCGCCACGGGCATCCAGTTCGCGCCCGTCACCGAGGAGGGTTTGCGGCAGGCTATCCACAGGACCTTCCGACTATATGCCGACAAGAAGCTCTGGACGCAGATTCAAAAGCAAGGCATGAAGGCGGACGTTTCCTGGATGCGGAGCGCCCAGCGCTATGGCGAGCTCTATTCCAGCCTCCTATCAAGAACCGCGTGAGCAATCATGATCAAGATCGTTCCCACTACGCCTTACCAGGACCAGAAACCCGGCACCTCGGGTCTTCGCAAGAAGGTGCCGGTGTTCCAGCAGTCGAACTATGCCGAGAACTTCATCCAGTCGATCTTCGATTCGCTGGAAGGCTTTCAGGGCAAGACACTGGTGATCGGCGGCGATGGGCGGTATTACAACCGCGAAGTCATCCAGATCGCGATCAAGATGGCCGCCGCCAACGGTTTCGGCAAGGTGATGGTGGGACAGGGCGGCATTCTCTCGACACCGGCAGCCTCCCACATCATCCGCAAATACAAGGCTTTCGGCGGCATCATCCTGTCGGCCAGCCATAATCCCGGCGGTCCGACCGAAGATTTCGGCATCAAGTACAATATCGGCAATGGCGGCCCCGCCCCCGAAAAGATCACCGACGCCATCTATGTGCGCAGCAAGACGATCGACATCTACAAGATCGCCGACATACCCGACGTCAATCTCGACCGGATCGGCAAGCAGACCGTCTCCGGAATGGTGGTATCGGTCATCGACCCGGTCGAAGACTATGCCAACCTGATGGAAAGCCTGTTCGATTTCGCCGCGATCCGCAATCTGCTCAACCTCGGCTTCCGCATCGTCTTCGATGCGATGCATGCGGTGACCGGTCCCTATGCCAAGGAACTGTTTGAAAACCGGCTCGGCGCGCCGCTGGGTTCGGTGCGCAATTTCGTGCCGCTGCCGGATTTCGGCGGCCATCACCCGGACCCCAATCTGGTCTATGCCAAGGAACTCTATGACGAGATGATGGGCGAAAATGCCCCCGGCTTCGGTGCCGCGTCCGACGGCGACGGCGACCGCAACCTCATTCTCGGCGAAGGCATTTTCGTAACCCCCTCCGACAGCCTGGCCATTCTCGCCGCCAATGCCAATCTCGCCCCCGGCTATTCCTCCGGCATCACCGGCATTGCCCGCTCGATGCCGACCAGCCAGGCCGCCGACCGGGTTGCAGCCCGCCTCGGCATCAACATGTTCGAGACGCCCACCGGCTGGAAATTCTTCGGCAATCTGCTCGACGAGGATCTGGTGACGATCTGCGGCGAGGAAAGTGCCGGCACCGGCTCCAGCCACGTCAGGGAGAAGGACGGGCTTTGGGCAGTGCTGCTGTGGCTGAACATTCTTGCGGTGCGTGGCGAAAGCGTTGCCGAAATTGCCCGCCAGCACTGGGCCGCCTATGGCCGCAATTACTATTCCCGCCACGACTATGAAGAGGTGGATTCCGCTGCTGCCCATAGCCTGATCGAGACGCTGCGCGGCAAGCTGGACCAGCTGCCCGGCACCAGGGTCGGTGATCTCACCGTCGCGGCTGCCGATGATTTTGCCTATCATGACAAGGTGGATGGCTCGATCAGCAAGAACCAGGGCATCCGCATCCTGTTTGACGGCGGCTCGCGCATCGTCTTCCGCCTGTCGGGCACCGGCACCTCCGGGGCCACGCTGCGCGTCTATATCGAGCGCTACGAGGATGACTGCAACAAGCACGACCTCGACACGCAGGAAGCGCTTGCCGATCTGATTTCGGCGGCCGAAACCATTGCGGATATCCGCGCCCGCACCGGTCGCGACGCACCGAGCGTCATCACCTGACATCGTCCGGGCGCGCGCCGCAAGGAGACCGCATGGCTGCAAGACCGGGCGCGACACTGACCGCTGAGGGCGCGGATTTTGCCATCCATGCACCCGATGCAGGACTTGTCGAGCTTTGCCTCTACGATGGCGATACCGTGACCCGCCGCCTGCCGATGGATCGCGATGGCAAGCTGCACCGGCTGTCGGTGGCCGGACTGGCGGAAGGTCAGCGCTACGGCCTTCGCGCCCATGGCGTTTACGATCCCGCCCGCGGCCTGTGGTTCGATCCGGCAAAGCTGCTGGTCGATCCCCATGCGACGGAACTCGACCGCCCGTTCCGTCATGATCCCCGCCTCTGCACCTTCGGCGCCGAGACCGGCGACATCGTGCCGCGCGCGATCCTGCGCCAGCACCCGCAGACAAAGCCCGGGTCGCCGCTGTTTCGTCCGGGCGGGCTGATCTATGAGGTCGCCGTCAAGCCCTTCACCCGGCTCCATCCCGATATCCCGGAAGCAATCAGGGGCACGGTCGCAGCCCTTGCCCATCCTGCGGTAATTGCCCACCTCAAGCGTCTTCACGTCTCCGCCATCGAGCTGATGCCGGTCACCGCCTGGTTCGACGAACGCCACCTGCCGCCGCTCGGCCTTGCCAATGGCTGGGGCTATAATCCGGTGGCGCTGATGGCGCTTGATCCCCGCCTCTGTCCGGGAGGCGTCCAGGAACTGCGCTCGACGGTTGCGGCACTTCGTGCCGAGGGGATTGGCACCATCCTCGATCTGGTCTTCAACCATACCGGCGAGAGCGACCGCCATGGCGCGACGCTGTCGCTGCGCGGTCTCGACAATCTCTCCGCCTATCGCCATCTGCCCGGTGATCCCGCAACCCTCGTCAACGATACCGGTTGCGGCAATACGCTTGCCTGCGGAGAGCCTTTCATCCGGCAGCTGATTGTGGATTGCCTGCGCCATTTCGTGTTGAGCACAGGTGTTGACGGCTTCCGTTTCGACCTTGCGCCGATCCTGTTTCGCGTCGGCGAGGGGTTTGACGCTGCTGGCGAAACGGCCCGCGTGCTGCTTTCCGATCCCGTTCTGCATGACCGCGTGCTGATTGCCGAGCCCTGGGATATCGGCCCGGGCGGCTATCAGCTCGGCAATTTCCCGAACCGTTTTCTCGAATGGAACGACCGGGCGCGCGACACGCTGCGCCGGGTCTGGCGCGGCGACCGGGGGATGACGGGAGCGCTTGCCACCGTTCTGGCGGGGTCCTCCGATGTGTTTGCTCCCACGGGGCAAGAGGCGCGCGGCGTCACCTTCCTTGCCGCCCATGACGGCTTTACCCTGCTGGATCTCGTCTCCCATGACCACAAGCACAATGAGGCCAATGGCGAGGAGAACCGGGACGGCCACAACGAAAACCTGTCGTGGAACAATGGCACCGAAGGCGCGACCGACCGGCCCGAGGTGATCGCATCCCGCAGGCGCGATGTGAAGGCCCTGCTCTCCACCCTGTTTGCCACGCGCGGCACCATCATGCTGACGGCGGGTGACGAAGGCGGACGCAGCCAGCAAGGCAACAACAATGCCTATGCCCAGGACAATGCGCTGACCTGGCTCGACTGGGACCGGCAGGACACGGAACTCACCGCGCACACGGCTTTTCTGGCCTCGCTCAGAAGCCGTTTTGATGTCTTTCAGCAGACGAGCTTCTGGCCCGGTGATGGCGATGCGGTCGAATGGCTGCATCCCGACGGGATGGCTATGCGTCCGGATCTCTGGGAAAATCCGGAGGAAACTGGCCTTGCCATGATCCTGCGGACGGCGGACCGCTCGACCGGCCAGATGGTCCGCCTTGCCGTCCTCATCAACCGCGCGCCGCAATCACGCCATTTCACGATTGCCGGTACCTGGCAAGAACTTGCGCCTGACGCCGGACCCGCCATTTCGGGAGGCCTGCTGCTTTCGGCACGCGAGGTCCGCTTTCTGGTATGTGCATAGCGGTAAACGGATGGATTGCGACAATCGCCGGGATCGGTATTAATTTCCCGAACTGTTCTCTGTAAAGGTGGGCGCGATGGCAAACGAGATTTCACTGGCTGATGTCAGGAAAGAGATTGGCGTCAATAGGGTTTCGCGATGGTTCGAGGTCACCCAGACCATGATCGACGCCTTCGCGGACGCGACCGAAGACCATCAGTTCATCCATACCGACCCCGTGCGGGCCGCGGCAGAAAGCCCGTTCGGCGGCACGATTGCGCATGGATTTCTCTCGGTGTCGCTGCTGAGCGCCATGAACTACGATTGCCTGCCGCATATACGCGAGCAGACAATGGGCATCAATTACGGCTTTGAAAAGCTGCGGTTCATGGCACCGGTGAAAACCGGGGCACGGGTGCGCGGCCATTTCACCCTGACGGAAGCCCGGTTTCGCGGTGCCGGCCTGTTGATGACCACCTATGATGTCAGCGTCGAAATCGAAGACGAGCGCAAGCCCGCCCTGACGGCCACCTGGATCACCATCGTCCAGTTCGACCCGAAGGACAGGCCGGAGGACGCCTGATGCAGGACAGGATACGCGACAGTTTCACAAAGCAGGCCGTCGAGTGCGACAGGCTGGATGCGCCTTTCATGGGCAGGCTGCTGCGCCTGCTTGCAAATTCGCTCAACGAAAACTCGCGGGTCGGGGCCGCCATCCTCAACTGGCCGGGCAATCCGCTGCCCGGCGGCGATGCGCTGGCCCTGCGGGTGGCGGGAGCCCTGCACGCGCTGGTTCTCGATGGCAACCGGGACCTGGGCGATGTCTATCCGCCCCATCAGGCGGATGAAGCCGAAATCGCCGCCGCCTGCGAACGGGCACTTCAGTCCCATGCAGAGTTCATTCTCGCCCGCCTCGCCTCACCGCCGCAGACCAACGAAGTCCGCCGCTCCGGCCCGCTCTATGCGGGCCTGCTGGAAATCGCCCGGCAGACCGGAAAGCCGCTGCGGCTGCTTGAAATCGGTGCCAGTGCCGGCCTGAACCTCATTCCGGACCACTATGGCTATCGCTTCGATGGCATTGCCTTCGGCAATGCCGAGGCACCGGTGCAGATTGCGCCCGACTGGCAGGGGCCGCGACCTCCATCTGTCAGACTTGCGATCTCGGGACGCGGTGGCTGCGACCTCAATCCCCTCTCCAGCACGGAAAAAGCCGACCGCGACCGGCTGCTTTCCTATCTCTGGGCCGGCCAGACGGACCGGCTGCAGCGCACCCGCGCGGCACTCGGACTTGCCGCGCGGATCGGCGCACCTGTCGAGAGGGCAGATGCCCTTCCCTGGCTCGATGCCCGCCTCGGCGACCGCAGGAAGGGCGAGGTGCGGGTGATCCTGCATTCGGTCGTCTGGCAATATTTCCCCGACAGCCTGAAGGCGCAGATGCAGGCGATGATTTCCCGCCACGCGGCGGACGCGGATGAGGATCATCCCATCGCCTGGCTGTCGATGGAGGGCGACGGCAAGCCCGAGGGGGCCGCTGTCTCGCTTACCCTCTGGCCAGGCGGCGAGACCCGGGAACTTGGCCGGGCGGATTATCATGGCCGCTGGCTGCGCTGGACGGGGTGGCAATAGCCTCCGCACTGGCCGCCATCGGCTGGATCGACAATTCCAACCCCAGCGCCTCCAGCACCTTCTGCACGGTTTCAAACCGCAGCTTCGACCCCGGCTTCAAGGCCTTGTACAGGCTTTCGCGGCTAAGTCCGGTTGCCTCGGAAATCTTCGCCATGCTGCGCGCCCGGGCGATATCCCCGAGCGCGGAGAGAAATGAGTCGGGATCTTCTTCTGCAAGGGCAACCCTGAGATATTCAATCTGCTGCTGTTCGTTCGCCAGATAGTCGGCAACATCAAACCGGGTAAACTTCATCCTGCCCTCCATGTGCGTGCCATTTCGACAGCACGTTTGATGTCGTCCCGCTGGCTCGACTTGTCGCCACCCGCCAGAAACAGGTAAACTACTGACCCCACGCGGGTATAATAGAGCCTGTAGCCGGGGCCGTGGTGAATACGCATCTCGTACAGGCCTCGTGCCACAGGTTTCGTATCGCCGAAATTCCCCTGTTCGGCCCGCCGCAGCCTTCGCACGATATGGGACTGGGCAGAGGCATCCACCAGGTCGTGCAGAAAGCGCTCAAACTCTTCCGACAGCAATATTTCATACATTAGCACGTATCCAACTAGATACAAGTGCGCCCAAAAAAACGCCCGATTCGCAGGAACCGGACGCTCTTTATATCATATATTTCTAATGTTCAGTGCGCGGCGTCTTCGGCGGATTCGTGCAGCATGCCGAAAACGTAGGTGGCAAAGGAGCGCCAGACTTCGACGCGGAACACTTCTTCCGCCGTGCGGAAGAGCACCACTTCAGCCTTGCCGATCAGGGTGCGCGAGCAGCCACCGACCGGGAAGACCGAAAGCGACAGGTCCTGCGAGCAGCCACCATTGAGGGTATTTTCGGCAGCCGGACCGGAGACGATGATCGCATTGTTGCGGTGCGAGACATCCGCCGCCGAATGCAGCGCGCCGGATTTGCCCGCCTCGGCCACCAGATCGGCGCCGCTCTCGTCGATCACAAGCCATTCGTCCGGACCGATCCACAGAGCGTGGCGGCCATTGGCATAGGCCGAAGTCTTCGGACGGGTCGGCAGGCTGACACCAAGCGCGGTCGACAGCGCAGCAACGGAGGCGGCGGGTGCCCGCAGCGAGATCCGGCTTGCAGGAGCGGCAGGCGTCAGGCTTGCCACCGGCGAGCCACCCGTCAGGCCCTGAAGAACGCTCTTGCGGGTTGCGATATTCAGGTCAGCCATGGATGCGTCCCCCTTCCTTGTCAAAGAATACCATGTCCGACACCTCGACCGCGATGGTGCGGTCGGCCATCGGCACATAGAGCGTTTTGCCCATGCGGGCCCGGCCATCGGCAACCAGCGCCATCGCAATCGAGCGACCGCAATTGCTCGACCAGTAGGACGAGGTCACGTGACCGAGCATGGTCATCGGCTTCGGCTCGTTCGGATCGGCGACGATTTGTGCGCCCTCTTCCAGCACCACGGACGGATCTTTGGTGAGGAGACCGACGAGCTGCTTGCGGCCTTCGCGCACCAGATCCGGACGCTTCAGACCACGAATGCCGACGAAATCGGGCTTCTTCTTCGAAACCGCCCAGGAAAGCGCGGCATCGTCAGGGGTGACGGTCCCGTCCGTATCCTGGCCGACGATGATATAGCCCTTCTCGGCGCGCAGCACGTGCATGGTTTCCGTGCCGTAAGGGCAGGCGCCCATCGGCTCGGCCCGGGCCCAGATTGCCTCCAGCACCGCCTGGCCATAATCGGCAGGCACGTTGACTTCGAAGCCGAGTTCGCCGGTGAACGACATGCGGAACAGCCGGGTCGGCACGCCGCAGATCCGGCCTTCGGCCACACTCATGTGGGGGAAAGCCTCGTTGGAAAGATCGATGCCCTCGACCAGCGGCGCGATGATCTCGCGGGCCTTCGGACCCTGGACGGCAATAACCGCCCATTGTTCGGTGGTGGAGGTCAGCCATACCTGCATCTCGGGGAATTCGGTCTGCAGGTAGTCTTCCATGTGCTGGAGAACGCGCGGCGCGCCGCCCGTCGTCGTCGTCACGTGGAAACGGTCCTCTGCCATCCGGCCGACGACACCGTCGTCATAGATGAAGCCGTCTTCGCGGGTCATGATGCCGTAGCGGCAGCGACCGGGCTTCAGCGTATCCCAGGCATTGGTGTAGAGCAGGTTCAGGAACATCGCCGCATCCGGCCCGACCACTTCGATCTTGCCGAGGGTCGAGGCGTCGAAAATCCCGGCGACATCGCGCACGGTCCTGCATTCGCGGGCAACGGCCTGATGCATGTCTTCGCCGGCGCGCGCATAGAACCAGGCACGCTTCCAGTTGCCGACATCCTCGAACTCGGCACCTTTGGCCACTTCCCAGTCATGCAGCGCCGTCTTGCGGGCGGGATCGAACAGTTCGCCACGCGAGTGGTTGATGATCGTGCCGAAGGTGACGGGTGTATAGGGCTGGCGGAAGGTGGTGAGACCGACCTGCGGAATGTCCTTGCCGAGCATTTCGGCGGCAATGGCCAGACCGTGCATGTTCGACATCTTGCCCTGGTCGGACGCCATGCCATTGGTTGTGAAGCGCTTGATATGCTCGATCGACTGCATGCCTTCGCGCACCGCCAGACGGATATCCTTGGCGCAGACATCATGCTGGAAGTCGACGAATGCCTTGACGGACGTGTCGGGGCCTGCGCCTTCGCCCGCGCCGATCATGCCGCCGGTCCAGGCAAAGGGGGCCTCGCCGGAGATCTCGACCTTCCCATCGCTTTCGGCACCCGAGGCGCGGGCCATCAGCTCGCCTGCGGCAAGGGCCTCCTCGATGGTTGCCTGCAGCGCATCGGTGCCATTGCAGGCCCCGACCGACAGTGCATCCTGGGCATAGGTGCCGGGCAGGAAGCGCTGGTGCTCCGCATCCCAGCGCAGCTTGCCGCGCGACTGGGAGAAGAGATGCACGGAGGGCGTCCAGCCAGCCGAGACCAGCAGCGAATCCACCGCGATCTTGCGGGTCGGGCCACCATTGTGGCGACCGACGGTCATCGACGAGACGCGCAGCTTGCCGCCGACGGTCAGCACCGCATGGCCGGTCAGCACCTCGATGCCGAGCGAGCGGGCTTCGGCGAGAACGCCCGCACCGGGGTTTTCGCGGCTGTCGATGATCGCGGCGACGGAGACGCCGGCCTTCTTCAGGTCGAAGGCGGCTTCATAGGCCGAATCATGGGCGGAATAGACACCGACCTTCGCACCGACGGCGACGCCGAAATGGTTGAGGAAGGTGCGGCCGGCAGACGCCAGCATGACGCCGGGCCGGTCGTTGTTTTCAAACACCATGTGGCGTTCGATCTGGCCGGTGGCCAGAATGACGCGCTTGGCGCGCACCTGCCACAGCCGCTCCCGCGGCAGCGACTTCGAGGGCTTTGCCATATGGTCGGTGACCCGTTCGGCAAGTGCCACGAGATTGTGGTTGTAGTAGCCGAAGGCCGTCGTGCGGGTCATGACCTGCACATTGTCCATCGCGGCGAGTTCGGCGGCGGTTTCCTGGGCCCAGGTGAAACCATCCCTGCCGTTGATCCGCACGCCGGTATCGTAATGCAGCGCACCACCGACTTCAGGCTGTTCGTCGACCAGGATGACCTTGGCACCTGCCTTGGCGGCGGCAAGCGCTGCCGAGAGACCGGCAACACCGGCTCCCACCACCAGCACGTCGCAATGGGCGAAACGGTTGGCATAGTGGTCGGGATCTTCTTCCGTCGGGGCGACGCCGAGACCGGCGGCTGCACGGATGATCGGCTCATAGACGTGATGCCAGGCCTTCTTCGGCCACATGAAGGTCTTGTAGTAGAAACCGGCGGCAAAGAACGGCGACAGCATGTCGTTGATGCCGCCGATATCGAAGCTCAGCGACGGCCAGCGGTTCTGCGAGCTGGTCTTCATGCCATCGAAGACTTCCTGCACCGTGGCGCGGACGTTCGGCTGGCGGCGCGCCGCATCGCGCGACACGTCGAGCAGCGCGTTCGGCTCTTCCGGACCTGCCGACAGGATGCCGCGCGGGCGGTGATACTTGAAGGAACGGCCGAGCAGATGCACGCCATTGGCGAGAAGCGCGGAGGCAACCGTATCGCCCTCGAGGGCGGTATAGGTCTTGCCGTCAAAGGTGAAGCGCGCGGTTTTGGCAGGGGTCAGACGCCCCCGGCCCGAAATGCGATTGGCACCGCTCATTTCGAGGCTCCCTTGTCATTACCGGTGGTCAGGAAAGTGGCGGGATCCGGCCTCGGCTCCCCGGCCTTGTAGCTGAGGTAGAAGCGGTCGGTGACCGTGTCGCGGGCGGCGTTGAAGAAACGGCCGCAGCCATGCACGTGCCGCCAGCGCTCGAAGATCAGGCCCTTCGGATTTTCGCGGATGAAGAAGTAGGTCTCGAACTCTTCATCCGTGATGTCGGCCATGTTGGTGGGGCGGGCGATGTGGGCATCGCCGCCGTTGCGGAATTCGAGCTCGTTGCGCTCTTCCTCGCAATAGGGGCAGTAAATCAGCAGCATGGTTCAAATCTCCCCGAATCAGTGCGCGACAGCCGCAGCGGCGGCTTCGTCGATCAGGCGTCCGGTGCGGAAGCGGTCCAGTGTCAGGCCGGCGGCAAACTTGTGCGGCTCGCCCTTGGCGATCAGATGGGCAAACAGGTTTGCCGAACCCGGCGTCGCCTTGAAGCCACCCGTGCCCCAGCCGCAGTTGAGGAACAGGCCGGGTACCGGCGTGATGCCCTGGATCGGCGAACGGTCCTGGGTAACGTCGACGATCCCGCCCCACTGGCGCATCATCTTGACCCGGCGGAACATCGGGAAGAGTTCACAGATCGCATCCAGCGTATGGGTGATGATCTGCAACCCGCCGGTCTGCGAGTAGGAATTATACTGGTCGGTACCGGCACCGATGACGAATTCGCCCTTGTCGGACTGCGAGATATAGGCATGCACCGAGTTCGACATCACCACGCAGGGGAAGATCGGCTTCAGCGGCTCGGAGACCAGCGCCTGCAGCGGCTGGCTCTGGAGCGGCACGCGCACACTGGCGCTCTGCATCACGACCGAGGTATGGCCCGCTGCCGAAACGCCGATCTTCTTGGCACCGATGAAACCGCGACTGGTATCGACGCCGGTGACGCGGCCATCGGGACCGCGGCGGATGCCTGTTACTTCGCAGTTCTGGATGATGTGCACGCCGCGATCCGACGCACCGCGGGCATAGCCCCAGGCCACCGCATCGTGACGTGCCGTACCGCCGCGGCGCTGCAGGGCAGCCCCGTTGATGGCGTAGCGGGCGGTCTTGGCAATGTCCAGCGGCGGGCAATAGGCCTTGGCCTGCTCCGGCGACAGCCATTCATTGTCGATGCCATAGAGACGGTTGGCATTGATGTGGCGCTTGAAGGACTGCTGGTCATGGATATTGTGCGACAGCATCATCACGCCGCGCGGCGAATACATGACATTGTAATTGAGGTCCTGGGAAAGGCCTTCCCAGAGTTTCAGGGAATGCTCGTAAATGTGCATGCTCTCTTCATAGAGATAGTTCGAGCGGATGATGGTGGTATTGCGGCCGGTATTGCCGCCGCCGATCCAGCCGCGCTCGAGCACCGCCACATTGGTGATGCCGTGCTCCTTGGCCAAATAATAGGCCGCGCCGAGGCCGTGCCCGCCGCCGCCGATGATGATGACATCATAGTCCTTGCGGGGCTCGGGCGAAGCCCACTGGGCTTCCCAGCCCTTGTGGCCGCGCATTGCCTCACGGACAACGGCAAAAACCGAATATTTGCGCATACGCGTCTTTCTCCTGTTCATCAGGGCTCGTGTCTGTGGTCTCACGGCAATTGCCGGGCATCCCTGCCTTAACAGGCACCCGGACAAAGGGCCGGGCAGCCTTTCCTGCAATTGCTCTAAAGGATCGGGCATAGAAATCGCAAATCCGGGTCCGGCACAACGGTTTCTTTGCGACTTTCCGCATGACGCGATTTGACATGCGGCCCGCCGGAACCCGACCCGGGCAATTTTTGCCTGGCGAAAACATCTGCCATCTGGACTTGGGGCCGATGTTCTGCTATTCCCCTCGACCAATCGATCGGTCACCAGCCGAACGAATGTTATTTTATTTGCTGCGGGTTTTCCCAGACGGCAACAACTCAAAGTAAGGAATGGGATTCACGTGCAGGTACTCGTCCGCGATAACAACGTCGATCAGGCCCTCCGGGCGCTCAAGAAGAAGATGCAGCGCGAAGGCATCTTCCGTGAAATGAAGATGCGCGACTATTATGAAAAGCCGTCCCAGAAGCGCGCCCGCGAAAAGGCTGAAGCCGTTCGCCGCGTCCGCAAGCTGGCCCGCAAGCGCCTGCAGCGCGAAGGCCTGGTCACCGGCGGTCGTCCGGCTGCGCGTTGAGACGCCGTCTTTCTGACGAAAATCCATGCTGATTGGCGGGGGCGACGATATCGCCACCGCCTTTTTTGATGACAAGACCTATCAGACGTCTGGCAGGCAAAAAGAATGCCCGCCACCCGGCCAGCGCCGGTGAGGACCCCGACTGACCGCAATTGCTGCGGCTTGTCGTCCAGCGGACGGCGGGGACCGGAGCGGAACACACAGGCCTTGGGACACCCGCCCGAGGATTGCTGATGCCCGACCGCGCTGGATATATTGATGTGCCGCAGAATATCTCCTCTCGACCGCAGAGGTGTCGACAGAGATAGCAGCAGAGGAAGCGAGATCCCGATGGCCGACATGACCCTTCATCCCCTGGCATTGCCTCCCCTCGCAACCGGGCGCACCCCCGGATTGCGCGTTGCCCTGACAGCCGTGGCGCTGATTGCCGGAAGCCTGTCGCTGACCGGCTGCAACACCACCTCGAGTGACGATGTGATCCGCGTTGAAAAGGCGCAAGGGTCGTCGGAAAACATTGCCTCGCTCTCAGGCGTGATTGCCAAGAACCCGCAGGATCCCGAAGGCTACAATGTGCGTGGATCCGCCTATGGCCGGGCTGGCAATTTCTCGGCGGCAGTGGACGACTTCAACCAGGCGATCCAGCTCAATCCGCGATTCTACCAGGCCTATGCAAACCGGGCGCTGGCCTTCCGCAATCTCGGCCAGCCCGCCGATGCGGTCAATGACTACAACTCCGCGCTGAAGCTCAATCCGAATTACGACGTCGCGCTGATCGGCCGCGGCAATATCTATCGCCAGGCCGGCCGAATCGATGAGGCCTTCAGGGATTTCGACCAGGCGATCCAGCAGGATACGACCGATGGTCGCGCCTATCACAATCGCGGCCTGATCTTCCAGAAGCGCGGCCAGCACGAAAAGGCCATCGACGACTTCTCCAAGGCGATCTCGCTGTCGCCTTCCTCGCCGGAACCCTACAACGGCCGCGGCATTTCCTACGTGGCGCTGGGTGACGACGAGAACGCCTTTGCCGATTTCAACCATGCCATCGAACTGAACGACAAGATGGCGGAATCCTGGGCCAACCAGGCGCTGATCTACGAGCGCCGCGGCGACTTCAGGAAGGCGGCCAAATCCTACCAGCACGCCGTCGGCCTCGACCCCCGCTACCAGCCGGCCAAGGATGGCCTGGAGCGCACGCGCGGCAAGGCAGCCGGCTGATCGACCAAAATTCTGGAACGTGAAATCAGCGGGCCCGGATATGATCCGGGCCTTTGTCGTTTGGGCACGACCAGCATGCTGGCGTCACAGCCTGCCCGGCTTGCAAACGCCCGGGCAAAACGGCAAAAGGGCCGCTTGCAGGGGCGGCCCTGAATATCTCAAATCCGGGACAGTACGGGTCTGCTGTTTAGAGTTTGTCAGGGAAAACACGCAAACGACGTTTTGCGTTTGGAATCCGGTTTTCGCGCTCAAACTCGTTTGAGCGAAAAGACAAACGAAAACAAAGAGTATTAGAGTCTGTCTGGTTCAGTATGAACCTGACAGACTCTAGCGCAGCAGGATGGCGCTGGCGATGACCAGAACGATAAACAGCACGACGCCGCCGAAGAACCCGCCAGCGGTGAAGAAGCCTGCGGCCATCGCAATCATCAGCGCCACCAGGGTGGAGGTGCCATATTTGGCAACGGTCAGGAAACCCGCATAGGTCTTCTCGTGCTCCGGATAGTTCATGGGTGCACCGAGCTCGGCGGGACCAGTGTGGTGTTCGCTCATTCCATCATCTCCCTCACAGGGTTCCGGGCACCGCGCATCTTGACGGGTGGCCAGAACCGAATGGACCAAAATACCTGTATCTTTCCCCGCCAGGGGCGGCAGAAATTTCGTGCGCAATGTCTGTCCCGATCACAACCGGACAGGCCCCGCAACAGGGCGATACATGACATAGCAATTCCGCCGCCGCAAGCCTCCCTGCCCCCGGGTTGGGCGGCGGCGGAGCACTTTATTGTCGCGCCACGCCTGGTTGCTGCTGTGCCTGTCGCGCCTGGAACGCCTGGGCGGCGAGCTTGGCGGTGGGCAAGATGGTGAGAGGGGTGACGCCGACATCAGGTCCCCGGCCAAACATCATCCGCCGCTCGAACCCTTCCGACTGGAAGAAGGGGTAGCGGTGATAGAGCCCGTTGCGGATCTCGTTCGCCTCGGTCGCCATCAGTGTCAGTTCGATATTGTATTTGCCGCAGTTGCGCTGCGGCTCGACGATGGTCTTGGCAAGGAATACCCGCTTGTAGAAGGCTGCATGCTGCGGGCTGACCAGTTGCAGCACGCGGTCGGCATTGAAATAGTCCGTCGCCATGGCGGCAATCCGCAGGGTGAAATAGGGGATCGCCGGCATTTCGCGCATGATGGCGGGATCGGCAGCAAAACGCACCGGATCGATCAGCGACAGGCCGGCATCGAGGAAGGCATCGATTTCCCTGGTGAAGACGCCGCGCGTCGAGCTGACCCGGTGCTCCGGCGTGACATGGTGAATGCGCACGGTGGAAATCAGCCGCTCCTCGAAATAGACGCCGAAGATATAGGCATGGCTGTCGAAATCGATATCATCGATCAGCGTCGACCCGTCGAGCGTCAGGATATCGGCCATCTTGTAGGCCTTGTAGCGGATACGCGCGACATCCTCCATATCCTCAGTGGTCTCGACGCGCCGGTATTCTACCCGGTCGAGGAGGTCGAGAAGCTTGCGCGAGAAGGTCCCCGCACCGGTGGTATGATCGAACATGGAATACTCCGCCTAGTTAACAACTTGTTAATGCGGATTATTCCGGGAGACAGCAATGGTTTGCTAAATATTTAATAAAAATTTAGCAAACACGGTTAAAAATACGTAAATTATTATGGTTAATATTTTGTATAAAGCTGGATCAGCCCTGTGCATAAGCAGGTCTTGCGCATGTACAGATATTATTATTGACTCCATACTAAAACACGCCGGAAGAATATTTCAGGCGCGGATTTCTACTGGAGAACAGCCGGGAAACGACGTGGGGGCGGTGGCGCGCCCGGTCTGTCAGGCGGGTTGTCGACGCGGCCGGATCAGGCGAGGCGCCGCGGAACCAGTGCCGCCTGCTGGGTTGAGAGCAATGCGATCCGTGCGGCCGGCACGGCTGCCGAGAAGACATAGCCCTGGATGAGATCGGCGCATTGATAGCGGTTGATCAGCTCCAGTTGTTCCAGGGTCTCGACCCCTTCGATGGTGATTTTCAGGCCGAGTTCGCGGGTGAGGTTCACCGTCCCGCGCAACAGCTTCAGGCGGCGCGAATCCTCGCAGATATTGCGCACGAAGGACCGGTCGATCTTCACCACATCAACCGGCAGCGAATCGAGATAGCTGAGGCTGGAGAAGCCGGTGCCGAAATCGTCGAGCGCGATCACCATGCCCTTGTTGCGCAGCGCGGTCAGAATATTGTGGACGGTCGCGGGTTCCTCGACCAGGCAGCTTTCGGTGATTTCCAGCCGAAGCCGGAAGGGGGAAAGCCCGGTTTCCCGCAAGGCCTCCTCCACCACTGTGATGATGTTGTCATTGCGCAGGTCCTGCACCGACAGATTGACGGAAACGGCCATGTCACCGGGCCAGGTGACGCAATCGCGGCAGGCCTGCTGGATGACGAAACGGGTGATGTCGGAGACGATGCCCATTTCTTCGGCGATCTGGATGAAACTGGTGGGCGGAATCGCGCCGCGTTCGGGATGGATCCAGCGTGACAGCGCCTCGCAACATTCCATCACCTCGCCATCCGGACGGTACATCGGCTGATAGACAAGATGCAGCTCGCCCGCCTCCACCGCATCGCGCAGTTCCACCTTCAGGCGTTGCCGGTCGATATAGCGCGCATCCATTTCCTGTTCGAAGGACGCGCAGGTGCCGCGCGCCTTGAACTTCGCCTCGAACAGGGCGAGGTCGACCTTGATCTGCCATTCTTCCATGCGGAATTGCGATTGCGGCGTGACCAGCGATCCGCCACTGAAGCTGATGCGCATCTGCGAGCCGTCGACATCATAGGTGCCGCGCATGTCGCCATGCACCTGACGAATCCGGGCATCCAGGTCCTCGACCGAGCCGCTTCCCGGCAGGCAGACAACGAACTGGTCGCCCATCAACCGACCGACCAGGGCTCCCTCGCCTGCCACCGCCCGCAGCCGTCCGGCAATCTGGCACAGCAGCCGGTCGCCTGCCACATGGCCCTTCATGTCATTGACATGCTTGAACTCATCCACATCGAGAACCACCAGGCCGATGAGATCATTGCCCTTCAGCCGGGACAGGTTTTCAAGCAGCGTCTCGCCGAAGAATTCCCGGTTGGGCAGGCCGGTCAGAGGGTCATAGCGCACCATGTGCAGCACCCGCCGCTCGGCGCGCACACGGGCCGTCACATCTTCGAAAATCAGCACCACCACCCCGTCGGGACGACGGCTGGCGGAAAATTCGAGAAACAGGTCATCGGAATATTGCACAAGGGTTCTGGACAGGGTGCCATCCACCAGTTGCGCCAATTGCCGGTGGATGAGGGCCGGCAGCGATCCGTCGATGAAGGCATGCCGCGCACCATAGCGCAGCACCAGATCGAGATCGCAATCCTTCAGCCTGTCCTGATCGCCGAGCTTCAGGAGATCGCAGGCCTTGCGGTTCACGACGAGAATGCGGTTGTTGGCATCCAGCATGAACAGGCCATGCGGCATGTTGTTCAGCGCCATGTCGAAACGGTCGACCAGTTCGGCCATGTCGCGCGACGCAATGACATTCTTGTAAAGAAAGTCACGCACCCCGTTGGCCATCATCCGGGTGGTGAGCAGGAACGGGATGAGGAGCGCCGCAAAGGCGACCATGAAGGGGTCCATGACCAGGATGAAACCCAGCATGATCGGCAGGCAGGCGGTAAGGGTCTGAAGATTGACCGCACGCGACGAGCCATAATTGCGGCCGACGACAGAAACCATGGAGGCGAGCGTTACCGCAATGCAGGCCAGAATCGCAAACTGGTCGCGGGCAAAGACAATCGCATAGGCACTGCCGATCCCCAGAATGGCCGTGGTGGTGACGCCACCCCAGAGATAGCGGTTTTCCCAGTTGGCAATATCAAGACGCGTCAACCGGGACTTGCCCGCCGCGTCGAATTGCTGGAACCAGTAGATCCGGAAAATGCACACGGACATGAAGATGGCGGTCAGCCAGATATAGAAGGGATCTCTCGTCTTGGCGTAAATGGCGCCATAGGTCAGGATGTGGACGATCATCCCGGTGAACAGGGTTTTCCGGTTTCCAAACAGCGAACTGACGAAAGACAGATAGACATCTGTCGGTACGGCGTTCGGACTCTGGATCTTCATGAGGAGTCCCCCCTGCCCGGTGCTGACGGGGCCATCCTGACCCCGGCATTCGCCACTGGCAGCACGAAAAGTTATCAGGCCACAGGCGCGAAGGCACCAGTACGGCCCTGTTGATCCGGGCAATCTACCGTGAACGTTTTAACGAATAACTTCTGAATCCGGGCGCTTTGAGTTGAATATTCCAATTTTTCAGCAAAAAGGCACACCGGGAATTGTAGTTCCGCGCAAATGGAGCAACTGAAAGGAAATAATTCTGCGTCTCCTCCGATCCCGTCGCCTTCTCCGCTTAAACATTTGCGCTGCCGGCCTCGACGCGATCAACGGTTGCCAAGCCACGGCAATTGCGCTTGGATGGACCCGACCGGCAAAGACCGGTTCGGTGCGACCCGGCTGGAGACGGACAGCACCTGCGTGCGGGAGGGACGATGAAAAGCATTCTCAAGCTGAGTGCGGCGATTGATGCCGTCAGCCAGACCATGGGATGGATTGCCGAATATATGGTGCTCGCCTGTGCACTGCTGTCGGCGGGCAATGCGATCTCCCGTTATCTGTTCAACATCAGCTCCAATGCGATGCTGGAGATCCAGTGGTACCTGTTTGCCTTCGTGGTGCTGATGGGGGCCTCCCATACCCTGCGGCGCAACGAGCATGTGCGGGTCGATCTGATCTATGGCAGCGTCTCGGACCGGGCGCGGCTTTATATCGATGCCTTCGGGCTGGTGCTGTTCCTCATTCCCGCCTGTCTCTATCTCGCCTGGATCTGCTGGCCGTTCTTTGCGCTGTCTCTTGCGCAGGGCGAAATGTCGCAAAATGCCGGCGGGCTGATCCGCTGGCCGGTGAAGCTGGTGCTTGTCGCCGGTTTCGTGCTGCTGGCGCTGCAGGGCCTGTCGGAACTAATCAAGCGCATCGCCGCCCTGACCGGGCAGATGCAGATCGACACGACCTACGAAAAACCCCTGCAGTAACACCGGTCCGGCGAAAGGCTCCCCATGTTCGACTACGGTATTCTGCCGCCGCTGATGTTTGTCGGCATGGTTCTGTTCATGCTCTACGGTTTTCCGGTTGCCTTCTCGCTCTCCGCCGTCGGCCTGTTTTTCGGGCTGGTGGGCGTGGCGACCGGCCATTTCGACCTGGTCTTCCTGCATTCCCTGCCCTTCCGCTTCTTCGGCATCATTTCCAACGACCTGCTGCTGGCCATTCCCTTCTTCACCCTGATGGGGGCGATCCTCGAGCGCTGCGGGCTGGCCGAAGACCTGCTGGAGGGGACCGGAAAACTGTTCGGCTCGATCCCCGGCGGGCTTGCCTATGCGGTGATCGTGGTGGGTGCCATCCTCGGCGCCATTACCGGCACGGTGGCGGCCTCGGTGATCACCATGGGGGTGATCTCGCTGCCGGTGATGCTGCGCTATGGCTATAACACAAGGCTTGCCACCGGCGTCATCGCCGCCTCCGGCACCATCACCCAGGTGATCCCGCCCTCGCTGGTGCTGGTGGTGCTTGCCGACCAGCTCGGCAAGTCGGTCGGCGACATGTATCTCGGTGCCATCGGCCCGTCGATCCTGCAGGTGGCGATCTTCATTCTCTACATCCTGGTCCTGTCGGTCATGCGACCGCATCTGATGCCGCCGCTGCCGCTGGAGGCGCGTGGCAAGCTCGATGCCAGACTGGTGTTTCGGGTGCTGGCCGGGATGATCCCGTCGATCGTGCTGATCTTCCTGGTGCTCGGTACCATCTTCATCGGCCTTGCGACGCCGACGGAGGCGGGCGCGCTCGGCGTGGTTGGTGCCATGCTGCTCGCCGCCCTGCATGGCAGACTCACCTGGCCGCTGGTCAAGCAGGCCATGCAGTCGACCATGCATATCACGTCGATGGTGGTGTTCATCCTGATCGGCTCGACCTGCTTCAGCCTGGTCTTTCAGGGCATGAACGGCTCGCTGTGGATCGAGCACATGCTGAGCGGACTGCCGGGCGGCCCCATCGGCTTCCTGATCTTCGTCAACCTCTTCGTCTTCGTGCTCGCCTTCTTCCTCGATTTCTTCGAGATCGCCTTCATCATCATCCCGATGCTGGCCCCCGTCGCGCACAATCTCGGCATCGATCTGGTGTGGTTCGGGGTGCTGCTCTGCGTCAACATGCAGACGAGCTTCATGCATCCGCCCTTCGGCTTTGCGCTCTTCTACCTGCGCAGCATCGCACCGAAGGAGGTCAAGACCTCGGATATCTACATGGGGGCCCTGCCATGGGTCGGCATGCAGCTGATCCTGGTCGCCATCGTCATCTTCTGGCCCTCCTCGGTCACCTACTGGCTGGACAACACACCGAAAGTCGATCCGAATTCGATCAAGATCGAGATCCCCGCCTTCGGCGAGAATGACAAGGGCAAATCGCAGGGCCTGACGGGATTGCCAAGCCTCGGCCTGCCATCGCTGAACGGCCTGCCCGGTGCCCCGGTGATCGGCAAGCCTGCGGGCGCTCCGAAACCCGCCATCGACCTCAGCCAGCCGCCGAAGACCTGAGGCCACGAAAAAGCCCCATCCGCTGAGGCCGCCCTGAAGCTGGCGATGCGAATGGGGCTTGCGATAAAATTGCCCGCCTGAACGATCAGAGCTTTCCGGCGCGCTGCTGGATCATCATGAATGTATCATAGGTATATTCCGACAGCTGCATCCAGAGATAGGCGTCCTTCTTGAAGGCCAGCTGGTCTTCATAGATCTTCTTGAAGGTCGGGTTGGCGGCGGAGATCTCGGCATAGGTTTCGAGCGAGGCCGCATAGCAGGCTTCAAGGATCTCCTGACTGAAGGGCCGCAGCATCGCGCCATCGGCAACCAGCTGCTTCAGGGCCGCCGGGTTCTTCATGTCATAGCGCGCCAGCATGTTGGTATTGGCATAGGCGCAGGCATCTGTCAGCACCGCCTGATACTGTTTCGGCAGGCTGTTCCACTTGTCGAGATTGACCATGGCATGCAGCACCGGGCCACCTTCCCACCAGCCGGGATAGTAGTAGTATTTGGCGACCTTCTGGAAGCCGAGCTTCTGGTCGTCATAGGGGCCAACCCATTCGCAGGCATCGATGGCACCCTTTTCCAGTGCCGGATAGATGTCGCCGCCGGCGATCTGCTGCGGCACGACGCCCATCTTCTGCATGATCTTGCCGGCCATGCCGCCGATGCGCATCTTCAGGCCCTTGAGATCGTCGACGGTGTTGATTTCCTTGCGGAACCATCCCCCCATCTGGGCGCCGGTATTGCCGGCAGGCAGGCCATAGAGGCCCTGGGTCGCGAAGAATTCGTTCATCAGGCTATTGCCATTGCCCTGATAGAACCAGGCATTCTGCAGCCGTGCATTGAGGCCGAAGGGGATGGCGGTGGCGAGCGCGTAGGACGGGTCCTTGCCCCAGTAATAATAGTTGGCGGTATGGGCCATTTCGACCGTGTTGGCGGTCACGGCATCAATGGCCTGCAGACCCGGAACGATTTCGCCCGCCGCAAAGACCTGGATGGTGAAATTGCCGCCGGTTGCATCGGATACATGCTTTGCAATGTCTTCCGCCCCGCCGAAAATCGTATCGAGGCTTTTCGGAAAGGAGGAGGTCATGCGCCAGGAAATCTTCGGATTTTCCTCGGCAATCGCCGGTGCCGCAAGTGCCGATGCCGCAACCGCGCCTGCTCCTGCTGCGCCCGCATTGCGGATAAATGAACGACGATCCATGATTTCTCCCCTTTCGTTGTTTTGCCATGCATCTTGCCACGCAGGCCTGTGGACGAAGCTAACCTTTTTGGCCTTGCCCTTTCAAGCGTTCCTGACGGCAAAAGGGCCTTCTGCCCTCACCTGAAAGCAGAAATGTGGCCTGGGCAGTGCTGGCAGCAAATCTTGCGCATGCCGCAACTTTGCCTGTTTCTTTCAAAATATATTGACTTCACCCCGTTTCTGGGGTCTCAAAAACCTCTCTACCCACTCCAGCGGAGCTTCTTATGTCCAAACCCATCGTCGCCGTCCCTGCGGATATTCGCGCATTTGACGGCACGGACTGGCATAGCGTTCAGGTGCAATATATCAACGCCCTGGTGAAGGTGGCCGATGCCATGGCCTTCATCATTCCGGCGCTCGAACAGGGCAATGACATCGACGCATTGCTCGACCGGGTGGATGGCGTGATGGTGACGGGGTCGGCGACAAATGTGCATCCTTCGCTCTACGGGGCCGAAGCCCGGGTCGAGGATGGCCCCTTCGATCCTGCCCGCGATGCAACCACCCTGCCGCTGATCCGCCGGGCTGTGGAACGTGGCATTCCGCTGCTCTGCATCTGCCGAGGCATCCAGGAAATGAACGTGGCGCTCGGCGGCTCGCTCGCCTCGGAAATTCAGGAACAGCCCGGCATCTGGGATCACCGCAAGCCCGTCACCCCGTCGCGGGACGTGATGTATGCGATCCGCCAGCCTGTTTACATCAAGGAAGGCAGCTGCATCGCCCGGGCGCTCGGCACCGGCGAAATCCAGGTGAACTCGCTGCACCGCCAGGCGATTTCGGCCATCGCGCCGCGCCTGCAGGTCGAGGCGACCGCCGAGGACGGCACCATCGAGGCCGTCTCGGTGATCGATGCCAAAGGCTATGCGGTCGGCGTGCAGTGGCATCCGGAATACTGGGCGGAGACCGACACGCCATCGCGGCGGCTGTTTGAGGATTTCGGCCGGGCCGTGCGCGCCCATGTCGCCGCCCGCAGCAAGGAATTTGTCTGACCGGCAGACATCAGCGGCGGATCGGGCCGGTCGACTGGCGGATGCGCATTTCCGGCTTGATCAGGTGAATGCCATCCGGCTCGTGGCTGCCATCGAGCCGGTCGAGCAGCGCGCGGGCCGCCATCCGTCCGACTTCCGCCTGGCCGTTCCACACCGTGGTCAGCGCCGGCGTGGCAATCGAGGCCTCCTCCAGATCGTCATAGCCGGTGACCGAGATATCCTGACCGGGGACCAGACCGGCGCGGGCAATGCCGTTCATCAACCCGATGGCGACGAGGTCGTTCCAGCAGACGGCGGCGGTCGGCTTTTGCTGCAGGGAGAGGAAATGCACCGCCGCCTCGAAGCCGCCCTGCTTGGAACGGGGGCCGGGGATGCGCAGTTCCGGATCGACCTCTATCCCCGCCTTGCGCAGCGCATTGACATAGCCCTGATAGCGGTCGCGCCCGGTCGAGGTCTGGTCGGTGCCGCCGATCATCGCGATGCAGCGATGGCCAAGGCCGATCAGGTGATTGGTGGCCAGCGAGATGCCGTAGCTGTCATCACCGCGAAAGGTCGGCATGTCGACACCTTCCATCGAGCGGGCGATCAGAATGGCCGGCATGCCGTTTTCTTCCGAAAGGCGCAGGTCTTCCGGCGGCGTGCCGATGGCCGGCGAGACGATCAGCCCGTCGCCGCCAAGCTGCAGCAGGGTTTCGATGAAGGTGCGCTGCTTGTCGACGGAATCATAGTGATTGGACAGGATGAAGGTGTGGCGGCTGCGGTCGAGCTCGCTTTCGATGGCCTTCAGGATTTCCCCGTAGAAGGGGTTCATGATGTCATGCACGACGACACCGACAATGCCGGAGCGCGAGGTGCGCAGGCTGGCCGCGCGGCGATTGTAGATATAGCCGAGGGCGCGGGCCTGATCCTTGATCCGGTCGCGGGTGGTGCCCGCCACCAGCGGACTGTCGCGCAGGGCCAGCGACACCGTGGCCGTCGAAATCCCGAGCGATTCCGCAATGGTCGACAGTTTGACTTTCTGGGCCATCAGCAGTCCCCGCAACGATGATCAGGCAGGAGAGGATTTAAAAATTTTAAATAAGTCTTCTAAATTTAGAAAGCAATCTCCCCATTTGTCATATTCCCCTAAATCTTCTTAGTTTTCATCGTCCGGGAAGACAGACACTGTCGTGGATGCGTCCCCATTTTTCAAATTTTCATCCAGCGCCTTCAAAAGTTTGAGGAGGCTGCGCATTTCCTTGCCGCTGAAGCCGGAGAGCGCCTGGGCGGCGCACTGATCGACAGACTGGCCGATTGCCTCAAGGCTGTTGCGTCCGGTCTCTGTCAGGTAGACCTTGGTCAAGCGCTGGTCCTCATCATCGGCACGCCGCTCGACAAAGCCCTGCTGCTCCATGCGGCCGACGGTGCGGGTCATGGTCGGGGCCTTGACGCCTAGCCGTTGCGCAAGGCCGCCGGGGGTGAGCCCATCCTCTCCCGCCAGCGCCCGCATCACGCCATCCTGTCCGGCATAGAGACCGGCATCGAGCAGGTTGCGCGACAGGGCCGTGCGCATCGAGCGTGCCGCCTGGGTGATCGCCTGCGGCAATTCGGCGACAACTGTGTCCAGCGGCAATTTCTCCCTGGCGTCCTTCTTTTTCCTGTCGTCTTTTTTCTTGCCCACAGGCCCCTCCAGCTGTTTCTATCGACCGCTCTTGTGAACACGGCAGCATGTGTTCACAAGACAACCTTATCCAACACGGCGGGTCTTCGCCAGATGCCTGCGCCGATGCCGCCCGAAAGGTCCCGCCCATTGCCCTCCCGGAACCAGACCCGACCAACCATCGCCCTGCTGCCGCTCGGTGCCCACGAACAGCATGGGCCTCACCTGCCCTTCGAGACGGACAGCCTGATTGCGGAAGGGATTGCCGAACGCCTTCTGAGACAGCTGCCCCGGGAGCTTGCGGTGCGCGTCCTGCCGGTCGAGACCGTCGGCTATTCCATCGAGCATATGGATGTCGCGGGAACACGGACGCTGGACTATGCCGAGGCTGTCGAGCGCTGGCTTTCGATCGCCAGGACGCTGCAGGCTGAAGGCATCGGCAAGCTGGTGCTCCTGAATGCCCATGGTGGCAATTCGCCGCTGCTGACCATCGTGGCGACGGAGGCGCGGATACGTTTCAACATGCTGGTGGTTGCCACCAGCTGGACCCGCTTCGGGATTCCCGAAGACATCATCCGCCCCGAAGACAAGGCCATCGACATCCATGCCGGCGACATCGAGACATCGGTGATGCTGGCGCTGCATCCGGACCGGGTGCGAATGGATCTCGCCCGCAACTTCCCCTCGCGCCAAAGCGAGTTCGAACGCCGCTTCACCCATCTGCGCGCCTATGGCCCGCATGCCTTCGGCTGGAAAATGTCCGACCTCAACCCGGATGGCGCGGCGGGCAATGCCGCCGCAGCCACAGCCGAAAAAGGCGAAAGGCTGATTGCCCAAGCCGTCGGGGGCCTGACGGCGCTGCTGCGGGATGTGGACGCCTTCGACATCCACCAGTTTAGCTGAACCCTCTTTTGCCGGGATCGTTCAGTTTGCCTGATCGTACTGGCGCTGGGCATCGAGGATGAGCGGCATGTTTGCCTCTGCCCACCGGGTGATTTCGGCCACCGTCGAGGCCAGCGTTTGCCCCAGCGGCGTGATTGCATATTCAACGGTGACCGGCACCGTCGGATAGGCCGTGCGGCTGACAAGTCCGTCCCGCTCCAGCTTTTTCAGAACCTGGGAGAGAACCTTCTGGGAAATCCCCTCGATGTCGCGACGCAGCCGGTTGAACCGCATCGTGCCGCCAGCCAGCCGGTTGAGGATGAGGATCGCCCATTTGTCACCGAGCCTGTCGATGACAAGCCGGGTCGGGCAATTTTCCGAATAGACATTGAACGCCAGCGACCTGTCGTCCGGTGGCGCCTGCGGGGAAGAAGTCATCAGCCGGTTTCCTTGAGGTGACCATGTCACTTTAAAGTGCCTTCTTTACACCTGCGATCCCAAACCATAACTAATTACCGATGGCAAGCAGGTATCCAATTGATACCATATGCCAGCAGGCACGCAATTTCAAAGGAGTTTCGCAATGACTGGAAAAGTTCTCGTCCTCGCCGCAACCGGCACGATTGGCAGCAAGGTGGTGCAGGGTCTTGTCAACCGGGGGGAGAGGGTAAAGGCGGCAAGCCGCAGCGGATCGGCGGTCGGGGGGGCGCAAGGCGTTTCACTGGATCTTGCCAATCCGGCATCGCTCGATGCGGCGCTCGCCGATGTCGACCGGGTGTTTGCCATCGTGCCTGCCGGCTATCTCGACCCCGTGGGACTGCTCGCCCCCGTCTTCGATACGGCAGAAGCGCGCCGCATCAAGATCGTGCTGATGACCGTCATGGGCGTCGATGCCGATGAGAACAATCCCTATCGCAAGCTGGAGCGCAGGCTTGAAAATTCCGGCCTGCCCCATGCGATCATCCGCCCGAACTGGTTTGCCGACAATTTCCACACCTATTGGCGCGAAGGGCTGCGCCATGGCGTGATCGGCCTTCCCGCTGCGTCGGGAAAGACCAGCTTCATCGACACCCGCGACATCGCCGACAGCGCCGTTGCAGCACTGACCAACCCGGCCTTTGATGGCCAGGCCTTCAACCTGACCGGCCCGCAGGCGCTTGGCTACGCCGAGGCTGCCGAAATCCTTGGTTCCGTCGCGGGCAAGGCCATCACCTATCAGCCGGTCGATGACGACAGCTTCATCGCCATGCTGACGGGGGCCGGTGTTCCTGAAGCCTATGCCCGTTTCCTCGCCGCCATCTTCCATCCCGTGCGCGAAGGCTGGACCGCGACGATCACCGGCGATGTGGAAAAGCTGACCGGCCATGCGCCCCGCAGTCTGCAAACCTATGCATCGGACCACAGGGCGGATCTGGTGGACTGACCGCAGGGTCATGGATCCCGGGCACCAGCTTCCCGGGATCACCCTGCCCGGCCATGTCGTCCCGGTGGAAACCGCGCGATCAGATGGAAAAGCCTTTGAAACCGGCAGGCCGCGCCCTTATATGAACTCCAGATTTCCAATCATGCCAGACCCTGGCGAAGATAATCCGAGGTTCAGATGACCGATGCTGCTCTGCCGAAGCCAACGCCCGTAACCGTTCTGACCGGCTATCTCGGTGCAGGCAAGACAACCCTGCTGAACCGCATCCTGACCGAAAGCCACGGCAAGAAATATGCCGTCATCGTGAATGAATTCGGCGAGATCGGCATCGACAACGACCTGATCGTCGAATCCGACGAGGAAATCTACGAGATGAACAATGGCTGCGTCTGCTGCACGGTGCGCGGCGACCTGATCCGTGTCGTCGAAGGCCTGATGCGCCGCCCCGGCCGCTTCGACGGCATCATCGTCGAGACCACCGGCCTTGCCGATCCGGTGCCGGTCGCCCAGACCTTCTTCATGGATGACGACGTGCGGGCCAAGACCGAGCTCGATGCGGTCGTCGCCCTTGTCGATGCCCGCCATCTGCCGCTGCGCCTCAAGGACAGCCGCGAGGCCGAGGACCAGATCGCCTTTGCCGATGTCGTGGTCATCAACAAGACAGACCTGGTGACGCCTGAAGAACTGGCGCGGATCGAGGCGACGGTTCGCGCCATCAACCCCTCCGCCCGCATCCACAAGGCCGAACGCTCGAAGGTCGATCTTGCCAAGATCCTGAACCAGGGCGCCTTCAATCTGGAACGCGCGCTGGAAAATGATCCGCATTTCCTCGACCACGATCATCCCGACCATGTCTGCGGCCCGGATTGCGGCCATGACCACGCACATGACCATCATGCACATGATCACGCCCACGACCATGAATGCGGCCCCGGCTGCACCCATGACCATCACGGACATGAGAATCATGATCATGCCCATGGCCATGGGCATGGGCACCATGCCCCGGGCAAGCCGGAGATGGCACCGATCCACGATGTCACGGTCACCTCGATTTCGCTGCGCGGCGGCGAGATGAATCCGGACCGGTTCTTCCCCTGGATCCAGAAGGTCACCCAGACCGATGGCCCGAAGATCCTCCGCCTCAAGGGCATCATCGCCTTCAAGGGTGACGAGGAGCGCTATGTGGTGCAGGGCGTCCACATGATCGTCGAGGGCGATCACCAGCGTCCGTGGAAGGACGCCGAAAAGCGCGAGAGCCGGCTGGTTTTCATCGGCCGTGATCTGGACCGGGAAAAGCTCGAAAACAGCTTCAAGGCCTGCGAAGCCGCTGCCGCCTGAGCATGGTGCGCCTGACCGACAGCCCGGAAGCAGCGCTCTATACCGGCGATGTCCTGCGCCTGCCCGAAAATTATGATCTCGGCCCCGGCTCGCCGCCGGTGGACCTGATGGTGTTCGAGCCGCATGACGAGGAATGCGGGCTTGGCCTGCTGGTGCTCTCCGGCTACAAGGCCGGACTGATCTATGCGCTGCTGCCGCCGGATTCGCTGAAAGGCGGCTCGCGTGCCATCTGCCTCGACTGGCTGAAGGCCCATTGGGACCGCTGGTTCTGCTACGAGCACGACGGCGGCATGCGGGTGATCGATGTCGACAACACTAGAATCTTTCCCTGGAACAAGCGGGAAATCGTGGAGATTGCCTGATGCCTACAGTCGCCCCCCTTGATCTCGACAGCCATGTGGTGACGGCACGTTTTCTCGGCAATGTCCCCTTCTTCGCCGCTGCCGACGGGGTCATCCACCGGCTCGACATGGGCCACAAGTCGGAAAAGACCCATGACGGCCTGCTGTCTGCGGCCATTTCCCCGGATGGGACCAGCCTGATCACCGGCGGCGAGGATGGCAGGGTGGTGCGCACCCATGCCAATGGCAGCCTGGTCGAGCTTGCCAAAGTCGAGCGCAAGTGGATCACGGTCGTCGCCGCAGGCCCGTCTGGGGCCGCAGCCTTCGCCCATGGCAAGACGGCCACCGCCGTGCTTGCCGATGGCAAGCGGGCGGAATTTGCCGAAACCCGCACCATCGAAGGCCTGAGCTTTGCCCCGAAAGGCCTGCGGCTGGCGGCGGCGCGCTACAATGGCGTGTCGATGCACTGGGTGGCCGCCCCCGGCCAGCCGGTCGATCTCGAATGGAAGGGTGCCCATACCGGCGTGACCTTCTCCCCCGACGGCCGCTTCGTCGTCACCACCATGCAGGAAAACGCCCTGCATGGCTGGAAGCTCGACAGCAAGCCGGGCTCGGATACCCGCCACATGCGGATGTCGGGCTATCCGGTGAAGGTGAAAGGCGTTTCCTGGTCGAACAAGGGCAAATGGCTGGCAACTACGGGTGCTCCCGCCGCCATCGTCTGGCCGTTTTCCGGCAAGGACGGCCCGATGGGCAAGCCGCCGCTGGAGCTTGGCACCCGCGCCGACATTCTGGTGACTTCGGTCGCCTTTCATCCCGTCGAAGATGTCCTCGCCATCGGCTTCATCGACGGCATGATCCTCTGCGTCCGCCTCGCCGACGAGAAAGAAGCCCTGCTGCGCCGCCCCGGCAAGGGCGCGATCACCGCCATGAACTGGAGCCAGAGCGGCAAACTCGTCGCCTTTGCCTCCGAAGCCGGCGATTGCGGCGTGATCGACATTGCCGCCTGAAGGCGGTGGATGGAAAGGCAGGCCGACCGCCTGTGACTTTCCGTTATATTAAACCTGAATAATATTCACTGGCCCGTCGGCTGCAAAGCCGCTACCCTCGGATGCGTTTCACCCACCGGAACGCAAGTGGGGCGAACCATGACAGACACCGACCGGCAAGCCGCACTCTCCTCCCGCGACGCCCTGTTGCTGGTGCTCGTCGCCTTTCTCTGGGGTTTCAATTTCGTGGTGATTGCGCTCGGGCTGAAGGGCCTGCCGCCACTGCTGATGGCGGGCTTGCGGTTTTCGGTCTGCGCCTTTCCCGGCATTTTCTTCGTGCAAAAGCCCGCGATCGGCTGGCGCGATCTCGCCGCCGTCGGGGTGATGCTCGGCACGCTGGTTTTTGCCTTCCTGTTTGCAGGCATCGCGGCGGGGATGCCTGCCGGGCTCGCCTCGCTGCTGGTTCTGGCAGGACTGGCGCTCAACCTTTGGGGCGAGGCTTTGTGGATGAGATTGCGGAAGTCCGGGCTTCGCATGGGTTGAACCAGCGCTGACAGGCAAAGGTTTTGGTCGCAAGGCGCACTCAGGCAGCCGCGCAGAGCAGTCCGGTTGCGCCGTCGAGCCAGCCGTGCTCGAGTTCGAGCGCCAGAAACCGGTTGCGTTCAAACGGGCCGGGCATCACCAGCAGCCCGGTCTTCTCCGGGGAAAAACCGAAGCGCTGGTAATAGGGCGCGTCGCCGACAAGCAGGATTGCCGCGTGAGCGAGCGTTTGCGCCCGTTTGACCGCCTCGCGCATCAGGGCGGAACCGATCCCCCGGCCTTCTGCGCGGGGATCGACGGCAAGCGGTCCGAGCAGCAGGGCGGGCACCGCCATGCCATCGGCGCGCACACCCGCATGAATCGTCCAGAGACGAACCGTGCCGAGCAGGGTGCCGGTTGCGTCGCGCGCGACAAGGGCGAGCCCCTCGGCAGGCTGTCGGTTGCGGCGCAGCTTTTCGGAGGATTTGCGGTGGCGACCCTCGCCCATGGCGCGGTCGAGCAGCGCCTCGCGCGCGTCCGCCTCACCTGCTCGTTCGCTGGTGATTTGAAAAAGCCCGGCACCTGCAGGCGCAGAATGAGACAGAACAGCGGCCATGACAGCCTCCCGTACCGAATGCGATTATCGCCCCGCGCATGGCCGCCACGAACAGGCAAGAACCGTGGCAGAACGCAACCGGACATGAAAGGGATGTGTGAAGGGGCGCTCCGGCTTTGGCCGGAGCGCCAGATCAGATCACATAGGACTTCAGCGGCTCGAAACCGTTGAAGGCGACCGCCGAATAGGTGGTGGTATAGGCACCGGTCCCCTCGATCAGCACGTCGTCGCCGATGGTCAGCGACAGCGGCAGCGGGTAGAGGTTCTTCTCGTAGAGAACATCGGCGCTGTCGCAGGTCGGGCCGGCGATGATGCAGTCTTCCATCTCGCCGCCATCGTGGTTGGTGCGGATCGGATAACGGATCGCCTCGTCCATGGTTTCGGCGAGACCACCGAACTTGCCGATGTCGAGGAATACCCATCGCGCATCGTCATTGTCGGACTTGCGCGAAATCAGCACCACTTCCGCCTTGATCACCCCGGCATTGCCGACCATGCCGCGACCGGGCTCGATGATCGTCTGCGGCAGGCTGTTGCCGAAATGCTTGCGCAGTGACGCGTTGATCGCCTTGCCATAGGCTTCCGACGAAGGAATGTCCTTCAGATACCGGGTCGGAAAACCGCCGCCCATATTGACCATCTTCAGGTGGATGCCCTGCTTGGCCAGCGACACGAACACCCGCTTGGCATCGGCAAGGGCCGCATCCCACGCGTCGACCGCGGTCATTTGCGAACCGACATGGAAGGAGACGCCAAAGGATTCGAGCCCGAGCTGATGGGCATAGACCAGCACGTCGACGGCCATCTGCGGCACGCAGCCGAACTTGCGCGACAGCGGCCATTCCGCCCCTTCGCCCGAGGTCAGCACCCGGCAGAAGACCCTTGCGCCGGGAGCGGCACGGGCGATCTTTTCCACTTCCTCATGGCTGTCGACGGCAAAAAGCGACACGCCGAGCGCATGGGCGCGGGCGATATCCCGTTCCTTCTTGATGGTATTGCCATAGGACAGGCGATCCGGCGTCGCGCCTGCATCGAGCGCCATCTGGATTTCGGCGACCGAGGCGCAATCGAAGCTCGAACCGAGCGAGGCGAGCAGCGACAGGATTTCCGGGGCCGGATTGGCCTTGACGGCGTAATAGATGCCGCTGTCCGGCATCGCGTGACGGAAGGAATGATAATTGTTGCGCACCACGTCGAGGTCGACCACCAGGCAGGGTCCTTCGGGACGTCGGGTGTTGATGAAGTCGAGAATGCGGGCAGTGGTCATGGGTCATCCCTTTCAAAAGTCGATTCTCCGGAAAAAACCGGAGGACAAAGGGCAGACGCGTGCATGCATGGAACCAGCCGGTGGAGACCCCGGAACCAGACATGCGCACGACCTGCGCGATATGGTGGAACAACGCCTGCCACGGCAATGTTCCGCTTTGTCTGCCTTGGATTGGGGGGATGAACCCGACCGCACGTCCGGCAATGAGGGTGTGCCTCTACAGTAACCCCGGCTGATGGAAAGCCGGCAGACACCAGAAAGGCCCGCACCGTCGTTGCTTCAAGATGTCCTCGCATTTCTCAGTTGGCCGAGATAGCGACTGGAGGGGTTAGTTCCAGGTACCTTACCGATTTCCTCACCTTTCGAGGGTCGGCGGACACCCACAGGCACGTGCGACTTTGGGCAACCGCGAAATAGGAATTTTCGCCGTCATAATCAAGTGCAAATTATTGCCGATGCGATTTTTTTGATTGAACAATCTCTCTTCGTTGTTCACTTTCATCGTCAGAGGAGATCGCCCCATGGACACACTCACCCGGATTCGTGCCTTTATCGATGTCGTGGAGGCGGAGGGTTTTTCGGCTGCTGCCCGCAAGGTCGGGCGTTCCAAGGCGCTTTTGTCGAAATATGTGCGCGAACTGGAGGACGAGATCGGCGCGCTGCTTCTCAACCGCACCACAAGGCAGTTTTCGCTGACTGAAGCCGGCCATACCTATTACCGCACCGCCGCCGACATCCTGAAGGAAATCGACAATCTTGCCGACCTCGTGCGGGAGAACAATGCCGACCTGAAGGGGCGACTGCGCATCTCGGTGCCGCGCACCTACATGGATGCGGAGATCGGCCAGTCGCTGATCGATTTTGCCATTGCCTATCCCGACCTGTCGCTGGAAATCGTGGCCGAAGACCGGTTCGTCGACCTGATTGAGGAGGGGTTCGACGTCGCGGTGCGAATCACCAAGCTGGAGGATTCCGGCATGATTGCCCGCAAGCTCACGGATTTTCAGGTCTATATCTGTGCCACGCCGGCCTTCATCGCGACCCACGGTCCGTTCCGCGAACCGATGGACCTCGCCCGCGTGCCCGCGATCATCGACACCAATTCGCGCACCCATAATGCGGTGCGGTTCTACAACCCGGATGGCACGGGCACGACGGTGCCGCTTGCCGGGCGGATGGAGGTCAACAGCCCCCGCGCCAGCCTGAGGGCCGCCCGCGCCGGTCTCGGCCTTGGCATCATCCCGGATTTCATCGCCCAGCCCTATGTGTTGTCAGGCGAATTGCAGGTTCTCTTCGGCGACTGTTCCCCGAAGGACCGCGGCATCTACGCCATCTATCCGCACCGCCGCTATCTCCCCGCCAAGGTCCGCATCTTTGTCGACTTCCTGTCGACCTGGTTCAAGAAGAGCGAACAATGCGAGACATTTCGCGGCTAGTGGTTTGATTCCGACATTTGCTACCGTCCGCTTTACCCTCGAGAGCAAATGTCGGAATCATGAAAACCACTAGTGACACTATGATTCTGGTGGAATTTAGGAATTTGACATTCGATCCTCGAGATCGCGGCGAATGGGCATCGAATGTCAAATTCATTCCACTAGCTGGCTGTCATGGGCGAGGTGGTGGTCAACCCTGAAAGCAATCGACCGTTTCTGGCGTAAAAATGACTCACTCCCGTATGACACGTACAGAAATTGACACCGGGGCGCGGCATGAAAAAACGGTTACTTCTCGCTTTGACCCTGGCCTCGGCCACCCCGCTTGGCGCTTTCGCCCATCCGCATATCTTTGTCGATGCACGCCTTGAAGTCGTCGCCGACGAAAAAGGCGTGATCACAGAATTGCACAATGTCTGGCGCTTCGATGAAGTGTTCTCCTCCAGCGTGGTGCTGGATTTCGACAAGGACAGCAATTCCACACTCGACCCTGATGAACTCGACGAGGTGGGAAAGACCGTGCGCAAGTCGCTGGCGGATTACAGCTATTACACGGCACTTTCCCAGGATGGAAAACCTGTGAAGGTCGCACCACCAGATGTCATCCATGTCGATTATCGCGACGGGCAATTGCTGATGTTCTTTGCCGTCAAGCCGGCCGTACCGATGCCGCTCAAGGGCAAGCTTACTTTCGGTGTCTATGATCCGACACTCTATACGTCGATCGACTTTGCCTATGACGCCAGCATGGTCACCATCGGCGAGGCCTTCAAGGCCTGCAAAAAGGCGGTGATCCGGCCGGATCCGGATGAGGTCATCAAGGAAAACCAGGCAAATCTCACCCAGGCCTTCTACAGCGACCCGACTGGAACCAACATGGCCAAACTGTTTGCCACCCGGCTGGAGGTCACCTGCTGACACGCGCCCGCCCGAAAACCCTGCTGCTGGTAACCATGCTGTGTCTTGCGGCAGGAATGGCCAGCGCCCAGTCGCCGCTCGGCATCGGCACTGCGGAACCCGGCATTCCGGCAACCGGCCTGTTCGGACCGGTCTTTGCGGTGATCAATCACTATCAGCAGGATTTCTACCGCGCCTTGACCGGTGCGCTGAAGGCGATGCGGCAGGATCCGCACGCGCTCACCACATTGGTCGGCCTGTCCTTTTCTTATGGCATTTTCCACGCCGCCGGTCCCGGCCATGGCAAGGCGGTGATTTCCTCCTACATGCTGGCCAACGAGACGGAACTGAAACGCGGCATCTTCATCTCGTTTCTCTCCGCATTCCTGCAGGGCCTGACCGCCATCGTCATGGTCGGGCTTGCCTTTCTGGTGCTGCGGGGCACCTCGATTTCGATGACCGAGGCGACGACCGCGCTTGAACGGCTGTCCTTTGCGATGATCGTCGCCTTTGGGGCCTGGCTGCTGTTTCGCAAATTGCGATTGCTGTTCGCCAGCAAACCGGCATTGACGCTCTTCTCCGGGGATGCGCCGCATGTCCACGGTCCCGATTGCCGCCACGGCCTGCCCCGCGCAACAGCACCGGCAAAGGCCAGCTTCATCTGCGACAGTTGCGGCCATGCCCATATGCCGGACCCTGCCCTGCTCGATGGCCGGTTCGGTATGCGGGAAGCCTGGTCGGCGATCCTTGCGGTGGGGCTGCGGCCCTGTTCGGGTGCCCTGCTGGTGCTGACCTTCTCGCTGCTGAACGGGCTCTATCTCGGCGGCATTCTGTCCGTACTGGCGATGTCGGTCGGCACCGCCATCACGGTCGCAACGCTTGCGACCCTTGCCGTCTCCGCCAAGGGCATCGCCCTGAAGATTGCAGGCGCGGATAGCCCGACCGGACGCATCATCGGCCATTCGGCCGAAATCGGCGGCGCGCTGGTGGTGCTGCTGATGGGGCTGTTTCTGCTTGGCGCATCGTTTCAATAGCCGGAAAGCACGGGATTACCGTTTCTGGTAGCGGCTCCTCAGCCAGAAAACCAGGAAAAAGGCAAGCACCGACCCAGCCCCGAACACGCCTGCAAGCGCCGGGGACCAGGAGCCGATCCACAGCATGATCTTTGGCATGGCGTAAAACAGCAGCCCCGACCCGAACAGGATGACGAAGGCGGCGATGATGTTGTTGCGATTGCCGGGTGCGCTCACAGGCCCTGCACCCCGCTCAAAGCCGTACGGATCGTTTCCAGCTTGCGCTTCTGGCTGCCATCGGCGTTGAAGTTTTCAGGCGACAGCCAGGCCTCGAAAGCACGCGCGATCCCCGGCCAGTCGCCGTCGATCATCGCATACCAGGCCGTATCGCGGTTTTTCCCCTTCGACAGCATGTGCTGGCGGAAAACCCCTTCAAAGGCAAAGCCGTAGCGCAGCGCCGAAGCCTTGCTCGGCGCATTTTCATTGTGGCATTTCCATTCGTAGCGGCGATAGCCGAGATCCTCGAACACATGCTTTGCCATCAGGTAATGGGCTTCGGTGGCAAGCGGCGTGCGGGCCATGGCCGGGCCATGGGCAACGCCGCCGACCTCCACCACGCCATTGGCAGGATCGGCGCGCATGTAATTTGCCTCGCCGACCACCTTGCCGGTGGCATTGTCGCGAAACACTTCCGTCACCCAGCCGCCACGCGTCTGCATCGCCGTCAGCCAGGCATCGAAATCCTCGATGCCGCCGAAATCGGGCTGGGTGAAATAGGCCATCAGCCCATTGACCGCCATGCCGCCGAGACCGTCCCAGAGTGCCTTGAGATGCCTCTCCCTGTCATAGGGTTCGAGCGTTACGAAACGCCCCTTCAGCGTTACGCCGGAGGGGGCGGGGCGGGGCGTCCAGTTGTTGAGATCTGCCATATCCTGTGCCTTGTCACATGCCGATGCTTCGACCGAAATCCGTATCTACCGCTTTCCGGTCGCCGTTTCCTGCAAAATCGGCAGGCAAGGGGATTTTTTGCCCGACCGCTTTACCCTGCCTGTCAGGCGACCAGTCAGGCATTCGCCGTGGAAACGGTCGCTTCGATATGGATGATGAGGTCATCGGGCAAGCCAAGGCGACCGGCGAGCAGGTCGAGATAGCCACGCTCCGCGCGGGTGTCCGGGTTGATCGTCAGGCGCGAGGCGGTGTAGAGCTCCACCTTCTGCGCCTCGGTCGTTGCATGGCTGACAAGCTCGTCGATATCGAGTGGGCGGGTCATTTCCGAATTGAGAAAGGCTTCCGCCTCCGGTCCAAGCCCCGACAGCTTCACCTTGTCGAGAATGATCGCCTGTTCGGCGGCATCGATCTGGCCATCGGCCCGGGCCGCAGCAATCATCGCCTTGACGAGAACAAGGGCAAAATCAGAGGTATGGGCAGGCGAACCTTCGGCAAAATCCGAGCCTGCTGGCGGCGGCGCGAGTTGCGGCGGGGTTGCGGACGGAGCGGCGGCGGCAGGTGCCGCGCCATTCCGGTAATTCTGCCAGGCGCGGTAGCCAAGCCCGGCAATCGCGGCAAGACCGCCGATTTGCACGACGTCACCGGTCAGGCGACGGCCGAAGCCGGTACCGAGCAGCACGGCGGCAATCGCCCCCGTTGCCAGCGGATTTTCCTGGGCAAGCCTTGCGAGATCGCCTGCCTTTTCCTTCACCGTGGCGCTGGTTCCGGGTACGGGCGCGCCCAGAAACTGGTCAAGCAACTGCTTTGCATCAAACATGGCTCATGTCTCCGTTCCGGTGAAGGGTGCGGGCTCAACATAGGTGACACTCGCGCCAGATACAAACCGCCATCGCCGATTAATTGCGAAAACGCGCTTACCGCATCAGCCCCTGAGATCAAAGGCTTCGCGGGCAAGCGTGGTGATTCCGGCCCAGTCGCCCCGGGCGACCAGATCGGCGGGAGCCACCCAGGAGCCGCCGACGCAGACGACATTCGGCAGCTTCAGGTAATCCGGCGCAATCTTCAGCGTGATGCCGCCGGTCGGGCAAAACAGCGTGCCTGCCAGCGGCGAGGAGAGCGACTTCAGATAGGCGGCTCCGCCTGCCTGTTCGGCGGGGAAGAATTTCATGACCTGATAGCCCTCTTCGCGCAGGGCCATGACCTCGCTCGCCGTCGCCGCACCGGGAAGCAGCGGCACGGCGGAGCCACGCGCGGCGTCAAGCAGTTCCTGCGTCGTGCCGGGGCTGACGATGAAGGTCGAGCCTGCCGCCTCGGCGGCTTCGAAATGCGCCGCATTCAGGATCGTGCCCGCCCCGACAAATGCCCCCTCGACCTCCGCCGCCACCGCGCGGATCGCATCGAGCGCAGCAGGGGTGCGCATGGTGATCTCGATGGCGCAAAGCCCGCCTGCCACCAGCGCCCGTGCCAGCGGCACCGCAGAGGCCGCATCCTCGACGATCAGCACCGGCACCACCGGCTGGAGCTTGAGGATCGACAGCAGTTTCTCGGTTTTCGCACCCATGGCAGCACCTCTTTAAAACGATTGAATTTTCCGGAGTGATAGACCGGATCGACGCTTTTGTCGAGATGATCGCGGCGATGATCATTGTGCGGTACAGCTTCCGATATCAGTGACCTGTCAAGAGACTGGCCAAAATCGCCACATGCTGCCAAAATGTGTCAGGAGAAATTTCATGGCCCGTGCGCGGCGCTTGCTTGATCTTTTGCAGCTTCTGCGCAGCCATCGCTATCCGGTGGCGGGCCAGGTGCTGGCTGATACGCTGGGGGTGTCCCTGCGCACGGTCTACCGCGATATCGCGACCCTGCAGGGCGAAGGGGCGGATATCGAGGGGGAGCCGGGGATCGGCTACGTGCTTCGTCCGGGTTTCATGCTGCCGCCGCTGATGTTCACCCGCGAGGAAATCGAGGCGCTGGTGCTGGGCTCGCGCTGGGTAGCGCGGCGCACCGATGATGCACTGGCGCATGCCGCAGGCCAGGCGCTCGCCAAGATCACCGCCGTGCTGCCGGAGGAGATGAGGGACCATCTTGCCTCGACGCATCTGCTGATCGGTCCGGCCCCGTCACCGAGGGCCGGGAAAATTGATCTTGCGCCGATCCGCGCCGCCATCCGCCAGGAAAAGATCCTGCATCTCGGCTACAGGGACGAGGGCGGCAATCTGACCGAGCGGGATATCTGGCCCTTTGCGCTGGGCTTTTTCGAACAGGTGCGGGTGGTGATTGCCTGGTGCGTGCTGCGCAGCAGTTTTCGCCATTTCCGCACCGACCGGATCGAGCAGTTGGAGGTCCGCGCCGAGCGCTATCCCCGCCACCGCCAGAGCCTGCTGAAGGCGTGGCGGCAGGAGAATGATATCAATGATAAGATATTTTAAGAGAAGCGGGCCATCGCACTCCAAAATCATACTGACAAAAACTGTCAGTATGATTCTTCATGATGGCGTCATCACAAACAAGGGAGAACGTGATGAGCCCGAACATGATCCTGCTTTACGTCAGCGACCCGCAGGCCAGTGCCCTGTTCTATGGTCGGCTGTTTGGCACCGAACCGGTCGAACTTTCGCCAGGTTTTGCCCTCTTTGCCCTTCCCTCCGGACTGAGGCTCGGCCTCTGGAAAAAGGACGCGGTGGAGCCCCGCGCATCACAGATGGGCGGGGGGGCCGAAATCGTCCTTCGCGCCGAAAGCCCAAAGGCGGTCGAGGAGATCCATGCCGGTTGGGCAAAGCTGGATGTCACCATTCTCGATCGGCCCGTGACGCGCGATTTCGGCTTCACCTTCGTGGCAACCGATCCCGACCACCACCGCATCCGCGTCTTTCATCCGGAGGGTTGAGCGATGAACTGGCTGGCCATTGCCTGTGCCGACCACGTGGCGCGTGGCCGCAGCGGCGGTTTCATGCAGGTCTGCCACGGAAAGGACGCGCCACTCCGGCGCGTCCGCCCGGGCGACAGGGTCATCTGCTACTCGCCGACCCGCGCCTTTCAGGTCCGCGACGGATTGCAGAGCTTTACCGCTTTCGGCACCGCGTCGGGCACCGCGCCCTATCGGGTCGGCATGGGCGGCGGATTCCGCCCTTCCGGCTGGATGTCGAATGGCAGGCGGCAGATGTCGTCCCGATCCGGCCCCTGCTCCAGCAGCTGGAACTCACCCGGGGCAAGGCCAACTGGGCCTACCCGTTCCGCTTCGGCATCCTTGCGATCAGCGATGCCGATTGCGCGGTGATCGCCGGGGCGATGGGTGCAGGCTTTGAGGGCCTCGAGGCATCGCCACCGGTAGAGCCGGACCTGTTTGCGCCCACCGGAAAGGCCGGATTGCTGGCGCTTTGACAAAAGGCAAAGCGCATCCGGCCCGAGGAAAGCAATTGCGCTCGGCCTCTTCTCGGATTATTTCGTCGCTATGACCGACACGACCGAAAAAGCCCGCCCTGCCCCGCAGATTTCCGCCGCCGATGGCCGCTTTCTGGTGGCAGCGCTCTATCATTTCGCCCGGTTCCCCCGGTTTGCCGATTTTCGCGAACCCCTTCAGGCGCTCTGCGACGAACAGGGTGTCAAGGGCACGCTGCTGCTGGCGCATGAGGGCATCAACGGCACCATCGCCGGCCCGCAGGCGGGCATCCGCACCGTGCTCGCCTTCCTGCGCGCCCAGCCCGAATTCGCCGCGCTGGAGCACAAGGAAAGCGGTGCCGCGAAAATGCCGTTCCTGCGCATGAAGGTCCGGCTGAAGAAGGAAATCGTCACCATGGGCGTCGAGAATATCGATCCGCTACAGGTGGTCGGCACCTATGTCGAACCGAAGGACTGGAACGCGCTGATTTCCGACCCGGAGACGATCGTCATCGATACCCGCAACGATTACGAGACCGCCATCGGCATCTTCAAGGGCGCCGTCGACCCCGCCACGAAGACCTTCCGGGAATTTCCCGCCTGGGTGAAGGCCAATGACGGCCTGCACAACAAGCCGAAGCTGGCGATGTACTGCACCGGCGGCATCCGCTGCGAAAAGGCGACCGCCTTCATGAAGGAGCAGGGTTTCGAGGAGGTCTATCACCTCAAGGGCGGCATCCTCAAATATCTGGAAGAGGTGCCGCCGGAAGAAAGCCTGTGGGAAGGGGCCTGCTTCGTCTTTGACGACCGCGTCTCGATCACCCACGGCCTGCAGCAGGGCGACCACAAGCTCTGCCACGCCTGCCGCCATCCGATCACGGTGGAGGACCGCGCCTCGCCGCTCTATGAGGAAGGCGTCTGCTGCCCGAACTGCCATGGCAGCCGCAGCGAAGCCGACCGGGAGCGCTACCGGCAGCGCCAGCTGCAGATCGCGCTCGCGAAGAAGCGCGGCACCCGCCATATCGGCAGCTAGAGTCTGTCTGGTTCAATGTGAACCAGACAGACTCTAACGGCTCCCGGTCCGCTCCGTCAGGCAATCCTTGAGGGAACAAGGCTCAGCAGCACTTGCCCGGACAGGTCTCCTGGCCCGGACAGGTCTCCTGGCCCGGACAGCTCCGCTGGCCCGGACATATCTTGCGGCCAGGGTACGTCCAGCGGCGGGACCTCCCTGAGATGGAAGACTTCCGGCTGATCCCCGACCTGCTGCCCTGACATTGCCGGCTGCTGGCGGGAGCGTGCCCGCACTGCAATCAGGCCTGCGACCGCCTCGGCGGCAACAGGACGGGCGATATAATATCCCTGCAACTGATCGCAGCCGCACAGCGTGGCGATCAGGGCCTGTTCTTCCGATTCGATGCCTTCCGCCGTCACCGGAATGGCCTGCGACTGGGCGAGCGCCACCGATGCATAGAGCAACTCATGCCCGCCCTGGGCACCGGAAAGCGTGATCAGCGAATTGTCGATCTTGATACGGTCGAAGGAGAAGCGCCTGATATGGCTGATGCCGGACAGCGCGGAACCGAAATCGTCGAGGGTGACCCGGACGCCAATACTGCGCAGCCGCTGCATCATCTGGCAGATCCGTTCGGTCCCCGCGATGAAATTGGCGTCCGCCACCTCGAAGATCACGCGCTTCGGGTCCATTTCCAGCTCGGTGAAAATCGCTTCGACCTGCTGCACGAAGCCGGGATTGCGGAACTGGATCGACGAGATATTGACGGCAATATCGATCTCCGGCCAGCGCCGTGCGTCCTCAAAGGCCTGCCGCAGCACCAGTAGTCCGAGAGCATGGATGAGCCCGGACCGCTCGGCAACCGGGATGAAGACTTCCGGCCGTTGCGGTCCGTGCAACAGCCGCTGCCAGCGCGCCAGCGCCTCGACACCGGTCACCTCCCCCGTGACGCTGGAGACGATGGGCTGATAGTCGAGCGTGATCTCGCGCAGCTCGATGGCATGATAGAGATCCGCCTCCATCGCGATGCGTTCCCGGCGGGCCCGATCCATGTCGGCTTCGTAAAAGGCGGCGCTGCCGCTGCCGGTCTCGCTGGCATGCAACAGGGCACATCTGGCCTGCCGGACCAGCTCCGTGGCCTGTTCCGCCCCTGCCTTGCAAACCGTGAGGCCAATGCAGGCACCGACATGGATAACCCGCTCGCCCAGCAGCAGCGACTGGGCAAAATAGCTGGCAAGCGTCGCCGCCAGGTTCTCGCCATCCCTGAGCCCGTTGGCAGAAGGCAGCGCCAGGATGAACCCGTCGCCACCAGGACGTCCGATTACGGTCTGCGGCGGCATCAGCACCTTCAGCCCCGCCGCAAAGGCACGCGCTGCGGTATCGCTGACCGAGCAGCCATTTGCCGCCCCGTCACCGCCAAAATCCGTGAGGTCGACGTGCAGGACGAGAATGTCGTCTCCGGATTTTCGCGCCCCGGCCAGCATCTCCTCGAGCCGTGCCGCAAAGTCCGTTGCGCCGGGCAGGCCGGTAACGGGATCGTGGCTTGCGATGCGGCGCTTGCGGGCAGGCTTGCGCACTTTGGCCCGCGCCCGCAACGGGGTCGCCACGAATGACAACAGCAGCAGAAACAGTACGGCGATCAACAGCAACGGCGGACTGGATGCCTCCGTTGCCGGGGGTAACGCTGCCGAATGCAGCACCTCTGCCGCATCAGCGGCCGAAACCGGCACCAGGGCGAAAAGGGCAACGGGGCCAGACGCGCAGCCTGGCCCGGAGAACGTGCGGGAAAATCGGTGGAAGGACATGATGAAAAGGCTCCCTGAAAACAGGTCAGAGCCTAGTCATCAATTCTTTACCATTGATTAAGCACAAACTAATTTAGATATTGAAAATTGCGGGCGATTGTCTTTCCGGCCTGACTTGCCGGAAAGACAACGCGATTTTCGCAACCGGCCCCACTCAAATGTAGCGCCGGCCCCGCTCAGACATAGCGATTGACGATGTTTTCCAGATATTCCTGCCGTCCGGAGCGCGGGGCCGGGTTGATATTGTCACGCTCGACCAGTTCCGCCAGCGCGTCCAGCGTCACCTCGCCGCGCAGGATCGCTTTTGCCTCCGGGCTCTCCCAGCCTTCGTAGCGCGCATCGAGCGGCTGTTGCAGCGCACCATCCCCGATCATCCCTGCTGCGGCTTTCAGCCCCCTTGCACAGCAATCCATGCCGCCGATATGGCCGATCAGGAGATCGGCGGGGTCAATCGACTGGCGGCGCAGCTTGGCGTCGAAATTGGTTCCGCCTGTCGTAAAGCCGCCCGCTGCCAGCACGTGGTAATAAGCCAGCGCCATTTCCGGCACATTGTTCGGGAACTGGTCGGTATCCCAGCCGGACTGGTAATCGTTGCGGTTCATGTCGATGGAGCCGAAGACTCCAAGCGCACTGGCGAGCGCCAGCTCATGCTCGAAGGAATGACCGGCGAGAATGGCGTGCCCCTGTTCGATGTTGAGCTTGATGTCCTTTTCCAGTCCATGGGTCTTCAGGAAGCCATAGACGGTCGCGACATCATAGTCATACTGGTGCTTGGATGGCTCCTGCGGCTTCGGCTCGACGAGGATTGCGCCCTTGAAACCGATCTTGTGCTTGTAGTCCACCACCATGTGCAGGAAACGGGCGAGCTGGTCGAGCTCGCGCTTCAGATCGGTGTTGAGCAAGGTCTCGTAGCCTTCGCGGCCTCCCCAGAGCACATAGTTCTGGCCGCCGAGCTGCATCGTCGCATCGATGCAGGTCTTGACGGTCGCTGCGGCGAAGGAAAACACCTCCGGATCCGGATTGGTCGCAGCCCCCGACATGTAGCGGCGGTGCGAGAACAGGTTGGCGGTGCCCCAGAGCAGCTTGCGCCCGGTCTGCTCCTGCTTGCGCTCCAGATAATCGACGATCTCCTGAAGATTGCGGCTGTTTTCGCGGAAATCCCGGCCTTCCGGGCGAACATCGGCGTCGTGGAAACAGTAATAGGGCACGCCCAGCAGGTCGAAGAACTCGAAGGCCACGTCCGCCTTCAGCCTGGCCGCGTCCATCGTGTCCTTGAACCAGGGGCGCTGGAAGGTCTGCCCGCCGAACGGGTCGCCGCCCGGCCAGGTGAATGTATGCCAATAGGCAATCGCAAAGCGCAGGTGATCTTCCATGCGCTTGCCCATGACGATTTCATCGGGATTGTAGTGCCGGAAAGCCAGCGGATTGGTGCTGTCGGGGCCTTCGTAACGGACCTTGGCGATATCGCCGAAAAAGCCGGTGCTCATGATCTCTGTTCCTTTGAGACAGGGGGAATGATGACTGGATATCAATGGGTGGTCACGGATTTCAGCGCCGGATAGAGCGCCCGGTAGCGGGCATAGGCATCCTCGTAGGCGGCGCGATGCTGCGGGCTGGGCAGGATGGTTTCCTCGGTGGCGGGGGCGGTGAAGACCGCCCTGGGATCTGCGCCGGTGGCGGCCACCAGCCCCAGCCGTGCCGCCCCGAAGGCCGCGCCGAAATCGCCATCCTGCGGCAGGTCGACCGGCAGATCGAGCGCCGTTGCGATTGCCTGAAGCCAGTAGCGCGATTTCGAGCCGCCGCCGATGGCGGTGACGCGGCCAAGCCTGGTGCCCGCTGCCCGCAGGGCTTCGAGATTGTCGCGCAAGGCAAAGGCGACACCTTCCAGCACGGCCTGGGTCAGCGCCGGACGGGTGGATTCATGGCCGAGACCGATGAAGGCACCGCGAATGGCGGCATCGTTGAGCGGCGTGCGTTCACCGGCCAGATAGGGCAGGAAGGTCACCCCCGTCGGAGCTTTCAGACTGCCGCCAAGTTCGCGGGTAAGGTCCGCCGCACTCTGGCCGGTAACCCCCGCATGCCAGTTGAGCGCGTCGGTGGCCGACAGGATGACGCCCATCTGGTGCCATGTATGGGCAAGTGCGTGGCAAAAGGTGTGAACGGCACTTTCCGGCCTCGGGAGATAGCTGGCATTGGCGGCAAACAGCACGCCTGATGTGCCGAGCGACACGAAGGCGGAACCTTGCGATACGGTGCCCATGCCGCAGGCCGAGGCGGCATTGTCGCCTGCCCCGCCCGCAATCACCACGCCCGGCCCCATGCCCCAGCGGGCCGCGAGTTCGGGCCGGAGCATGCCTGCCCGGTCGGTGCCCTCGACCAGGTCGGGCATCTGGCTTTGGGTGAGCCCGGTGGCATCGAGAAGCTCGCCTGACCAGCGGCGCGCGCCAGTGTCCAGCCAGGAGGTGCCTGCCGAATCCGACATGTCGGAAATATGCTCGCCGGAAAGCCAGAGCCTCAGATAGTCCTTGGGCAGCAGGACCCAGCGGATCGCGGCGAAGGTGTCAGGCTCGTTGCGCGCCACCCAGACAAGTTTTGGCGCGGTGAAGCCGGGAAAGACGATGTTGCCGGAAATGGCGCGGAACCGTGGGTCGGCATCCAGTTCGGCGGCCTCGCGCCAGGAGCGGGTATCGTTCCAAAGGATGCAGGGGCGCAGCACCGTGTCCTCATGGTCAAGCAGCGTTGCGCCATGCATGTGGCCGGAAAGGCCGATGCCCCTGACGGCAGAAACTTCGCCGGGGTGAGAGGCCTTCAATGCCGCCATCGCCGCCTCGGTCGCCGCCACCCAGTCCGCCGGATCCTGCTCCGACCAGCCCGGATGCGGGCGCGAGACCGGGATCGGCGCGGCGCTGGAGCCGACGATCCTCTGGGTATCGTCGATCAGCAGCGCCTTGACGCCTGAGGTGCCGAGATCAAGGCCGAGAAACATGGCGGAAACTCCGAAGTGAGAGGGGCAGGCAGACGTCGGCCCTCATGGCAGGTTGTCCTTGAGGAAAATGTCGATGCGGATGCGCTCCTGCGCGGCGATGACCGCGTGGCCATCGGCCCTCGCCTTCAGCACGCGGATGGCACTGCGGATTTCGTGACCGGCATCCTGATTGAGGACCGCATCAATCAGGCCCTGCTGCAATGCTGCCCGGGTATGGCTGGTCAGTTCATGGGCGATCACCGCAGGCCGCCTGCCTGCCGGAAGCTCACCCAGCGCCCGGATCAGGCCCCGGTTGCCACCGCCGAGGCTGTAGATGCCGAGGAGGCCGGGCCTCTCGGCCAGCCGTGCCGACAGGAGCGCATGCACCCGCTCCGGCTCGTCCCGCCCTTCAAGCGGTGGCAGCAGAAGAAGATCGGGATAGCCCGCCCATAGCACCCCGGCAAAGCCATCGAGCCTCTGGCGGTGATCGCGCACCTGCAACGACCCGGCGACGACGGCAACCGGACCCTTGCGCCCGTTGAGGAAACGCCCGAGCAGCGAGGCGGCGGTGCGGCCTGCCGCCTCATTGTCGATCCCGGCAAAATGGCTGCGCGATGACCCCGAGAGATCGGAGACAAGCGTCACCACCGCAATGCCATCGGCAACCAGCGCCTCGACCGCGTCGCGCACCGGCTGGGCATCGACCGCCACCACGGCAACGCCAGCCGGACGCTGCTGTCCGGCCTTGGCGAGCGCTGCGACCAGGGCGTCCACATCAAAAGCCGGGATTTCGACCATGGAAATCGTCGTGCGCTCCAGCGGGCCGCGCAACCGCGCCGCCTCGATTTCCGCCCGCAGGCCGCGCATGAAGGAATTGTCGTTGGAAGGCACGATGAAAGTGAAGGGATAGACCCGCCCCTTGGCGAGATTGGCAGCAGCGACATCGCGGACAAAACCGAGCGTGTCGATGGCGGCGCGGACCCGCTCGCGCGTCGGTGCCCGCACGCCCGGCCGGTCGTTCAGCACCCGGTCGACAGTGGCAAGGCTGACGCCCGCTCTGGCGGCAATATCATGGACGGTCGGCTTCATCGGGTTCTCCCGCGCCCTGCTTAGCCGGATTTTTGAGGTACGTAAATCAGAAAATCTCAGACCGCTGCGGCAACAGGCTGAAAATGCAAATGGCGCTCCGCAGAGCGCCATTTCAAAATGCCGATTTCATAAGATAATCGATGGAATACCTGGCTAGTGCCCTGATCCCGGTGGTGGCGCTGCCTTCGGCTTCTTCATGAGGACACAGAGCAGCACCAGCGCACTGAACAGGAAGGTCATGCCGGTGAAGATGTCGATGAAGGACAGAAGCCAGGCTTGCTGGCGCACCAGACCCGACAATTTCTTAAGCGCGATATATTTGCCGTCGAGCCCGTAGGACTGGTAGTTTCCGGCGACCGATTTCATCCAGTTGACCGCCTGCCAGTTGCCGAAATCCACCTGTTCGGCGAGCCGGGCATAATGTTCGCGCGAGCGGCTGGTAAGTTCGGTATTGATCACCGCCAGTCCCACCGCACCGCCGAGGTTTCGGGTGAGGTTGAACAGGCCGGACGCGTTGCGGATGCGGTCGGGCGGCAGGGTTCCAAGCGCCAGGTTGTTGATCGGCACCATGCACAGCATCAAGGAACAGCCACGCAGCACCTGCGGCAGCAGCAACTCGTAGAAGTCCCAGTCGCCGGTCAGATGGCTCATCAACCAGGTTCCGAGCGAAAACCCGGCGAAGCCGATGGCCATCATCACTCTTGGGTCGAAGCGGCTCGACAAGGCGCCTGCGACCGGGGCGGTCATGAACATCGCAAGACCGGAGACAAACATCGTCTCGCCGATCATCAGCGCATCATAGCCGCGTATCCGCCCGAGATACAGCGGGAAGAGATAGGTAAGCCCGTAAAGCCCGATCCCCATGATGAAGGAAAAGATCGACCCGACGGCAAAATTAGTGTCCTTGAAGGCCTTGAGATCCACCACCGGAAAGGCCCTGGTCAGCGCCCTGTAGAAGAAGATGACGCCCGCCACCGTCAGCGCTACAGAGCCGATGACGATCTTGTCGTCGCTGAACCAGTCCTTGTTGTTGCCCTCTTCCAGCACATATTCCATCGAGCCGAGGAAGACGCCCATCGACAGCAGGCCCCACCAGTCGAATTTCCTGAACAGTGACAAGTCCGGCTCGTCAAAATCGATCAGGCTCCAGGTGATGGCGGTCACCAGAATGCCGGGGATGACATTGATCAGGAACAGCCAGTGCCAGGAGAGCGCATGGCTGAGGTAGCCGCCGACCGTCGGGCCAATTGTGGGCGCAAGCGTTGCGACGAGGCCAATGATCGGCGAGACGATCGGGCGTTTGGACGGCGGGAAGATGGTAAAGGCTGCGGCAAAGACCGACGGGATCATGCCACCGCCGATAAAGCCCTGAATGGCGCGGTAGACGATCATCTGGTCGATATTGGTGGCAGTCGCCGCCAGCGCGCTGGCAGCCGTGAAGCCTGCCGCTGACACCGAAAACAGCACGCGGGTCGAGACAATCCGCGCCAGCGTGCCCGACAGCGGGATCATGATGACTTCGGCGATCAGATAGGCCGTCTGTACCCAGGCGATTTCATCCGACCCGGCGCTGAGGCCCGCCTGGATTTCGGCGAGCGACGCCGACACGATCTGGATGTCGAGGATCGACATGAACATGCCGAACACCATCGCAAAGAAGGCGATAACCCGGCGCGGATCCATCCGCTCGTCCTCACGGGCGACAGCGACAGAGCCGGGGGCCCTGCCCTGCGCTTGTATCGTGGTGGCCGCCATGTCTGGCCTCACTTCCGGAAAATTGCGTTCGGAGCCTGAAACCGGGAAATCACGGCGCGGTGCGGCTGTCGACATCGACGACAACGCTCATGCCGGCCCTGAGATGGCCTTCCTTCAGCCTATCCTCGGGAATGGCGATACGCACCGGAATGCGCTGCACCACCTTGGTGAAATTGCCGGTGGCATTTTCGGCAGGCAGCATCGAGAAGACCGAGCCGGAGGCGGGCGAAATCGATGTGACCGTGCCGATGATGTCCTGATCCTTGTAGGCATCGACGTGGATATGAACCTTCGAGCCGGGAACCAGCCGGGCAACCTGGGTTTCCTTGAAATTCGCCTCAATGAACAGTTCATTCGACGGCACAAGGGCGGCAAGCCGTGCACCTGGTGCCACCAGATCGCCCTCGCGGACGCTGACATTGCCGACGATACCGTCATAGGGGGCCTTCAGCGTGGTGAAGCTCATGTCGCGCTCTGCCTTTTCGCGCTGAAGATCGAGCGACCTGATCGCGCTTTCCGCCTCGGCGCGCTGCGCATGCAGCAGACCGATATTGGCCTTGGCAACCGCAATGCCCGCTTCGCCCGCCGCCACCGCGGCATCGGCCTGCGACAGGGCCACATCGGCGGCATCCGCCGTCGCCGTGCTGCCAACGGCGCGATTGTTCAATTCCTTGGCCCGGTTCTGGCTGAGGCGTGCGCCGCGCTGTGCTGCGATATAGGCCGCCTGCTGGGCTTCTGCCTGCTTCAGTGTCGCCTCGCCGCCAATGATCTGCGCGTCGATCCGGTCGAGCGACAGCATGGCAGACGCGATCTGGGCCTTGGTCTGGTCGACGGCGATGCGATAATCGCCCTGGTCCAGCATGATCAGCGGATCGCCCGCCCTGACATGCTGGTTGGCCACCACGTTCACCTTTTCAATGTAGCCCGACACTTTCGGCGACATCATCGCGATATCGCCCTGGATATAAGCGTCATCGGTGGAGACCATGAAACGACCGTCCACCCAGTAATTATAGCCATACCAGGCACCGGCACCGGCAATGCCGAGCACGATCAGTGGCAGAATGAAGCCGCGACGATTCTTCGGCGGGGTCTGGACCTTTTCAACCGGCTTCACGTCAGGTGCGGTTTCGCGCGTCGGCTGGGGTTCCGCAACGGCGGGGGTCACTTCATCGGTCGCCGCTGCAACGCCGGGATCACCGTTCGCCTCGCCAGCATCTACCGCCCGGATCGCACCTGATCTGTTATTGCCTGCCATTGTCGTATTTGCCTGAAGAGAGAATGACGGATCGAACCGACCGGTTTGATTACGAAACATTGACATAGGGCGGTTAAAGCTTCATATCAAGTGAAATCGAACCGTCTGGTTCGAATTATTTCTTGATCAATGGTAACTGAATGTCTTCTGTCATCGCACCAAACCCAGACCTGTGGCGCAAGGCGGCTTGCGAGCCTGATGGCACCGAAATCGGTGGTCCCGGGCGAAGGGCTGCCGGCGAAGATCCGCGCAAGCGCGACCAGATCCTCGAAGGTGCGAAGCGCATCTTCATGAAGGCCGGCTTCGACGCGGCGACGATGAATGACATTACCCGGGAAGCGCAGGTCTCCAAGGGCACCATCTATGTCTATTTCAACAACAAGGAAGACCTGTTTGCAGCCCTGATCGAGCGGGAACGGGCGCGCCTCGTGGCGTCGATCCGCAATGCGCTGTCCGGCGACGGCAGCGTCGAAAAGAACCTTTACGATTTCGGCCTCGCCTTTGCCACCCACGTGCTCAGCCCCGGCCCGATCTATGCAATGCGCACCGTCATCGGCGTCATCGACCGGATGCCGAAACTCGCCGCCCGGTTCTTCACCACCGGCCCGGAAAGCGTGCGTTTCGTCATCGAAACCTTCCTCAGCGAGCGGGTGGCGGCGGGTGAACTCGTCATCGACGATATCGAACTTGCAGCCGTGCAGTTTCTCGATCTGGTCAGCGCCGGACTGTTCAAGCCTCGGCTGTTTGCCTCCGGCCTGGACGAAGAAGTGCCGCGCCCGCTGGTGGCCCGCACGGTCGGCAGTGCCGTCCGGATGTTCCTTGCCGCCTACGGGAAGAACTGACGCACGGAAGCTGCGCTGTCGCCACGATTTCGCGTATATTACAATATAGCTGTCGTCGGACTGGCGCATCGCTTCGCCCGTGCCTATATGTCCTTTCCGCGCCCCCGGATCAGCAGCGTCCGATCCGACCAGGATTTGGCCAGGCGCACATCGCCGATCAATGGAGAGCAAGGCACAATGCAGGATATCGTTACCCTTTTCCAGGACCCGTCCACCTGGATCGCCCTCATCACCCTGATCGTGATGGAAGTGGTGCTCGGCATCGACAATCTTGTCTTCGTCTCCATCCTGACCAACAAGCTCCCCGAAGCGCAACGCCGCCCGGCCCGAAATGTCGGCATCGCCCTGGCGCTCGTGATGCGTCTGGCGCTCCTCGGCACCGCCGCCTGGATCGTGCATCTCACCGATCCCGTTTTCGAGGCTTTCGGTCACGGTTTTTCCTGGAAGGACATGATCCTGATTTCAGGTGGCCTGTTCCTCGTCTGGAAGGCCACCAAGGAAATCCACCATACCGTCGACCCCAAGGACAAGAGCGAGGATTTCATCGCGAGTTCAGCGACATCGGGCCTTTCTGCCGCCATTGGCCAGATCCTGCTGCTCGATCTGGTGTTTTCGGTCGACAGCATCATCACCGCCGTCGGCATGACCCCGCATCTGCCGATCATGGTCATTGCCGTCCTCGTCGCCGTCACCGTCATGCTGGTCGCCTCCGGACCGCTTGCAGGTTTCATCGAGCGCAACCCGACCATCGTCATGCTGGCGCTCGGCTTCCTGATGATGATCGGCATGACGCTGATTGCCGATGGCATGGGTTTCCATGTGCCAAAAGGCTACATCTACGCCGCCATGGCCTTCTCGGGTCTGGTCGAGGGGCTGAACATGCTGGCCCGGCGCAAGAAATAGACGCTTCACCGGTCGGGAGCGCCACCGGGGCTTGTGATGCGGCGCTTGCACCCGCATCATCAAGACCGGCCCGCTCCCTTGACGGGACAAGCTGAATATGGCCTAAGGCCAGCCATATTCCGACGATAACAGGGCCTCCGCACGGGCGCATTGCCGCGCATGGCAGAGATCCCTCTCCGCAAGCACGGGCAAGCTACCATGACCACTTCCTCGACCCCCTCGGGCGTCCGCGTCCGCATCGCCCCCTCGCCGACCGGCGAGCCGCATGTCGGCACCGCCTATATCGCGCTGTTCAACTATCTCTTCGCCCGCAAGCATGGCGGCGAATTCATCCTGCGCATCGAGGATACGGACGCCAACCGTTCGACGCCGGAATTCGAGGAAAAGGTGCTCGACGCGCTGAAATGGTGCGGCCTCAAGTGGTCGGAAGGCCCGGATATCGGCGGCCCCTATGGCCCCTACCGGCAGAGTGACCGCAAGGACATCTACCGTCCCTATGTGGAAAAAATCGTCGAGGCCGGCCACGGCTTCCGCTGCTTCTGCACACCGGAACGGCTGGAAAAGATGCGCGAAGCCCAGCGCGCCGCCAGCCTGCCGCCGAAATATGACGGTCTCTGCCTGACCCTGAAGGCCGAGGAAGTGACCGCCCGGGTGGGTGCAGGCGAGCCGCATGTGGTGCGCATGAAGATCCCGACCGAGGGCGCGTGCAAGTTTACCGATGGCGTCTATGGCGATGTGGAAATCCCGTGGGATGCCGTCGACATGCAGGTTCTGCTGAAAGCCGACGGCATGCCGACCTATCACATGGCCAATGTGGTCGACGACCACCTGATGAAGATCACCCATGTGGCACGCGGCGAGGAGTGGCTGGCCTCGGTGCCGAAGCATATCCTGATCTACCGCTATCTCGGCCTCGAGCCGCCGGTGTTCATGCACCTCTCGCTGATGCGCAATGCCGACAAGTCGAAGCTGTCGAAGCGCAAGAACCCGACCTCGATTTCCTATTATTCGGCGCTCGGCTACCTGCCGGAAGCCCTGATGAACTTCCTCGGCCTGTTCTTCATCCAGATCGCCGAAGGCGAGGAACTGCTGTCGATGCAGGAGCTGGCGGCCAAATTCGACCCGGAAAACCTCTCCAAGGCCGGGGCGATCTTCGACGTGCAGAAATTGGACTGGCTGAATGGCCGCTGGATCCGCGAAGCGATTTCCGAAGAGGATTTCCTCGCCCGCGTCCTCACCTGGGCGTCGGAAAACGGCCGCCTCGCCGAAGGGCTGAAACTGTCACGCTCGCGGATTTCCAAGCTCGGCGAGTTGCCTGATCTTGCGGGCTTCCTGCTGAAGTCCGACCTCGGGCTCGATGCCGGTGCTTTCACCAAGGTGAAGTCCAGCCCGGAAGAACTGCTGCAGATCCTTGAAGCCGCCCATGCGGATCTCGAGAAGATCCTCGAATGGAATGTCGGGACCATCGAAGCCGAATTGCGCGCCATTTCCGACCGGCTCGGCAAGAAGCTGAAGGTGGTGGTGGCGCCGCTGTTCGTGGCGGTTTCGGGCAGCTCGCGCTCGCTGCCGCTGTTTGACTCGATGGCGCTGCTCGGCCGCTCCGTCGTGCGCCAGCGCCTGAAGGTGGCCGTCAAGATTGCCGCCTCCATGGTCGGCCCGAAGAACTGATTGGACGAAGAGATGACCGACAAGAGCCCCGACACCGCCCTGTCCTCGGACGCAACCGAAGTGCGCCGCCAGAAGCTTGCGCTTTTGCGCGAACAGGTCGGCGACGTCTATCCCGCCCATTTCCACCGCACGATCACCAATGCAGCGCTGTCGGAGAAACATGCGGGCCTCGAGCCCGACACCGAGAGCGGTGATACCGTGACGGTTGCCGGGCGCGTTTACTCGTCGCGCAATTCCGGCATGTTCATCGACCTGCACGATGCGTCGGGCAAGATCCAGATCTTTTCCCACAAGGACACCACGCCGGAGGCGGCCCGCGCCCTGCTGCCGATGATCGACATCGGCGACATCATCGGCGTCACCGGCCCGGTCCGCCGCACCAAGCGCGGCGAGCTGACGATCAATGCGCAAGAGATCACCATGCTGACCAAGACGCTTCTGCCGATGCCGGAGAAGTATCACGGTCTTGCCGATATCGAGCTTCGCTACCGCAAGCGCCATCTCGACATCCTCACCAACGAGGACTCGAAGCTCCGGTTCCAGAGTCGCTCGAAGATCGTTTCCGGCATCCGCCGCTTCATGGAAAATGACGGCTTCATGGAAATCGAGACGCCGATGCTGCATTCCGTCTATGGCGGCGCGACGGCAGAACCCTTCAAGACCCATCACAACACCCTGAAGCTGGACATGTATCTGCGCATCGCGCCGGAACTGTTCCTGAAGCGGACACTGGTTTCGGGCCTGTCGGACAAGGTGTTCGAGGTGAACCGGAACTTCCGCAATGAGGGTGTGTCGACCCGGCACAATCCCGAATTCACCATGATGGAATGCTACTGGGCCTATGCCGACTATGAAGACATGATGGATCTGGTCGAGCGGATGTTTGCCGAGCTTGCCGTCAGGGTGCATGGCAGCACGGAATTTGCCTATGGCGACAAGGAGCTGTCGTTCAAGGGCCCGTTCCGGCGGGTGCCGATGCCGGAGGCGGTGAAGGAACAGACCGGCATCGATTTCCTGGCGATCAGCAGCGATGAGGAGGCCCGCGCGGCTGCAAGGGCCGCCGGTTTCGAGGTGGAGAAGGATGCGACCTGGGGCGAATGCCTCGCCTTCATCTTCGAGGAGACCGTCGAGGCCTCGCTGATCCAGCCCGCGCATGTCACCCATTTTCCCAAGGACATCTCGCCCTTTGCCAAGGAAGTGCCGGGCGAGCCGCGGCTTGTCGAGCGCTTCGAGACCTATTGCAACGGCTGGGAAATCGGCAATGCCTTTTCCGAGCTCAACGACCCCGTCGAGCAGCGCGCCCGCATGGTCGACCAGCTGCAGCAGGCCCATCAGCGCGGCGAGAAGGCCAAGCAGCTGGACGAGGAATTCCTTGATGCCATGGACCAGGGCATGCCGCCCGCAGGCGGTCTCGGCATCGGCGTCGACCGGCTGATCATGCTGCTCACCAATGCGCCGTCGATCCGCGACGTCATCCTGTTCCCGGCCCGCCGCCACAAGGCGGACTGAGCGTCAGGCGCTGACATGAACAAGCCCGGCAGGTCCATCACCTCGCCGGGCTTTTTCGTAAAGGCTTGCTCGACTTCTCGCCCCATTTTCGGGGCGGCCTGTCACCATCAGTCAGGCGGCAGGTGCGGCTTTCGGTTTTTCGGCCACGGTATCGATGCCGGGCAGCGGGACGGATTCGGGCGCGACTTCGACGGGCTTGCTCTCGGCCTCGGCGGCCTCCCCTTCCGGTTTTGCCGCTTCGCTGGCCGCCGCTGGCGCTTCGCCTTCCGGCTTTCCGGCCTCCCTTGCCGCTTCGCCTTCGGCTTGCGGCTTGTCTGTGGCCTTGGCCCCGGCAGGAGGTTCCGGTGCCTTGGAGCCAAAGATCTTCGCCTTCAGCGAGGCAAACCAGCCGGGCTTTTCGGCTGTGGTCGCGGTGGCAGGTGCTACGGCTCCGGTCTTTTCCCCCTCGGCAGGCTTGGCCGCTTCGCCTTCTGCCATGGGGGCTTCGCCCTCGGCGGGTTTTGCCGCCTCGCCTTCCTTTTTCTTGCCCTCGCCCTTGCCCTCGCCCTCGGCCTTCTTGCCGCCTTCCCCTTCCGCCTTGCTGGCATTTTCCGGCGGCGCGGGTTCGACGCAATCGGTCCGCGTCGTCAGGGCTGTGATCAGATGTTTGGCGTCATTTTCCGGCACATGGATCTTCTCGCCGAAGAACTCGCCCGATGACGATGGCGCGCCGTCCATGTATTTGGCGGAAAGCACCTGCGTTTCCGCCACTTCGGCGAGCTTTTCCGGATAGGGCACGTAAATCACATCGGCACCCACCGCATGACCGGTCATGTCGGCCCGGTCGGCGGGACCGTTGGCATCGAGCACCACGACCTGCACGAGATCGGGCTTGTCCTTGACAAAAACGGCCGCCGCCACCCGCAGCGCGGTGCGCACCCTGGTGAGGCCATCGGCGGGAGCGACCTTGATATATTTGCGGATCCAGTAGCGATCCTTCTTGTGGATGTTCAGGACCTTGACGGTGGTGCAGTCAAGGCCGTTGTCGGTGACGATCTTGCCCCCCAGCAACCGGTCCTTGCCGATATAGAGCGCGGTCGCGCCGGCGGCGCTGCACAGAAACAGCACGCCACCGGCGACGATCAGCATCTTCCGGGATAGCCGGAACAATCGCAGCGAGACTTTCACGCTCTCTGCTCCACCATAATCGACTCCACGCAAATACAATCGGGTCGCACCACAGGCTAGGGCAGCAGCGTTTCGGAATGTTTAAACACATCTATTTCAATTTATAATCTTGATGGGTTCTCCGGCAAAATCTTCATCCCCGGCGGCGCGCCATGCGTCAGGCCCAACGGAAAAGCGGCCGGATTTTCATCCGGCCGCCCCCGATATTGATCGCTGTCAATTTCGCTTGCCCGGCAAGCCGGACGACCCGCGACTGCAATCAGCAATAGATGTGGAATGCCTTGCGGATCGCCGCATCGGCATCGGCGTCGATCAGTGTCGGGGCTGCTTCCGAAAGGATCTTGTTCTTCCGTTCGATGGCCTTCAGCACCAGATCGGGACGGCCGATTTCGACCCATTCCTTCGGGCTCGTCCGGTCGGCGACGACGGGATAGATATATTCCGTCTGCATGTGGCTGAGCGTCTGGCCATGGCCGAGATAATGGCCGGGACCATCGAGGCAGACCGAACGCATGGTCTCGATCGACAGGCTTTCCTCGGTGATGTCGATGCCGCGGATGCAGCGCTGCACCTGGCCGAGGAGGTCGTCGCCGAGCACCAGCGATTCCAGGCAGAAACCGAGCAGCGAGGCATGCATGCCGACGGATTCATAGACCATGTTGAGGCCGGAGAGCCCTGCCATGACGTTGGAGATCGCCTGTTCCCAGCCGGCCTGCATGTCGGGCAGCTTGGCGTCGGCGATACCGGCGGCAGCGCCGCCCGGCAGGCCATAGAAATGGTGCATCTGGGCGCAGCCAGCCGTCAGCAGCGCCTGTTCGCCCGAGCCGCCGGACATCGCGCCGGTTCTGAGGTCGGAAACGAAGGGCCAGGTGCCGAAGATCGCGGGATGGCCGGGCTTCATGGCATTGACATAGACGACACCCGCCAGGCATTCGGCAACCGCCTGAATGATCGCGGTGCCGAGCGGAGCCGGCGCGGTTGCGCCCGCCTGACCGGCGGACAGCAGCAGCACCGGCATGCCGCCACGGATCACCGCTTCCATGGCGATGCAGCTTTCTTCGGCAAATTTCATCGGCGGCACGACGAAGCAGTTCGAGTTCGACACGAAGGGCCGGGCGCGCCACTTGTCCTCGCCACCGGCGATCATGTGCAGCATGTCGAAGCAGCCCTTAACATGGGCGGGCTCGGAAAAGCTGGTGCCGACATGCTTGGTGGTTCCCGCACAGCACGCATAGAGCGTGTTGATATCCATCAGGAAATTGTCCGGCACATCGCGGCACACCATGGTGCGCTGGAAGAAATGGATATTGTCGAGATGATGGGCGAGCCGGGCGGCGTTGAGCAGGTCGGCAGAGGTCGATTCGCGGTATTCGCGCTTCTCGACGTCGACGACATGCACCGCAGCCCCTGCCGTTCCGTAATGCACCTTGGTGCCGGAAAGATTGAGGTCATATTTCTCGTCGCGGCCGAACAGGGTGATGTCGCGGGCGGCAACGGCCAGCATGTCTTCGACCAGCTGGCGCGGGAAGCGGAGGCGTCCGTCCTCGCCAAGGATGGCCCCTGCGCCGGTCAGGATCTCGACGCCCGACTTCGGGGCATTGGCAAGTCCGATCTGTTCCAGCGCGTTCAGCGCCGCTTCATGGATCTTCAGCACATTGGCGTCGCTCAGCGGCTTGTACTGGCCGCCGGGCAGGCCCGGACGCACGGGGCGGATATTGTCCGCCAGGGGGGCCGAGCGTACGGCGATGCGACCGGCACGACCACCGGACCGTCTGCTGGTACTGGCTTCTGCCAAACTCATGATCATTCTCCCATTCTGCCGGATATCCGCCGGACGCGGCACGTGTCTTGTTTCAAATGGAGGGGCGGATCTTACATCCGCACCCGTTCGGACTTCGGATCATACATCGGCTTCAGCGAAGCCTCCGCCTTGACCCGCTTGCCCGCGATTTCGATTTCATAGGAAGACGCCAGAACCTCTTCCTCGCTCTCGCCGGTGCAGGGCACGTAGCCGAGCCCGATTGCACCGCCGAGATGATGGCCGTAATTGCCGGAGGTGATGATCGAGACGATCTTGCCATCGCGCACCACGGCCTCGTTGTGGAACAGCAGCGGCTCGGGATCGGTGAGCCGGAACTGCAGCAGACGCCGGTCGAGGCCCTTTTCCTGCTTGCGCAGCACCGCATCGCGGCCGATGAAGTCGCTCTTGGCGGTCTTCACCGCAAAGCCGAGACCGGCTTCGAGCACATGGTCCTCGTCGGTGATGTCATGGCCGAAATGCCGGAAGGCCTTTTCGATGCGGCAGCTGTCGAGCGTGTGGATGCCGCAAAGCTTCAGGCCGAGATCGGCCCCCGCCGCCTCCAGCGCCTCGAACACATGCGCCGTCTGGTCGGAGGAGGCATAGATTTCCCAGCCGAGTTCGCCGACATAGGTGACGCGGTGGGCACGGGCGATGCCCATGCCGATTTCGATCTCCTTCGCCGTGCCATAGGGGTGACCGGTATTGGAGAAATCGTTGGGGCTGACCCGCTGCAACAGGTCGCGCGCCTTCGGTCCCATCACGCACATGACCGATTCCGAGGCCGAGACATCGGTGATGACGACAAACTCGTTTTCGACATGCTTGCGCAGCCAGGCAAGGTCGCGCTGCAGCGTTGCGCCCGGCACCACCAGCAGGAAGGCGGTTTCCGACAGACGGGTCACCGTCAGGTCGCATTCGATGCCGCCACGGGCGTTGAGCATCTGGGTATAGACGATGCGGCCGGCCTTTACGTCCATCTGGGCGGCGCAGAGGCGCTGCATGAAGGCGAGCGCGTCGCGGCCTTCCACCCGGATCTTGCCGAAGGAGGTCATGTCGAAGAAGCCGACGCCGTTGCGCACCGCCAGATGTTCGTCGCGCTGGTTTTCAAACCAGTTCTGCCGCTTCCAGCTGTAGCGATATTCGCGCTCCTGGCCGGGCTTTGCAAACCAGTTGGCCCGCTCCCAGCCCGCGACTTCGCCAAACACCGCGCCGCGTGCCTTCAGGTGCTCGTGCAGCGGCGTGCGGCGGACGCCGCGCGAGGTCGCCATCTGGCGATAGGGATAGTGGTCGGCATAGAGCAGACCGAGGGTTTCGGTGACGCGCTCCTTCAGATAGGCGCGGTTCTTCTGGAACGGCTGGGCACGGCGCACGTCGACCTCCCAGAGGTCGAAGGGCGGCTCGCCATCGTTCATCCACTGGGCAAGCGCCATGCCGGCCCCGCCGGAAGAAACGATGCCGATGGAATTGTAGCCGGTCGCGACCCAGTAACCCTTCAGCTCCGGCACTTCGCCGAGATAGTAGCGGTCATCGGGTGTGAAGCTTTCCGGGCCGTTGAAGAAGGTGTGGATGCCTGCCGTTTCCAGCATCGGCAGGCGGTTGACCGCATCTTCGAGGATCGGCTGGAAGTGGTCGAAATCCTCCGGAAGCTGGTCGAAGCAGAAGTCTTCGCGAATGCCGTCCATGCCCCAGGCCTTGGCCTTGAGTTCGAAGGCACCGACCAGCATCTTGCCGGCATCTTCCTTGTAATAGGTCGCCTCATCCGGCACGCGCAGCACCGGCAGGCGCTGCAGGTCCGGGATCGGTTCGGTGACGATGTAGAAATGCTCGCAGGCATGCAGCGGAATGGTGACACCGGAAGTGCCGGCCAGGTCACGCGCCCACATGCCGGCGCAATTGACCACGTGGTCGCATTCGATGGTATGGGTCTCGCCATTCTGCACGCAGGTGACGCCCGTCACCCGGCCATTCTGGTGGTTGACCGCCGTGACCTTGACGCCCTCGATGACATTCGCCCCGTTCTGCCGCGCGCCCTTGGCGAGCGCCATGGCGATATTGGCCGGATCGCACTGGCCATCGAGCGGCAGATGCACGCCTGCCACCACGTCAGACACATTCAGGTGCGGATACATCTGCTTGACTTCGAGCGGCGAGATTTCGCGCACGTCGACATTGAAGGCGCGGGCGAGCGAGGCCTGGCGGAAGATTTCTTCCTTGCGGTCCTCGGTCAGCGCCACGGTGATCGAGCCGCATTGCCGCATGCCGGTGCCGATGCCGGTCTCGGCCTCGAGCTTCACATAGAGATCGGCGGAATATTTGGCGAGCCGGGTCATGTTCTGCGAGCCGCGCAGCTGGCCAATCAGGCCTGCCGCATGCCAGGTCGTGCCGCAGGTCAGCTGCTTGCGCTCCAGCAGCACTACATCCGTCCAGCCAAGCTTGGCCAGATGGTAGGCGACCGAACAGCCGGAAACCCCACCACCGATAATCACCACCCGTGCCCTGGCCGGAACAGTCTTGCTCATTCCCCGAAACCCTTTACTCGTGTTGTCAAAGCGAAATCCCCGCATCCACCGTCAGCGAACAGGAGCGCGACGCACCGGGATGCGACCCGTTTTCCCTCGTCGGCCAAAGCCAAAACAGCCCGGACCCCTGAAGGAACCGGCGGCTTGTCCCCGGCCAAATTAAGGAAAGCAACGCAGAGGCCACAATATATTTGTGGTCTGCCGCCATCAACCGGAATTACTTATGAAACCCCGGTCGACGCACAAACAAAACGACCCCATCCCACAAATTTCCCGACCTTGTAACCGGACGGCAAGCCAGACAGATTTTGCTCATGTACACGGGGAAACAGCATGAAAATCACCGGCCTCAAGACCTTCATCGTCGGCAATCCACACCCCTATCCGGGCGGCCGCTACTTCCTGTTCCTGAAGCTTCAGACCGACAACGGACTTGAGGGCGTCGGCGAGGTCTATTGCGCCACCTTCGGTCCGAAGGTGGTGGAGGCGATGATCCGCGACATCTTCGAATATCACCTTCTCGACACCGACCCGTTCCGCATCGAGACCTTCTGGCGCAATGCCTATGGCCGCGGCTATTCGCAGCGTCCGGATATCTCGCTGATGGCGGTTATTTCAGGCCTCGAGATGGCGATGTGGGATATTGTCGGCAAGGCGACCGGCAAGCCCGCCTATGAACTGCTCGGCGGCAAGGTGCACGAAAAGCTCCGAAGCTACACCTATATCTATCCCGATTTTGCCGCAGGCGAGCACGCCTATTCGCCGTCGGGCGCCTACAACGACCCGGATGTCGCCGCCGAACGGGCGCTGCACTATGTCGAGCAGGGTTTCACCGCAGTCAAGTTCGACCCGGCAGGGGCCTATTCGACACTGGACCCGCGCCAGCCGAGCCTCGAGCGCATCGAGATCTCCCGAAAGTTCTGCGCCCGCATCCGTGAGGCGGTCGGCACCAGGGCGGATCTGCTGTTCGGCACCCATGGCCAGTTCACCACCTCTGGCGCAATCCGGCTTGGCAAGGTGCTGGAACCCTATCTGCCGCTCTGGTTCGAAGAACCGGTGCCGCCGGAAATGCCCGAACAGATGGCCGAAGTCGCCCGCGCCGTCGCCATCCCGATTTCGACCGGCGAGCGGCTCTGCACCAAATACGAATTCCAGCGGGTGCTGGCGACGGGCGCTGCGTCGATCATCCAGATGAACCTCGGACGGGTCGGCGGCTTGCTGGAGGCCAAGAAGATTGCCGGCATGGCCGAAGCCCATTACGCCCAGATCGCCCCGCATCTCTATTGCGGCCCCATCGTCGGCGCCGCCAATATCCAGCTTGCCACCTGCAGCCCGAATTTCCTGATTCTGGAGAGCATCGAACGCTGGGACGGTTTCCAGGCAAAGCTGCTGAAAAAGCCGATCCAGTGGGAAGACGGCCACGTCATCCCCCCCACCGAACCCGGCCTCGGCGTCGAACTCGACGAGGAGGTGGCCCTCGCCCATCCCTACGAGGGCAAGGCCCTGCACCTGGTGCCGACATTCGGGCCGGTGGCGAGGGGCGAGTGAGGGGGATGTGACGGCCTCTCCGGCTTTGCAGCGCGTGGCTGACATACCCTTCTTCAACAGCGGCAGGCGGCAGGCCAGACGAATTTCCGCACTCATCAAGCACACCCAACGATAAGGACAAAACACCATGCAATACGGTTTCATCGGCCTTGGCAATCTGGGGCGCAATCTGGCGGGGAGCCTGATCCGCGAGGGGTTTGAGGTAACCATCACCGATCTCGACCGCAGGAATGCCGAGCCGCTGCTGGCCAAGGGGGCGCGCTGGGCGGCCTCGGCCAAAGAGGTGGCGGAGGCATCGGATGCGGTGATCACCTGCCTGCCCTCGCCGAAAGTCTCCGAACGGGTGCTGACAGCACCTGACGGCATCATCGCCGGGCTGAAGAAGGGCGGCACCTGGATCGAGATGTCGACGCTCGACACCGACAATGTGCAGCGGCTGGCCAAAGTGGCGGCTGATGCCGGGATAAGGATGATGGAAGCGCCGGTGACCGGCGGCGTGCATCTGGCGGCGTCGGGCGAAATCACCGTGATTGCCGGCGGCGACGCCGATCTGTTCGAGCTGCACCGCCCGGCCTTCCAGTCGATGGGCAAGCAGATCTTTCACGCGGGCGATCTCGGCAAGGCCGCCGTCATCAAGGTGATCACCAACATGCTCGCCTTCATCCATCTCTGCGCCACCGGCGAGGCGCTGATGCTGGCCAGGAAGGGCGGCATCGACCTGACGCAGGCCTTCAACATCATCAAGGCCTCCTCCGGCAACAGCTTTGTCCATGAGACCGAAGGCCAGGTGATCCTGAACGGCAGCTACAACATCAATTTCACCATGGATCTGGCGCTGAAGGATCTGGGCTTCGCCCTCGGCTTTGGCCGCGAATTCGGCGTGCCGCTGGATCTGGCGGGCCTGACCGAGCAGACCTTCGTGCGCGCCAAGGCGATGTACGGCGGTGACGCGTGGTCGAGCCAGGTGGTCAAGCTGCTCGAAGATGCGACCGGCACGGATCTGCGCGCGCCCGGCTTCCCGGCAGAACTCGAAGCATAAGTCAGGATTGCAGGCATGGCCTCCAGCGACAGACCTCCGGCATCCCGTGGCCGTTTCGACTTCGTCATCGTTGGAGCGGGGTCGGCAGGCTCGGCGCTGGCCGAGCGCCTGTCCCGCGATCCCGCAAACCGCGTCGCGCTGATCGAGGCCGGCGGCAGCGACCGCCGGTTCTTCATCCAGATGCCGCTTGGCTATGGCAAGACCTTCTACGACAAGCGCTTGAACTGGGGCTACCAGGCCGATCCCGATCCGGGCCTTGACGGCCAGAGCGATTACTGGCCGCGCGGCAAGGTGATCGGCGGTTCGGGCTCGATCAATGCGATGGTCTGGATCCGGGGAGCAGCTGCCGATTACGATGACTGGGCGGCGGAGGGAAATCCCGGCTGGAGCTATCGGGATGTCCTGCCGGTCTTCAAGGCTATCGAGGACAATCAGGCCGGAGCCGACAGATGGCGCGGCACCGGCGGGCCGATCCACATTACTGATCCCTCCTCCATGCTGCATCCGCTGGCCCGGCGCTTCATCGAGGCGGGCCAGCAGGCGGGCTTCCCCTTCAACCCCGACTTCAACGGCGAAAGCCAGGAAGGCATGGGGATCTACCAGATCAACACAAAGGGCGGCTGGCGGCATTCGAGCGCCCGCGCTTTGCTCTGGCCGGCGCTGAAGCGGCCCAATCTGAAACTGTTCCGCAACACGATGGCGACCCGGCTGGTGCTGGATGCCGGTCGGGTGACGGGTGTGGACGTGCTCGGCGGCGGTCAGCCCTTCCGCATCGAGGCGGCGGGCGAGGTGATCCTTTCCGCCGGGGCCGTCAACACGCCGCATCTCCTGCAGCTTTCCGGCATCGGCAGGCCGGAGGATCTGGCGCGCGCCGGTCTGCCCTTGCGGCACGAAAGCCCCGCCGTCGGTCATCATTTGCAGGACCATCTCGGCATCAACTATACCTACCGGGCAAAGGTCGAGACCATGAATGCGACGCTGCGCTCCTTCTGGGGCAAGATTGGCGTCGGGCTCGATTTCCTGTTGCGCGGCAAGGGTCCGCTCAGCCTCAGCCTCAATCAGGGCGGCGGCTTCGTCCGCTCGCGGCCCGATCTCGCCCGGCCCAATATCCAGCTATATCTGCAGGCGATCAGCACCGTGACCGGCCGCAAGGGCACGCGGCCGCTGTTGCGCCCCGATCCTTTCCCGGGCTTCAATATCGGCCTTTCGAGCTGCCGCCCGACCAGCCGGGGCACCATCCTTGCCCGCTCCGCCAATCCGTTCGACGCCCCCTCGATCCGGCCCAATGCCTTCGGCACCGAGGAGGACCGGACCGACATGCTTGACGGCGTCAAGCTGCTCCGCCGCCTTGCCAGCCAGCCGGCCCTAGCCGACGTTATCGCCGAGGAACTGGCCCCCGGACCCCATGTTCAGGGCGATGCCGAGCTGATGGCCGATTATTCCCGGCGCTCCGGCACGGTCTACCACCCCTGCGGCACGGCAAGGATGGGCGCGGAGATCGCGACCTCGGTGGTCGACTGCCGGCTGCGGGTGCACGGGCTCTCCGGCCTGCGGGTCGCCGACGCCTCGATCTTCCCCTCGGTCATTTCAGGCAATACCAATGCGGCGGCGATCATGGTCGGTGTCCGGGCGGGTGACATGATCCTTGAGGACAACAGGTGAAGGGTGGCTTGCTTTCCTTGCTTCCGCATTTGTGCTTAGATTTGCGCAACAACCATGCGATATCGTGAGACATGTCCGATTCCCTTCCCCCGTCAGGCTATCACCTGCCGCCCCTGCCGTGGCTGCGTGCCTTTGAGGCTGCCGCACGGCATTCGAGCTTCACTGCGGCTGCCGAAGAGCTGAACCTTACCCAGGCCGCCGTCAGCCATCAGGTGCGCTCGCTGGAAAAGCATCTCGGTGTCACCCTGTTCGAGCGCCTGCCGCGCAGCCTCCGGCTCACCGAAATGGGCGCTGCCTATCTGCCGCCGCTGCGCCGTTCGTTCGGCGAGCTTGCGGCAGCGACCTCGGGCCTGTTCGGCTCGTCGAGCAAGCGCACGCTCACCATCCGTGCTCCCGTCTCCTTCCTCGGCCTCTGGCTGTCGCGGCGGATGCCGAGCTTTGTCGCCGCCTATCCCGACATGGCGATCCGGCTTGTCTCCGTCGTCTGGTCGCATACAGAACCGGACGAGGCGACCGATATCGACATCCGCTTCGGCGACGGGATCTGGCCGGGCTATACCGCCTATATGCTGCTGCAATCCTCGGCGATTGCCGTCTGCCATCCGGCCCTCCTCGAACAGATGTCGACAAAGGCCGGCATCGAGCAGGTGATTGCCAAAATGCCGCTGGTGCATGTCACCGGCTATGAAAACCTCTGGCACCGGTTCCTGAAGCCGATGGGCATCAACCCGCCGAACAACGAGGGGCTGAACACCGATACCTCGATTGCCGCACTGGAATATGCCGCAGCCGGGGTGGGCCCTGCCGCCGTGCTCTCCTGCCTTGCCGAAAACGCGCTGGCGAGCGGCAAGCTGGTGCGCTGCCTGCCGGGTACGGCAAGCATCGACCAGGGCCATTATCTCCTGACCTCGGAAGGTCGCCGCCGCCCCAATCCCGACGCGGTCAAGTTCCGGCAATGGCTGCTCGACGAGGCGGCGAAAAATCCGACCAGCATCCCGATCAGCCCCGAACCCGTGCTTGTGTGATGCGGCCCGCAATGGTTTAACCGGACCATGGCCTTCACGCTCCGTCAGCTTCAGTATTTCGTCGCCGTTGCCGAACTGGGTTCGGTGACACGGGCTGCCCACAGCCTGTCGATATCGCAATCCTCCGTCACCGAGGCGATCCGCGAGCTGGAAAACGACCTCGGCGTCGAACTGTTCGACCGGCATTCGCGCGGCCTGTCGATCACCCACAATGGCCACCAGTTCCTGCGCCATGCGACAAAAATCCTGTCGACGGTCTCCGATGCCCGCAACAGCTTTTCGACCGAACACAGTCCGGCAACCGGCACGCTGAATATCGGCGTCACCTCGCTGGTTGCGGGCTATGTGCTGTCCGACCTGCTTGCCCGCTACCGCCGCGCCTGCCCGGAGGTGACCGTCACCGCCATGGAGGACAATGGCAGCTATCTCGAACATCTGCTGATCGGCGGTGAACTCGATGTGGCGGTGATGGTGATCTCCAACCTGCGCGACCGGATGGCCTTGCAGGCAGAAATCCTCGAGACCTCGCCCTATCGCCTGTGGCTGCCGATCGGCCATCCGCTGATGAGTGCGGATATCATCGGCATCGCCGATATCGCCCGCGAGCCGCTGATCATGCTGACCATCGACGAAATAGAGGAGAATACCGGCAAGCTCCTGTCGGCGCTGGGTGCCCGTCCGCATGTCGCCTTCCGCACCCGCTCGGTGGAGGCGGTGCGCAGCCTGGTGGCAACGGGCGCGGGCATCGCGCTTTTGCCCGATCTCGTCTACCGCCCCTGGTCGCTGGAAGGCGACCGCATCGAAAGCCGCGATGTCTCGGGCTCGCTGCCGGTGGTGCAGGTCGGCATTGTCTGGCGCAAGGGCTCCAGCCTCCCCCAGTCCGCCCGCGACTTCGTCGGCATTGCCGAAACCCTGCGCAGCGGACGCCAGCGTTAACCTTCGTCGCCGGGATCGCGAACATTTTACCTGAGCCGCCTGAAATGCCTATTTCATAAAATTACTTATTATAATCAATATCGTGATCCGGGCTTTGCCTGCCTGGCATGCCGCAAAAAATCTCGGTATCGGTTTTGCCGATAGTGCCATTCTCTTAAATCAATTTGCGAAGCCAGCAATTTCGCGCCACTCTCACGCCAAGGGTATGCCAAGAACATCAACAGCCCGCGGGAGAACAGCATGAAGATATTTCTGAAGGCCTGTACCGGCCTTGTCGCCATCATGAGCTTTGCCACACAGGTGACCGCAGCCGAAGCGCTGAAGGAACTTGGCCAGGGCGAAGGTGCGCTGTCCATCGTTGCCTGGGCCGGCTATATCGAGCGCGGCGAAAGCGACAAGAATTACGACTGGGTCACCGATTTCGAAAAGGAAACCGGCTGCAAGGTCACCGTCAAGACCGCCGCCACCTCCGACGAAATGGTAGCCCTGATGAACGAGGGCGGCTTCGATCTGGTGACCGCTTCGGGCGATGCCTCGCTGCGGCTCGTGGCCGGCAAGCGCGTCCAGCCAATCAACGTTGATCTGATCCCGAGCTGGAAGACGCTCGATCCCCGCCTGCAGAACGCCCCCTGGCACACGGTCAAGGACGTGCATTACGGCGTGCCCTATGTCTGGGGGCCGAATGTGCTGATGTACAATACCGACACCTTCAAGGACGGCGCGCCGAAAAGCTGGAACGTGGTGTTCGAAGACATGAACCTGCCCGACGGCAAGTCGAACAAGGGCCGCGTCCAGGCCTATGACGGCCCGATCTACATTGCCGATGCCGCCCTCTACCTGATGGCCCACAAACCGGAACTCGGCATCAAGGACCCCTACGAGCTGAACGAGGACCAGTACAAGGCGGCCCTCGATCTCTTGCGCGGCCAGCGCAAACTCGTCAGCCGCTACTGGCACGACGCCACCATCCAGGTGGATGACTTCAAGAATGAAGGCGTGGTTGCCTCGGGTTCGTGGCCGTTCCAGGTGAACCTCCTCGCTTCCGACAAGCAGAAGGTCGCCTCGACCTTCCCGGACGAAGGCGTCACCGGCTGGGCCGACACGACCATGCTGCATGTCGACAGCGAGCATCCGAACTGTGCCTATATGTGGATGGAACATTCCCTGCATCCGAAGGTCCAGGCCGATGTTTCCGCCTGGTTCGGCGCAGTGCCGTCCGTTCCAGCCGCCTGCAAGGGCAATGCGCTTCTGGGTGACACCGGCTGCGACACCAACGGCTACGGGCATTTCGACAAGATCAAGTTCTGGCGCACGCCGAAATCGCAATGCGCGACGCAGAGCGAATGCGTGCCCTATCACCGCTGGGTCTCCGACTATATCGGCGTGATCGGCGGGCGGTAAGCCTCGTCGACAGCGGTCGCAGGACAATCGGACGGAGAGCGGGAAATGCATCGGACATGATGCGACCCGTTCTTCTGCCGATGGCGTGACTGCGCCATCTGTCGGCAACCCTCCGCTCAATTCCCCGTCCAGCCTGCCCGCTGCAACACCTGCCGCAACCGGAGTTCTCATGACAGCCGCTGTCGAATTCATCCAAGCTTCCCGCCACTTCGGCTCCGTCAGGGCGGTCGATGCGGTCAATCTGACGGTTGAGCCCGGCGAGTTCTTCGCCATGCTTGGGCCTTCCGGGTCGGGCAAGACGACCTGCCTGCGGCTGATTGCCGGCTTCGAGCAGCCGACATCAGGCGAGCTGAAAATCTTCGGCGAAGCGGCGGGCAGCGTTCCGCCCTACCGGCGCAATGTCAACACCGTATTCCAGGACTACGCGCTCTTCCCGCACATGAATATCCGCGACAATGTCGCCTACGGGCTGATGGTCAAGGGTGTCGACAAGGCGAAGCGCCACCGCGAGGCGGAAGAGGCGCTGGAGCTGGTGAAGCTGCCCGGCTACGGTACACGGCGACCCGGCCAGCTGTCCGGCGGCCAGCGCCAGCGCGTGGCGCTCGCCCGGGCACTGGTCAACAAGCCGCGCGTGCTGCTGCTTGACGAACCCCTGGGTGCGCTCGACCTCAAGCTGCGCGAACAGATGCAGGAAGAGCTGAAGACCCTGCAACGGGCGCTGGGCATCACCTTCATCTTCGTCACCCATGACCAGGGCGAGGCGCTGTCGATGGCCGACCGGGTGGCGGTGTTCAACAACGGCACCATCGTGCAGGCGGGCACGCCCGAAGATATCTACAAACGCCCTCAATCCCGCTTCGTTGCCGATTTCGTCGGCTCCTCGAATGTGATTTCGCCAGAGGCGATGGCAACCTTCGGCGGCGAGCGCCGCTGGGCAAGCCTTCGCCCCGAGGCAATCCGGGTGACAGATCAGGGCGGCGTTCTGGCAACCGTGACCCTCTCGAACTTCCTCGGCTCGACCACCCGCCTCAGCGTCGACGCAGGCGGAACAAAGCTGCATGTCATGCTGCCTGCCGGAGAACGGGTGCCCGCCACCGGCGAGGCAATCCGCATGCTCTGGAACCGGGACGACGTGCATTACATGGATGACGCGGCATGAGCGCGGTGTCCTCCTCCTCCCCTCCTCCCGTTCTACCCGCCCGGCGCGGGCCGCTCGCCAGCCTTTCCGACACGTTCTGGCGACATCCGAAACTGCTGCTCGGCCTGATGCTGGCACCGCCGCTGCTCTGGCTCGGGGTGATCTATATCGGCTCCCTGCTCGCCCTGCTGCTGCAGAGCTTTTTCTCCATCGATGAGTTCTCCGGCCTGATCGTCTATGAACTCACCCTGTCGACCTATAGCCAGCTGCTGCTTGCAGCGAATTTCGACATCATCCTGCGCACCGTGGTGATGGCGGCGCTGGTGACCGTCGCCTCCGTGCTGATCGCCTTTCCGATGGCCTATTATGCGGCGCGATACGCGAAAGGAAAATGGAAGGCGCTGTTCTATCTCGGCGTGATGCTGCCGCTCTGGTCGAGCTATCTGGTCAAGATCTATGCGTGGAAGCTGATCCTTGCCAAGGAAGGCATTCTCACCTGGCTGTTTTCCATCCTGCATCTCTCCGCCGTGCTCGATGCCGTGCTGGCGCTGCCTGTGGTCGGCGGCAACTCCCTGTCGGTGAGCTATCTCGGCACCTTCATCGTCTTCGTCTATATCTGGCTGCCCTATATGGTGCTGCCGACCCAGGCCGCGCTTGAACGGGTGCCGGGCAACCTGATCGAGGCGGCCAGCGATCTCGGCGCGACCCCGCAGCAGACCTTCCGCACCGTGCTGTTGCCGCTGGCGCTGCCGGGCATCATCGCCGGTTCGATCTTCACCTTTTCGCTGACGCTCGGCGATTACATCATTCCGCAGATCATCGGCTCCGGACGGCTGTTCATCGGCCAGGCGGTCTATACCCAGCAGGGCACGGCGGGCAATGTGCCGCTTGCCGCCGCCTTCTCGGTGGTGCCGATCCTGATCATGGGCGTCTATCTCTGGGCCGCGAAGAAGAAGGGGGCCTTCGATGCGCTCTGACACGCAATCCGCACCGGCGCCGCTGAAGGCTGCCGCCATTGCCGGGCTCCTGTTCCTGCATCTGCCGATCTTCCTGATTTTTGCCTATGCCTTCACCACCGAGGAGAAGAGCTACCAATGGCCGCCGCCGGGCCTGACGATGAAATGGTTTGCCATCGCCTGGGACCGGCCCGACGTCTGGCAGGCGCTGAGCCTCTCCGTCCGGGTCGGCACGGTGGCAACGGCCATCGCGCTTGTTCTCGGCACGCTCTGCGCGGCAGCGGTCTCGCGCTCGAAATTCTTCGGCAGCGAGGCGATCTCGCTCTTGGTGATCCTGCCGATTGCACTGCCCGGCATCATCACCGGCATCGCGCTGCGCTCCGCCTTTTCGATGCTCGACATCCCGTTCTCGATCTGGACGATCATTCTCGGCCACGCCACCTTCTGCGTCGTGGTGGTCTATAACAATGCGGTTGCCCGCTTCCGGCGGATGTCGGGATCGCTGATCGAGGCCTCGATGGATCTCGGTGCCGACGGCTTCCAGACCTTTCGCCACGTGGTGCTGCCGAATATCGGCACCGCGCTGCTGGCAGGCGGGATGCTGGCCTTTGCGCTTTCCTTCGACGAGGTCATCGTCACCACCTTTACCGGCGGGCAGCAATCCACCCTGCCGATCTGGATGCTCGAGGAACTGATCCGCCCGCACCAGCGGCCCGTCACCAATGTGGTGGCAATGATCGTGGTGCTGGTGACCTTCCTGCCGATCCTTGCCGCCTATTACCTGACCCGCGATGGTGACCAGATCGCCGGCGGGGGGAAATGACACCACGTTCCTGATGATGAGGAGAAGACCATGGACACCCAGATGCTGATCGGGTCCCGTTTCGAAACCGGCACGGAAACAGAGGAATCGATCTACAATCCGAAGACCGGCGAAACGGTGCTGACCCTTGCCGAAGCCTCGCTGACACAGCTCGACGAGGCCGTCGAGGCAGCCGCCCGCGCCTTTGACAGCTGGTCGCAGACGACACCCGCCCAGCGCTCCGGCTATCTCCTGCAGATCGCCGATGCCATCGAGAAGGATGCGGCAGGCTTTGCCGCGCTCGAGGCGCTGAATTGCGGCAAGCCGATCAATGCGGTGCTGAACGATGAAATCCCGGCCATCGTCGATTGCTGGCGCTTCTTTGCCGGTGCCATCCGCACGCTTCACGCCCCCGTCGCGGGGGAATATCTGCCCGGCCATACCTCGATGATCCGCCGCGACCCCGTCGGCATCATCGGCTCGATTGCGCCCTGGAACTATCCGCTGATGATGATGGCCTGGAAGCTGGCGCCTGCCATCGGCGCGGGCAATACGGTGGTGTTCAAGCCCTCCGAACAGACGCCGCTGACGGCACTGAAGCTTGCCCGGGTGCTTGCCGATATCCTGCCCGAGGGCGTCGTCAATATCGTGCTTGGCCGGGGGGAAAGCATCGGCAATGCGCTGATCAACCATCCGAAGATCGCCATGGTGTCGATCACCGGCGATGTCGCGACCGGCAAGAAGGTGCTGGTGGCGGCGTCGAAGACCGTCAAGCGCACCCATCTGGAACTCGGCGGCAAGGCCCCCGTCATCGTCCATGCCGATGCGGATATCGAGGCGGTGGTCGCCGGCATCCGCACCTTCGGCTATTACAATGCCGGGCAGGATTGCACCGCCGCCTGCCGGATCTATGCGGATCGCCGGATCCATGACCGGCTGGTCGCCGATCTCTCCGCCGCCGTCTCGACCATCCGGCTCAACGAGGCTGACGACACGCTGAACGAAATCGGCCCGCTGATCTCGCGCCGCCAGCGCGACCGGGTGGAAAGCTTCGTCTCGCGCGCAGCCGAACTCAAGCATATCGAGATCACCGCCGGTGGCTCGGTGCTCGGCGACCGCGGCTATTTCTATCGCCCGACGGTGGTGGCAGGCGCCCTTCAGGATGACGAGATCGTCCGCCGCGAGGTTTTTGGCCCGGTTGTCTCCGTCACCCGCTTCGACGAACCGGAACAGGCGGTGACCTGGGCCAATGACAGCGACTATGGCCTCGCCTCCTCCGTCTGGACGAAGGACATCTCGCTCGCCATGAAGACCGCTGCCCGCCTTCAGTATGGCTGCACCTGGGTCAATACCCATTTCATGCTGACCAATGAAATGCCGCATGGCGGCGTCAAGCAATCGGGCTATGGCAAGGACATGTCGATCTACGCGCTGGAAGACTATACCGCGGTTCGTCACGTGATGATCGCGCACGGGTAAAATCGGCACAGGACCGGTATTGCAGGGGCAGATCCGACTGGCTTTCTGCCCCTACAGCACACTCGCTCCGACATTCACCGCCAGCGCCAGAATGGTGGTGTTGAACAGGAAGGAGAGGATCGAGTGGGCAAGCACCAGTCGCCGCATCGGCATCGAGGTGACCGAGACATCGGCGGTCTGGGCGGCAACGCCGATGGTGAAGGAGAAACAGAGGAAATCCCAGTAGACCGGCTCGAGGCAATCTGCCGGGAAATGCAGGCCCCGCGCCGGGCCGTCGTTGGCGTAGAAAATATGGGCGTAATGCACGGTGAACAGCGTGTGGACGAAGACCCATGACAGGAAAATCGTGCCCACCGCCTCATAGGGCCGAGCTGAAAGCGGCTCCGGCGGGGTCTGGTGCACGCCCTTCAGCAGCAGGAAGATCACCGACAGGCTGGCAGCGGCAGCGACCAGCGAGAAGAACAGCAACTGGCTGTCGGGCACATCGATATCGTTGGCGCGCTGCTTCAGCCGGTCGACGGAACTTGTCAGCATGAAATACCAGCTGGTGAACAAGTAGACGGTTGCGCCCGCATCCCAGCCAAAGACGAAATTGTCCGCCTTGAAGGCCCGCGACGTCAACACCAGAAAGGCGAGTATCCCCGCCCCGACCGCTGCCACCACCGCCGGATGCAGCCGCAGCAGCGCTTTGCCCGACCAGCGGTTTGAAGCCTGCCTGTCCTCATCCATATCGCGTGCTCCCCGGTGCCTCCCCCACGATCTAGTGGAATGAATTTGACATTCGATGCCCATTCGCCGCGATCTCGCGGATCGAATGTCAAATTCGTAAATTCCACTAGAATCATAGTGTCACTAGAGTTTGTCAGGGAAAAGTGGAATCCGGTTTTCCCGAAAAGACAAACGAAAACAAAGAGAATTAGAGTTTGTCTGGTTCAGTCTGAACCTGACAAACTCTAGTGGTTTTCATGATTCCGACATTTGCTCCCGAGGGTAAAGCGGACGGTAGCAAATGTCGGAATCAAACCACTAGCGCAAAATTATGGATTGGGTAATCGGTTTCGTCGCCCGAGTGATACCATCTTGCGTCAGGCTTCACCCGCCGCGGCACCCTGAGCAGGCACGGGCCGGAGATTCTCAACGAGACAACCCGCGTACCCCCTCAGAGGCTCCAGCCGCCATCGATCACATGGGTCTGGCCCGTGGTGAAGGCGGCGTCGTCGCTGGCCAGGTAGGTGACGAGACGGGCGATTTCCTCCGGCGTGCCGATCCGGCCCATCGGCTGGCGACCGATGAATTCGGCCATGGCCTTTTCATAGTCGCCGGTGGCACGCAGGCGGTCATGCAGCGAGGGGCTGTCGACGGTTCCGGGGCAGATGGCATTGCAGCGGATGCCTTTGGTGACGAAATCGGCGGCAATCGCCTTGGTGAGCCCGATGACGGCGGCCTTCGAGGCGCAATAGACGAAGCGATTCGGCACCCCCTTCACGCTTGAAGCGACCGAGGCCATGTTGATGATCGAGCCCCGGCCCTGCGCCAGCATGCCGGGCAACACCGCCTTGCAGAGCCGGTACATCGCCTTGGCATTGAGGTCGAAGGCGAAATCCCAGTCCTTTTCCTCCGCGTCGAGAATTGACCCGGCATGGACGAAACCGGCGCAATTGAACAGCACGTCGACCGTGCCGACCTCCGCGACAAAGGCCCTGACCGCCTCGCTGTCGAGCACGTTGAGCTTCTTCTTTTCAGCGCCTTCTAGCGTTGAAAGCGCTACCTCGTTGATATCGGTGGCAATCACCTTCGCGCCCCGGCTGACGAAGCGTTCGGCAGTCGCCCGGCCGATCCCCTGTGCGGCAGCCGTGATCACGACAACCCTGCCTTCCAGTCCATGTGCCATCGATAAAGTCCTTGTTGTCCTCGAAACGGGGGATGAATGCGAAAAAGACAGCCGTCAGGCAACGCGCCGACCGGGCTGGGTGGGCAGGCAGGAAGGGCCAATCGGCTCGAAGCTCTTGTAGGTCAGGATGAATTCCTGATGGCCGAGATCCTCGGACTTGGTCTTTTCGCCATTGCAGACCCGCTTGATCAGATCATGGATCTCGCGGCCGACATCATCAACCGAGGCGGTGCCCTCCAGAATGCGGCCGGCATTGACATCCATGTCCTCTTCCATCCGCCGGTAGGTGGCGGGATTGGCGCAGACCTTGATCACCGGAGCGAGCGCCGATCCGACGACCGAGCCACGACCGGTGGCAAACAGGATGACATGGCTGCCGCAGGCGATCAGTTCTGCGATTTCGGCATTGTCCGAGATATTCGGGAAGCCGAAGCGCACCTCGCCATCCGGGATGACATCGAGCAGGTAGAGCCCCCCGGTCGGCGGCACGTCGCCGGGCTTGATCAGGCCGGCGATCGTTGCCTGGCCGCTCTTGGCATAGGCGCCGAGCGACTTTTCCTCGATGGTGGTCAAGCCGCCATCGGCATTGCCGGGCGCAAAGCTCGCATGTCCCAGCGTGTCGTAATATTTGGCGGTCTTCTGCATGCAGGAGAGGATTTCACCCGCCAGTTCCGGCGTGGCGGCCCGGTCCATCATCACCTGCTCGAGGCCGATCAGTTCGCCGGTTTCCTCGAAGATCGCCGCTCCGCCCTCGCTCACCAGATAATCGAAGGCGCGGCCCATCGCCGGATTGGCGGTGAGCCCGGAGGTCGCATCGGATCCGCCGCAGATCGTGCCGACGATCAGTTCCGACGGCAGGATTTCGGCGCGCGGCGTCGATTTCAGACCCTCCAGCGTCTCGGCGATCCATTCCCGGCCTTCGCGGATGGTGGTGCGGGTGCCACCTGCGGCCTGAATGCCGATCAGCCGCACCGGACGACCGGATTTTTCGATAGTTTCATAAAGCGTGTGCCGGTTGAAGCCTTCGCAGCCGAGCGACACCATCAGCACTGCCGCCACATTCGGATGGGTGCAAAGTTTCTGCAGCATGCGCTGCGAGTAATCGTTGGGGAAGCAGCCGGGGAAGCCGATGACATGCACATCCTGGTCGCGAAACGGGATCTGGATCTCGCGGCTGACATGATGGGCGCATTCGACCAGATAGACGACGGCGATGATGTTGCGAATGCCCTTCCGGCCATCGGGGCGGAGATAACCGTTGATCATGTTCAGGCCTCCTTCTTGCTGTCGCCCGAAAGCGTATAGGTGGGCAGGTAATCGCTCTTCAGATTGTGGATATGGACGTAGTCGCCCGGCGCAATCGCCAGCCTGGCCGAACCGATGGGCGTGCGGTACTTGATCACCTTTTCGCCGGGCGCAATGGCGCGGATCGCCAGCTTGTGGCCGGTCGGCGTATCGCGCTCCAGCGTGATGGCCGCGCCATCGACCGTGACCACGGTACCGCGCACGAGATCCCGGCGGGCAAGGGCGATATTGTCGGAGGCGTCAAGGATCAGCAGGGAAGGGTCGCTCATGTCAGGTCTCCGGCAGGCTTGCGATGGGGGTTGCGGGGGCAGCGCTGGAGGCATAGGCGGCTTCGACCAGCGCCATTGTCGACCAGGCGTCCTCGACGCTGCCGACCAGCACCTCGTCCTCTCCGCAGGCAAAGCGCTGCAAATTGGCCATGCGGTTGAGGAAAGCATCGGGGAACCATGCCCCTTCCAGCCGGACCTCGACCCAGTCCCTGCCCCCCGCCGGCCGGATGAAGAGCTCATCCGGCTCGCCCCGGGGATAATCGAGATTGACGCCGAGCTTGACGTAGGCAGCCCCCCTTGTCCCGGAAATGCGGAACTCGCAGGCCTGGTATTTGCGGCCGAAATCATGGTCGTGATTGACCGACAGCTGACAGCGCAGCCGGTCGCCGTAATCGAGGATCGCCGAGGTGCGGGTCTGCGCCACCGCGTGGTTGGGATGGCCGAGCGTCCTGGCATGGACACCCAGCGGATTGCCAAGCAGGCTGCGGATGAAATCCAGATAATGGATCGAGTGCATGGCGATCTCGATGCGCGGCAGGCCCTTCAGAAACGGCCAGAGACCCCAGGGCGTATCGAGCGCGATCCAGGCGTCGAAATCCACCACCTCGCCGAGCAAACCCCGTTCGACGGCGTCCTTGAGAGCCAGCATCATCGGCGCAAAGCGAAGCTGCAGATTGACGGCGGCTTTCAAATGCCGGGCACGGCAGATCCCGAGAATGTCGGTCGCCGCCGCGAGATCGGAACCCATCGGCTTCTGGATCAGTGCAGGCGATCCCTCCGGCAGGCGGGAGAGGATCGCGGCATGGGCTGCGGGCGGGGTGGCAAGATCGAAGATGGCATCTGGCACCGCAAGCGCTTCCGTCTGGCTTGCAAAGGCCCGCACGCCAAAGCGTGCAGCCAGCGCGCCCGCCTTGCCGAGATCAGAATCATAGATCCCGGCGACGGGAAAGCCGCCCTTGAGATAGGCGGGCAGATGCGCATCACCGACAATCGACCCCGCCCCGAAGATCACGACCGGGCGCGGGCGGGCGGGCTTCGGCCACCATTGGCGCAAACTCGACGGCTCAAACCCTTCAGTCACGGCAACACCTCTTCCCTAATCGCAATAAAAGACAATTTCATCGACTGCCGGTCACGCCTGTCGTGGTTGCGTCTTCCCATCCTGTCCGGCACGATGCCCTGGCCGTGGGGATTACCTTGCAGGAAAATGCACACCGTCTAAAATGCGGCTTTCTGCGCGCTCAGGCAATGGGTCGCCGTTTCTCCTGACTCATATATGGATTAACAATTCATATGTAAACTAGTTATTCGCCAGTCGTCAAGCTGTCAATTCGCTGCGTTGCAATTCGCTATCATTCATATATGACGGTAAAATCCCTTCTGACAGGACAGGCTTCCGTGACACAGGACGACGATTCCGACCGCTACCGCGCCCCCGCCCTCGACAAGGGGCTCGATATCCTGGAACTGCTTGCCCATACGGATGGCGGGCTCACCCAGGCGGAAATCGCCAAGGGTCTGAACAAGAGCCCGAATGAATTCTACCGGATGCTCGACCGGCTGGTCAGGCGCGGCTATGTGCAGCGCCAGGGCGGCGACCGGTTCTATCTGACGCTGAAGCTGTTCGGGCTTGCCCATTTCCATGCGCCTGTGCGCCGGCTCGTGTCTTTTGCGACCCCGGTGATGCGGGAATTTTCAAACCGTGCCGAGCAATCCTGCCACCTCGCCATCTATGACCGGGGCTCGGTGGTCGTCATCGCCCAGCAGGACAGCCCGACCTACTGGGGCATATCGATCCGGGTCGGCGCGACGATCAGCCTGTTCAACACCGGCTCCGGCCATATCCTGCTCGCCTTCCGCGACGAAGCCCAGCGCCAGATGATGATGGCCGAACAGGAACGGCTGAAGGCCGACACACGCCGCCCGGATGATCTCGAGGAACGGCTGCAATCCCTTAGCCAGCGCGGGTTTGAAACCATGGACAGCCTGCAGACGGCGGGCGTGCGCAATATTTCGGCACCGGTCCTCGCCCTCGACGGCAATGCGCTGGCGGCGCTGACCTGTCCCTATATCTCGCCGATCAATGCCGACGCCCCGTCTTTCGACACGGTGATCGACCATCTCCGGGAGGCCGCCAGGCAGATTTCGGAAATCGTCGCCGGACGCTCCGAGGATATCTGACCTCAATTTCCATTTGAAGAGACTATTCCTTCGTGAATATATTGCGGTGCAGGCCGAAACCCCGGACTGACCAAAGCGGAGGGAATGCCGATGCTGACCGACTGTCACCTGCATCTGATCGACCGGTCCAAGCTCAGCTACCCCTGGCTTGAAACGGTGGGTGCCCTCAACCACGACCATCTCTACGAGACCTATGCACGCGAAGCCCGCCGGGCCGGCATTTCCCGGTGCCTGCATATGGAAGTGGATGTCGCGCCTCACGATATCGGGCGCGAGACCGCGATGATCGAGGCGCTTGCCCGCCGACCGGAGTCTTTGATTGCAGGGGCCATCTCGGCCTGCCGACCGGAAGAGGCTGATTTTCCTGCATTTCTCGACCATATCCGCGCCAATCCCTTCGTCAGGGGCCTGCGCCGGGTTCTGCATGTGATGCCCGACGACCTGTCCGAAACGCCGCTGTTTCGCGACAATATCCGCCTGTTGTCCGGCACCGGCCTGACCTTCGATCTCTGCACCCTGCCCCACCAGATCACGCGCGCCATTGCCCTTGCCGATCTCGCGCCCGATGTCACCTTCATTCTCGACCATTGCGGCGTGCCCGCCATTGCCTCGGGCGCTCACGATTCCTGGGCCCGCGGCATCGCCGACATCGCGAGACGGCCCAATGTCATCGTCAAGATATCAGGGATCATCGCCTATGCGGATGCGGGAAGCTGGGATCTGGAGGTGCTGCGGCCTTATGTCGAGACGGTCACCGGCGCCTTCGGTTTCGACCGCATGATCTGGGGCAGCGACTGGCCCGTCTGCACGCTCGGCGGCTCACTGTCGACCTGGGTGGCCGCGACCCATGCGCTGTTTGGCGGCGCGAGCAACGAAGAAAGGCGCAAGCTGTTCAGCGGCAATGCCAGCCGTCTCTGGGGCCTGTAAAGGCAGGACGGGCGCCCCGGCCCGAAAGGGGACCGGAGCGCCTTTCTCGTCAGCCGCTCAGGCGGCGATTTCCCTCGCCACCATGGCGCGCAGCGCATGCAGGTCCTTGGCAAACTGGCGGATGCCTTCCGCCAGTTTCTCGGTTGCCATCGCATCCTCGTTCATCATCCAGCGGAAGGTCTTCTCGTCCATGGCGACGGGCGCATCGGCCTCGGACCTGTCAGGAGACAGGCGGCGTTCCAGCTTGCCCTCGTCCTTCGACAGTTCCTCCAGCAGCGCCGGGCTGATGGTGAGCCGGTCACATCCCGCTAGCGCCTCGATTTCGCCCGCATTGCGGAAGGATGCGCCCATGACGATGGTCTTGATGCCGTTCGCCTTGTAGTAATTGTAGATCGAGCGCACCGAGACCACGCCCGGATCATCTTCCGCCGTGTAGGTCTTGCCGGTCGACTTGGCATACCAGTCGAGAATCCGCCCGACGAAGGGCGAGATCAGGAAGGCACCGGCATCGGCACAGGCAATCGCCTGCGCCTTGGAGAAGAGCAGCGTCAGATTGCAGTCGATCCCTTCCTTCTGCAGCACTTCGGCAGCGCGGATGCCTTCCCAGTTGGAGGCAAGCTTGATGAGGATGCGTTCGCGGGCGATGCCGCGCGCCTCATAGGCCTTGATGATCTGACGTCCCTTTTCAACCGAGGCATGGGTATCGAAGGAAAGATCCGCATCGACTTCCGTCGAGACCCGGCCCGGCACCAGACCGGCGAGCGCCGCACCGACCGAGATCGCCAGCCGGTCGGCAACCGAAGCGATCACCTGGTCGCCAGATCCGCTCTGGCCCTTGCCCCAGTTGATCGCTTCCTTGACCGCATCGGCAAACATCGGTGTGCCGAGAGCCTTGAGGACGATGGTCGGGTTGGTGGTGCAATCCACCGGTTTCAGGCGCGCAACCGCCTCGATATCGCCGGTATCGGCGACAACGGTGGTGATGGCACGGAGTTGGTCAAGTTTGGAACTCATGGGACGCAATCCTTGTAATGCTTGAAAATGAAATGGCCATCGGCCGGACGAAAGGGTGAGGAATATCAGCGGCGCATATCAGGTTTTCGCGGAATGGCGGCCGGCGGGAGCAAGGCCGAAACCCCGCGAAGTCGATGGCACATCGTCCATCCGGACAAAAGCCACCGCACAGGGAAGCGCAAGCCGGGCATGGCCATGCCGCCTCCGTCCTGACGTCCCGAATTCCTGACCCATCGGCATTCTCCCCGGGCATGGCATGACGCGCGGCCCGATGTCCAGAGTTTGTCAGGGAAAACACGCAAACGAAGTTTTGCGTCTGGAAGTCGGTTTTCCCGCTCAAACTTGTCTGTTCGCGTGAACAGGCGAACGAAAACAGCAAGACCTGGATCCTCTCCGCTCAGCATGACCCGGAGAGGCCCCAGTCCCCGACTATCGCCAGCCGGGCGACCGCTTGTCAAGCTGCCTGCACGGCCCTCGCCTCTCCGGCTCCGCACGTCAGCCCTCAGCCGTTTTCCCCGCCTCCCAGCCGAGCATCGCCCGCTTGCGGGTGAGACCCCAGTGATAGCCGGTGAGCGCACCATTCTTGCCCAGTGCCCGATGGCAGGGCACGACGAAGGAGATCGGATTGCGCCCGACGGCAGCACCGACGGCGCGGGCGGCTTTCGGCTGGCCGATGGCACCGGCGATATCGGAATAGGTGACAGCCTTGCCGAGCGGTATCTTCAGCAGGCTTTCCCAGACCCGCACCTGAAAATCTGATCCTATCAGCACAACGCGGAGCGGCTCGTCCCGGTTCCAGCAGGCGGGATCGAAAATCCGCTTCACCTGCGTTGCGGTGGCCTGCTGGTCCCTGACATAGCGGGCATTCGGCCAGCGGTCGGCCATGTCGCGAAAGCACGCCTCTTCCCCCGCCGCGTCGGCAAAGGCAAGCCCTGCCAGGCCTCTGTCCGTTGCCATCACCAGCGCCGTGCCGAAGGGAGAGGGATGGAAGCCATAGCGGATCAACAGGCCCTCGCCGCGCGATTTCCATTCGCCGGGGGACATCGCCTCATGGGTGACGAAGAGATCATGCAGCCGGCCCGGCCCGGACAATCCCACCTCGAACGAGGTTTCCAGCAGCGGCAACCCCTCGTCGCCGAGCAGCCGTTTGGCATGATCCAGTGTCACCGCCTGCAGAAAGGCCTTGGGCGACAGCCCCGCCCAGCGGGTAAAGGTCTTCTGCAACTGGGTGGGCGACAGGCCGAGCCTGCTCGCGATGGCTTCGAGCGTCGGCTGCTCGCGATAATCCGCGCTGAGCAACTCGATGACCCGGCAGACAATGTCATATTCTTCGCCCTGCGGGGTAATGTCGGTATAAGGCGCTGCAGTCATGGTCATGGCAAAAACTCCGGTTACCGCGACAACACCATGGACTGATCTGTCGATCCACCCGATTCTTGCCGGGCGGGCACATGCATCAGATCCGTCGCCGCACCGTTGCCAGCGCACCGGTCATCGCCCTGGCAAAGCTTTCGCGGTCTTCCGGATTGAGAAAAGACCCGACATCCGACCGCCGCCCCTCGCCCGAAACCAGCATCGAGACGATGCCGAATTCCTGATGCCGCCTGACATCGAATCGAAGCCGGAAGGGATTGAAGCCGATGTCGACGCTTCTGCCCGCCGGGTCGAATTTGCGGATCTTCAAGGCTGTGCGCGACAGCATCACCTCCTCGCGCGTCAGGCCAGAGCGGTAATTCAGGTAGAAGGCACCGTAGAGCAGCGCAAAATCCAGACCGAAAAACAGCGCCACCGGCCAGGCACCGGTGGTCAGGAACAGCCCGGCATGCAGGGTGGAGAGCAGGCCGGTCAACAGCATCAGCACCCGCCAGCCCCGGCGTCCGAGCGACCGGTAGGGGACCAGTTCCGCCGCAAAGACCGGCCTGTCATTGATGCCGTCATCGCAGACCCCGTCACCGTTGATTTCCGCCATCACCACTCGCTATAGATCAGGTATGAAGACACCGAAGCCGAAATCCAGCACGCAAATTGCCAAAAAGTCAAACGCGCCACCCGGACGCCATCAGCCCGGCAAGGACATGCCCCGGCGCACCGCCTATAGCGTGGAGGAGATTGCCGAGATCTTCCGGCGCTTCCAGATCCAGCGGCCTGAGCCGAAGGGCGAACTCGACCATGTCAATGCCTATACATTGCTGGTGGCCGTTGCCCTGTCTGCCCAGGCCACCGATATCGGCGTCAACAAGGCGACACGGGCGCTGTTCCAGCGGGCGGATACACCGGAAAAGATGATCGCGCTTGGCGAGGCCGAGTTGGTCTCGCATATCAGGACCATCGGCCTCTATCGCAACAAGGCGAAGAATGTCATGGCGCTCAGCCAGATGCTGATCGACCACCATGGCGGCGACGTGCCCGAAAGCCGGGACGCGCTGATGACGCTGCCCGGCGTCGGCCGCAAGACCGCAAATGTGGTGATGTCCATGGCCTTCGGCATCCCGACCATGGCCGTCGATACCCATGTGTTCCGGATTGCCAACCGGATCGGCCTTGCACCGGGAAAGACACCCGACGCGGTGGAGGCAGTCCTGATGGCCGTCATTCCGGAAAACTACCTTTTCCATGCCCATCATTGGCTGATCCTGCACGGTCGCTATTGCTGCAAGGCACGCAAGCCCGAATGCGGGCTCTGCATTCTCGCCGATATCTGCAAGTCACCCGAGAAGACCAGCGCAATTGCCGCCCCGCTTGTTGCGGAAAATATCGAGCAAACGCCCCAATAAAGAATATTTTCTCAGTTTCGGCGTTTTTCGCGCCTGATGATCGAAAATGTCGCCGAAAAATTGCAATTAAATAGAATTATTTTGTAAAATCACATTTAATTGCCCCGGCATACCCTTGTCAGGGCAGAACTTTCTAATATAAACTTACGCTTAAGGAGTTACGGTTTTATAGTTTGCTATGACAGACCGAATTCGTGGCTGCGCCCGGGGCCAAAACGGGCAACAGAATACGGGGGCTTTGTGTTTTGCTAGATACGCTTTTTGAGAGATTCAACCAGAGCCTGAAAAATGGCACCCCGGCTGAACGCCGCCTTGCCAAATATTATCTGGAACATCCCGGCGACATATCGTTCGAGACGGCCGCAAGCGTCGCCGACAAGCTGGATCTGAGCCCGATGACCGTCGGGCGGTTTCTGCGGGCGCTGAATATCGACACTTTCGCCCATCAGCCGCACCCGATCATGCCGACAACGGCCAATGGCAGCGCGGCCGAGCGCTCCTATGGTGCCCATTCCGCCGAAACCGCCAATGGCCATGATCCCGTGCGCCATCAGGTCGAGGCGCTCTATCAGGTGCAGGCGCTGACCCTGCAGCCGGACTGGCGCACCATCGTCATGCTTCTGTCGCGGGCCTCGGAAGTATTTCTGACGTCACTTGGACAGACCCTGCCAATGTCGGCCTATTTTGCCGGTCGCCTGGCCGAAACCCGGGACGGCGTGCGGCACCTCAGCGGCGGCGATGGCACCTATCTGGAATTGCTCGGCAGCAGGCGCACCGATTGTCTGCTGATTATTGTCGATGATCCCCATTCCTCGCCCCGGCTGCAGCGGCTGTCCAAGGCCGCCAGGGAGGCCGGTCATACGGTGCTGATGGTGACCCATTCTCCCGCCAGCACGAAAGACGATCCGGCCGATCATCTGATCCGCGCCCCGGCGCTCATCAACCGGAGCGGACCTGATCCCGTCGCCCTTGCCGCGCTCATCGAATATGCCTGTGCAGGCGTCGCCGCCGAAAGTGGCCCCTTTGCAACCGAACGCGCCGGCCGGGTGGCGGAACTGCTGCGCTATTTCGGCGAAGTCGCCTGAGGCAGGACAGGGCGGCCAGGCAGAGTTTGAACCATTCGTTCACCCCCGACGGGGCCGTTCAACGGCGAAAGCGGGCGTAAATCTCCGGTCGCCGGTCGGCCAGATAGGGCGTTTCCGCCTCGGTGACCACATAGGCTGCCGGATTGATCCGGGCAAACAGCAGGGTTTCCTCCAGCCCGGCGCGGGCCAGATATTCCCCATCCGGTGCGGCAATCACCGAGCGCCCCTCATAGGCGCAGCCATTCTCCGCGCCGCAAAGGTCGGCATAGGCAATGAACAGCTGGTTTTCCATCGCCCGCGCCGGGACAATCAGGTTTGACACCAGCCGGGCGGAAGGTCCGGCCGGCAGTGCGGTCGGCACCACGATCAATTGCGCGCCGGACAGCGCGAGTCCACGCACCATTTCCGGAAATTCTACGTCATAGCAGATCAGCATGCCAAGCTTCAGCGAGCCGAGACTGACAAGGTCGGGTGGATCGTGGGAGACCGAAAAAGTTGCCCGCTCGGCGGGACCATAGAGATGGCATTTCCGGTAGCAATGGACGGTTCCATCCGGCTGCACCAACACGGCGGAATTGTAGATGTCCGGGCCGGCCCGCTCGGGAAACCCGGCGACGATGGCAAGGCCGCATTCAGCCGCAATCGCCTTGAGCCTTATGACGGCAGGGCCATCCAGCGGCTCGGCAAGCGTCCTGAACAATGGCCCCAGCGCATAGCCGGACACCGCCAGTTCCGGTGCCACCAGCAGGCCTGCGCCCATGGCCGCTGCGTTGCGGGCGGCCTGCTCGATCTTGCCAATATTTGCGGCGAAATCCCCGGGCACCGGTTCCATCTGCAATGCGGCAATCAACATCAGATGGCGCTCCCCTCCGGCCAGTCAGATACGCCCGTCAAAAAGCCTCAGGCGTCCGGCGGCAACACGCCCATGGTAAAGGCCGCACAGCCATAGAACCGTCGCTCGCCCGTCTGCACGATGCAGTAGGAGGATCGCGCCTTGGCATAGAAGGCATAGCGTTCGAGGCTGACGAGCGGCCAGGCCTGCCCGGCCGCCTGATTGATCGCGGCCTGCACCTCCCGCTGAACCTCGGGAACCTCGTCCGGTGCCCCCACCACCTCCATCCGCACCGCCGCATCCTCGACAAAGGTGTCGAGCGGCATCAGGGCGAGGATTGCCGACACCGCCTCGGCGGCGGTGGAACAGCCGATCTTCAGCGGCCTGCCCAGCACCGTCGAGCGGGCAAAGGCATCGGCGGGAAAATTCGTATCGACGATGGTGATGACATCGCCATGCCCCATGGCCCGCAGGGCATGCAGCAGATCCGCATCCAGCAGCGGTGAAATTCCCTTCAGCATGTCGCCTCCCCAGGACCTGTTCGCGCTCACCACAAAGCTTCGCGCGGAAAACGGAAAAAATATCGGCGCGGACCAACCGGTGCCTTCGGCACGGCAAATGCCGCCATGCCGGGTTAAATCAGCCACCCCTATATCAGAACAGAGGAAATCAGGAAGATCAATGCCTTCAGCAGCGCATAGGCCACGCCGCCCACAACAAGCGTGGATACACCTGCCATCACCATGCCAAGCAGCATGCACACCCCGTCCCGCTCAAGGATGGCGAAGGAAAAGAAGCAGATCGCCAGCGCCGGCAGCATGTTGCCAAGCGGCACCGGCAAGGCCAGCACGATCGCCAGCAGCAACGACAGCAAGCCGATCACATATTCCACAGGTGGCAGGACCAGCCATGTCAGGCGGGGTTTCAGCAGGCGCTCGGCGCGGGCTAGCCATGGCGTGATGCGCGCGGCGACTTTTGCGAAATCCTCCCGCGCCATCGACCGGTTGGCAATGATCCCCGGCAACCAGGGTGACATGCCAAGCGTAAGCTGCGCCGTCAGGAAAACCAGCGGTGCGCCGAGTATCGCGGAAGTGCCGGGCGGCGTTGGAAAAATGTTCGGCAGCGCGAAAACCAGCATCAGCGCACCAATGGCGCGATCCCCCAGCGCTGCAAACAGATCGCGGATCGAAATGCGTGAGCGTGATTCGTCGGCACCAAGCGCCTGAAGCGCGACAGACAGGCGCTGGCTGGAGGGGGATGACCGGTTTTGCCCCTGTTGCTCCCCCAGCCCGTCCACCGTCTCTTCGTCAATCGCCATCATGCCATCCTGCCGTTCGCTTCGTCGGACAACACTATCCCCAAAAAATGTGATGAGATAATGCCGATCAGCCGATATGTGAAAATTCCGGCCTTGCGATGCCTCACGCTCCGATGGAGGCGGATCTGGGGCCATCCGCCGTCAGCGTGGTCAGGGCGAGCGTCTGGTCGAGATGGCAGGCACGCAGCGACAGCAATTTCTCCGCGCAGGCGAGGCGGACGGGCAGATAGGCCGGATCCTCCGCGACATCGACCGTTTCCGAAGGGTCCTTGGCGAGATCGAACAGCAGGGGCGGCAAACCATTGAAATGCACATATTTGAATGCGGCATCACGCAGGACGGCGAGATTGCAGGCGCGGGACGCCAGCCCGAAATGCCGCTCCTGGGCTCCTCCGGCCACATCGCGGAAATCGAATTCCCAGAAGATCGCCTCGCGCCAGCGGTCGGGCGTGTCGCCCCGCAGGAACGGCTGAAGCGAGGCTCCGTCAAGCCCGTTACGCGGGGCCACAGCCCATGCTTCGCTCAGCGTCGGGAAAATATCGGCGGCGGAGGTGAAGTGGTCGATGCGCCCGCCATGGCCCTCGGGGTGACGGGGATCGCGGATGACGAGCGGAATGTGATAGCTGCCATCGAAAAAGCCCCCCTTGCCAAAGGACCAGTGGTCGCCCGCCATTTCCGCGTGGTCGGAGGTGAAGATAATGATGGTGTTGTCCCAGAGCCCGCGTTGCTTCAGCGCCTCGAAGATGCGGCCAAGCTGGGCATCCGTTTCGGTGATCATGCCGTGATAGATCGCCCGGATCAGGGCAATATCCTCCGCCGACCAGTCTGCCACCGCACCCGACGCGCCATAGACGAAATGCGCCTGGCGCTGGCGCTGGAGATCATAGGCCACAAACGGATGCAGCGCCATTTCCGCTGCCCGGTCCTTTGCCCGATGGAAGGCTTCCGGCGGTTGTGGCGGGTAAAGGCGATTATAGGGCTCCGGCACCACGAAGGGCGGATGGGGGCGCAGGAAGGAGAGATGGGCAAACCACGGCGCCTCCTGCTCGTCCATCCAGCGGATCAGTTCACCCGCGAGAAAGGCCGACTGGGTTTCCTCGCTTGCATAGGGCGGTGGCTCGCGGGAGAGTTCCCCCGCAGGCACGCCGAGCGGCAGGTGCACGTCGCGGTTTTGCGCATGCGTGTTGCCGCGCGCGCGCAGCCAGGAGAGCCACGGCTTTTCATGCTCCGGCAACAATTGCCGTACGGTGAAGCCCGGAAGAACGCCTTCATAGCTGGTCAGGTGCGGATCGGCGGGATCGAGACCGCGCGGGTCCGGGGCAGTGTCGGTATAGCCGAACAGGGTCGGATCATAGCCCGCCCGCCGCCCGGCAAGCGCCAGATTGTCAAACCGCCGGTCGAGCGGCGTGCCATTGCGGCAGACCCGGTGGTTCATCTGGTAGAGCCCGGTATAAAGCCCGGCCCTTGCGGGAGAACAGGGGGCAGCCGACGCATAGTGGCGGGCAAACAGCACGCCCTCGCGGGCAAGAGCATCCACATGCGGCGTTTTCACCACTGGATGGCCGACCGCAGAAAGGCTGTCGCCGCGCCACTGGTCGGCAGTGACAAGCAGGATATTTGGCTTCATCATGAAAGATCCGTTCAGACAGGCAGGGCGGGTGTTTCCCGGGTGCGCCGCATCTCGACCAGGATATGGCCGAAGAGCGCCAGCGCCACCACCGATCCGCCGACAATGGTGGCGATGGTTGGCGTCTCGTTGAGGAAAAGCCAGACCCAGAGCGGCGTCAGCGGCACTTCCAGCGAGACCAGCAGGCTGGCATCCGCCGCCGGGACGCGGTGGCTGCCATAGGTATAGAGGATCAGCCCCAGCGCATTCTGCACCACGGCAAAGGCGGCAATCAGCCCGAGATTATGAGCGGTGACCGAAAGAGGGCTTGCAAACCAGAAGGTCGCCAGCGAGCAGAGCCAGGCGGAGGCCGCCATCGCGGGCAGCATCGGCATCGCCTTGTGCTGGCGCATGATCGTTGCCATGAAGGCCACGGTCACGGCCATCATGAAGGCGAGGAACTTGCCGAACAGGCTCGCCGCCCCGCCGGAACGGTCCGACATCATGACCAGCACGCCTGCAATGGCCACGGCGGCGGCGATGAGGGTCGAGCGGCTCGGAATTTCGCGGATCATCAGGAAGGCCACCCCCGCCGTCAGGAAGGGCACCGTGGCATAGATCACCATCGCATCGGCAACCGAGGCAAAGCGCATCGCGCCGAGCCCGCACATCATGCTGGCGGCGGAAAAAAACGTGATCTGCACGAAGGGCCAGCCCATCGACCTGAGGATAGCAAAGCCGCGCCCCCGTTCCACCAGAAAGAAGAAGGAAAAGATCGCCGTGCCCGAAATCAGGCCGCGCAGGCAGATCAGCGTCGTGAGTTCGGTGGTGATCGAGCGGATGAACAGCCCCGACATCGACCATGCAAGCGCCGACAGCGCGACATAGAAAGCGCCCAGACGATATTGCTGCTGTTCTGAATGGCTCATGGAAGGGATTTCGCGACAAAGGAAATGAGGAAAGACGTCTCGGCAAATCACGTATCAGGCAACAAGCTAACGGATTGGAGCGGCCACGCAATGCGCGGGCGGAAAATATTTCAGTACATGGATTTTTACGCGCGCGGCAGGCTAATGGTTCCGGATCAGGGTCGTCGTCGGGCTCAATGCTCAGGGCTGGCGGCTTCATTTGGCCAGCCCGGATCGTGACGATTTCAATCAGGTCGCCGTTCCAAGTGTAGTCCGGCAGATAATCGCCAGTCACCCATGTTCGGGCCCCGGGAACAGGAAGTTGCCATTCCCTGCTCCCCATGTCCGGAACAGTTCAAGATTTCTGCGGGCTTCCCTTATGCGACGTGTGAACTTTGCCGCCGCATTTTGGATTTTTGGCTTTGAGGTACTCGGCTTCCTTCCGCAAATAGTTGATCGCAGAACGAGACAGGATGACGCGCATCAAGCAACCTTTTCAGACGCGATCCGATCCAGATCGGCCAGCACGACATCAAAATCCTCGACATCGCCATTGGCGATTTCCTGCCTGCCCTTGCGATAGGCGAGGATGTCGGCGCCTTCCTGCAGCAGATAGGTTCTCAAGGCCCGCACGATGATCCAGCTTCTCGAACGGTCGGTTGTTTCACAAATAGCTTCGATATCGGCGAGAACGTCGACGGGGATCCGAAGGGTTACAGGGTCGGACAGGTTTTGTTTGGCCACGATTGCCTCCATATTTTGTCATACAGAGTATTACAAAATCCGCCGCTTTCAAGCCTGCCGTTCAAACTGAAACGGCAGCCTGGTTTCGCCAGGCCGGTGAAAGATTTGAAATCGATAATCCGCACTCTTCAGCATACACAAAAAAGGCGCGGCACCGGAATGCCGCGCCCTTTGATCCGTGAGGCTTATTCGCCGTAGCCGACGATGCCCTTGACTTCGACGAAGTCATGGATGGCCCAGTCGGCATATTCGCGGCCGTTGCCGGACTGCTTGTAGCCGCCGAACGGGGCGTGGGTGTCCCAGTCGGGGTAGTTGAGGTTGACCGTGCCGGCACGCATGCGCAGGGCGACCTTGCGGGCATGGGCGATGTCCTGCGACTGGATATAGGCAGCCAGGCCATAGACCGTGTCATTGGCGATATGGATCGCCTCTTCCTCGTCCTTGTAGGAGATGACCGACAGAACCGGTCCGAAGATTTCCTCGCGGGCAACCGTCATGTCGGGGGTGACATGGCCGAACACGGTCGGACGAACGAAATAGCCGCGATTGACGCCTTCGGGACGGCCAAGACCGCCGGTGACCAGCGTTGCGCCTTCCTTGATGCCCTTTTCGATCAGGCCCTGGATCTTGTTATACTGCATTTCGCTGACGACAGGGCCGAGTTCGATTTCTTCCGAACGGGGATCGCCGACCGACATCGCTTCGGCAGCAACCTTGGCGATGGCAAGCGCTTCGTCGTGACGGTCCGCAGGAACCAGCATGCGGGTCGGCGCGTCGCAGGACTGGCCGGTATTGCCGAAGCAGGCCTGCACGCCCTGGGTGACGGCCGATTCCAGATCGGCGTCGGGCAGGATGATGTTGGCCGACTTGCCACCCAGTTCCTGGGCAACGCGCTTGACCGTATCGGCTGCCGTCTTGGCGACGATGATGCCGGCGCGGGTGGAGCCGGTGAAGGAGACCATGTCCACATCGGGATGGCCGGCCATGTGCTGGCCGACATCCGGGCCGGTGCCGTTGACCAGGTTGAAGACGCCCTTCGGCGTGCCGGCGGCTTCCATCACTTCGGCAAAGATGATGCCGGAGATCGGCGCGATTTCCGACGGCTTCAGCACCACGGTGCAGCCTGCGGCAATCGCCGGGGCCACCTTGCAGACGATCTGGTTCAGCGGCCAGTTCCACGGGGTGATCAGCGCGCAGACGCCGATCGGCTCCTTGACGATCATGGTCGAGCCGCGCTTGTGACTGAACTCGAATTCTTCGAAAGCCTTGATGGTGGCTTCCATATGGGCCTGGCCGGCCCAGGCCTGCGCGGTGCGGGCGAAGGTGATCGGCGCGCCCATTTCCTGGCTGACAGCCTGGGCGATATCTTCATAACGCTCGTTATAGACTTCGAGAATGCGCTTCAGAAGCTTCAGCCGCTCTTCCTTCGAGACGAAGGCAAAGGTTTCGAAGGCCTTCTTGGCAGCGGCAACGGCACGGTCCACATCAGCCTTTGAACCGCCGGAAATCTGCGTGTAGACTTCCTCCGTCGAGGGATCGATGACATCGATCGGCGAGGGCGTTACAGGATCAACCCACGCACCGTCGATGAAAAATTTCAGATGATGACTCATAGTTCACTCCCAGTTTGGAAAAAGGTCGGACAGGCAGGACGCACGGGTCTCGCCGCAAGAGGCCACGGGAATAGCGGCAAGAGCCGTAGCACAGGCAAACCCGCTTGCGGAGGCCCTGAAGCCGTGATTCCGGAAAAAATCTGAAATATTCCACGGCCCGGAACGCCGGAAAGCGCCAGTTCACCCCTGCAAATCATGGATTTAGGGATACTGTCGTAAACCAATATCACTTTTGCAGAAATGGATTTTGGTTGAACGTCCAGCAAATCACGTGGGATTTTCGGGCAGGTGCCAGTCGATTTTGCCGCGTCCGTGGCGTTCCAGCCAGTCATTCGCCTGGGAAAATGGCCTGGAGCCAAGAAAGCCCGCATGGGCCGACAGCGGTGAGGGATGGGCGGATTTCAGCACCAGATGCCTGCTCTGGTCGACAAAAGCCGCCTTCTTCTGCGCATAGGCGCCCCAGAGCAGGAACACCGCATGGTCAACCCGATCATTGACGACCTTGATCACCGCATCGGTGAAGCGTTCCCACCCCCTGCCCTGATGGGAGGCGGCGCGGGCCTCCTCTACCGTCAGCACGCTGTTCAGCAACAGCACGCCCTGCCGCGCCCAGCTTTCGAGAAAGCCGTGCCGCGCCGGGTCAATGCCGAGATCGCTGTTGAGTTCCTTGTAGATGTTGACCAGCGACGGCGGGATGCGCACGCCCGGCTGGACGCTGAAGCACAGCCCATGCGCCTGGCCTGCCCCATGATAGGGGTCCTGCCCGAGGATCACGATCCGGACCCCGTCCACCGGGGTCAGGTCGAGTGCGCGGAAAATGGCGCTGCCCTTGGGGAAAATCCGTTTGCCCGCCGCCTTTTCGGCCCGCAGAAAGTCCCGGAGGTTTCCCATGTAGGGGCTAGCAAATTCCGCCGACAGGGCCACCTTCCAGCTCTCGTCGAGTTTTACGTCGCCTTCTGTCATTTCCACCCCCAACTTCCCCGTCGCTGAAGCCAGTTTATCGCCTCAGGCGACAGGTGCAAACGGAAGGTCAGGCCCCGCGCGTGGCAACGGCGCGGCTATAGAGCAGGCGTCCGACAGCATAGAGCAGACCAAGAATCAGCCCGCAGGCCAGACCCGCAAAGATGCAGCCGAGCAGCAGGATCGACCGGCCCGGCCCGTCGGCGGCAAGCGGCGGTTCGGCAGGAGAGATGACCCTTATATTGCTCGTGAGCAGCCGTTGCTCCTCGCTGGTCTGACGGGTGCGCTTCAGGACGGTCTCGTAAATCTCGCGTGCCGCATCCGCCTTGCGTTGCAATTCGCGATATTCGATCAGCCGGCCGGACAGGTTGTTGTCGAGCGCCTTCTGGACCGACAGTTCCTTGGCAACCGCCGTTTCCTCCGTCTGGGCCCGTTCATAATCCGCCTCGGCTGTGGTGATCATCCGGGTGATTTCGCGGCGAATGGCAGCCGAGGCCCCTTCCAGCGTTGCCCGGGCGGCGACCAGTTGCGGATGCCGCGCCCCGAGCTTCGTCTCCAGACTGCTGACATTGGAGGCAGCCGTTGCATATTGCTGCTGGAGTTGCAAAAGGGCAGACGACGCGCCCGAGGCAGGCGTCGTTCCATTGGCGAGATCGGCGACCTGGAATTTGGCAATCGCGTCATAGGCGGCCTTGGCCGCAATGGTCTTGCTCTGGGCTGCCAGCACCAGCGCTTCGAGCGCCTTGCTGCGATTGCCGGTGGCCGGGTCGGTCACGACGGTGGCATCGATATCATTTGCCGCCTTGAAGTCGGCAACGGCCTGCTCGGATTTGCGCAATTCTTCGCCAAGCGCCCCCAGCCGTCCGCCCAGCGTGGTGTTGGCGGTGTCATAGGCCCCGTTGACCGTGGTTTCCTGCTCGACCGTAAAGGCCGAGACAATGCCATTGGCAATCGCGGCAGCCTTGTCGGCATCCTTGGCCTTCACCGAGAGATTGACCACATAGGTGTTTTCCTGCCGCTCGACCGTGACCGCCTTCGACAATTTGGCCCCGACCGCCACCGGCGGTCCGCCGAATTCCCGGTCATCGGCAAGCTTCAGGTCGGTCGCGACACGATTGAGCACCCGCCGGGACACAAGGATTTGCGACTGGCTGTCGATCACCGCCAGCAGGGCCTCCTGCGACAGCGGCGAGGCGGATTGCCCGCCATCCGTCAGCTTCACCTGCTGCGGGTCGAAATAGAGCGTGGTGGAGGCGGTAAATTTGCGGGGCAACAGCGGCGAGGCCAGACCGCCAAGGATGGCCATGCCGATCACCAGAACCGCGACGGTCTTGCGATAGGTCCAGGCCGATTGCAGCACCATGGCCGCATCCAGCACCGGGGCACTGGCGTCCCCTGGCGGACGTGCCGCCGCCTCGGCAGGCTTTGGGCGGGCGGGTGGCTCAACGGTTGGCGGTGCCGACACCTCCACCTCGGGCTCTGGAGGCATCCGGCGGGGAAAGATGCGGGGATTGGCACTGTCGGGGGCAAGCCGGGACAGCCGGTTCGGGACCGCAGGCTCCGACGCCAGGGGCTGTTCCACCGGATCAGGCGAGGTTTCCGCTACGGCCCTGGCCGCAGGTGCAGCCCTGGCTGGCGCGACGAAATCCGAGGTGCGGATCACCGGACCCCGCCGCGCGGGGCGGCCTGTCTCGCCTTCTGGTCCATCGGGGGCAGCGCCCTGTTCATTGCCTGTCATCACGTCACTCGTTGCGGCCGGCCTCTTGCCAAACATCCCGGGCAGGAGTGCATGGCACCCTGAAAGGTGTATTGACACCAGTTTTCGGCTGCTTCCCGCTGGCTATGCTGCCAATTGCTACACAGTTTTGGTTAAGGCATCCTTGAAGCCGGCGTGGGCCGTCTCAAAAACGCACGTATTTTCAGGGTGCTCGACACCGGCTGGGGTCTGCGGGCCCGGCTTGAAGCGCGGGCAGCAGGGCGGCAAGCTGCGGGCGGTCCTGCCCCTTGCGCGGCTGGATGTTCAGGGCTTCGTCTTCCGGCCACCATTCCCCCGCCGCCCAATAGGCCCAGCCGATCCAGACATCGCTGTCTTCGGCCACGGTTTCGGTCAGGGCGGAAAGACCCGTGATGCAGGCCTGCTGCTTCGACCCGCCGAATTCGCCGAGATAGCCGCGCTTGCCATTCTTGCGCAGCCAGGCCGAAACTTTGACGAGGGCCTGCCGTGCATCCTCGTTACGATCACAAGCAGAATGCGTTCCCGAATAGTTGCTGTCGAGGTATTGGTGAAACTCATAGGCGAAATTGTTGCCGCTGTCCCTGATCCCCAGCATGACCGTCGCATTCGATCCACCGGCAATGTCCTTTTCCCAGCTATGCGCACCCGTCCAGATCGTGCCGGGAACAAGGATGAGATTGTTGGCCTTGACCGCGCGGATGGCGGCAATCGCCTGGTTGGACGCTTCAAGCCATGCCGGTGCCGTCACATCATAGGGCTCGTTCATCAGGCCGAAGACAATGTCCGGCTGGCCCGCAAATTCCACCGCCAGGCGCGCCCAGAAATCGGCAAAGGCCGAATTCGGCACCGCGGGACTGCCAATCTGCTGCTTGTCATAATAGCCGTAATTATGCGGGTCGAGAATGACGGTGAGGCCAGCCCGCCGGATGCTGAGGACGCTGGCACGGAGCCGGTCCATCTCGTCCGCGTCCAGGCGCTGGTTGAGCAGCGGCTGCAGACGCTCCCACTTGATCGGCAGGCGAATGGAATTCATGCCCTTGGCAGCAAAATAGGCAATCGTTGCCTCGCTCGGATAGATGTAATCCTTGCCGATGGTGCCGCCCTTTTCCCCATATTCGGCCCCGGAAAGATTGATGCCCCGATAGCAAAGCGGCTCCGCAGCACGCATCGGCGCTGCCGACAGGATCAGTGAAAGGGCAAGCGCCGCAGGCAAACAGCAAAAACCCCGAAAGCATTTCAAACTCAAATCAGAGATCCTTCTGCAAGCGATGGTAGGGCGGCGGCGACCGGCCCCGTATAGGCCACGCGTCCGCCCCGTTGGGAGAACCGGGCATGTCCGACCAGCAGCCAGAGCAATCCGGCAATCTTCGAGGTGAACACGGGCGTTGCACCGATCATCAGATTGAGCGCGAGAAAAATGGCAACCGCATGGCCCAGACGCCGTTCAATGGCCGTATCGCCCGCCGGATAGAGCGTGACAAAGGCCCAGAAGACGAACAGGCCCGGAAGCGTGCTGGCATAGATGATATAGACATAGCCGCTGTCGGCAAACTGCATCGCCAGCCGCGAGCTGAAGCCGAGCATGGCAAAGACATCGGTTGAAAACAGATGATGCATGGTCAGCACCACACGACCCTGGATATTGTCACCTTCAGCATCGGGATAGAGCAGCACCAGCATCAGCCCGCCAAACAACATTAGCGGCATCATCAGCAGGTTCCACAACTTCGGAATGTAAGGAAACACAAAATAACCGAAGATGCAAATGCCCGAAAAGATCAGCATGGTGCGGGAAGCCGTGGTGAGCAGGATGGCCGCAATCATCGCCGCCATGATGAAACGGGTCGCGATTGTCATCCGTGGCCAGAAATAGATGCAGTATATCATCGAGATGCCGGAGAAATTCGCCAGCGACACCTGTTCGAGAAACAGCGACGAGGCGCGATGGTCAATGACACCAAAGCTGAGCCGCCCCTTGAAGCCCAGCGCATTGGCAAACAAGCCCCGCGAATCGTAGGTCGCCTGTTTCAGCCCGCGCGTCTTTTCAAAATAGAGGCCCGGCTTGAAGATCGCGGCATAGAGATCGAGGTTGAACACCTCGCAGGCCAGAAACAGGGTGACGAAAAAGCAGCTGACATAGAAGGCCAGCACCACGGTCCGCTCGTTGACCCAGGAGCCGGCCATGGCAAACAGGCAGATGATCAGCACATTGCGGAAATAGTCGATATAGATCGTGCCATTGGCGATCGACATATAGACCGCGAACACCACCGCAATGCCCATGAACAGCAGGATCGACAGATCCTCGCGATAGAGCCCGCGCTTCAGCACGAACAGCAGGCATCCCAGCAGGATGCCCATTTCGCTCGCAGCGACAATGGCGAAATTCATCGTGATGCCATGGGCATTCACGAATGCGAGGATCGCGTTGTAGGTCACCGACAGAACGGCCATGGTGACGATAAAAGGGTTGGCACTTCGGCTGGTCAACGTGAAGGTCCTGGCGGCTTGACGGGGTCCCTTTTCGTGCCGCTTTTGGCACATGGACGGGGAGAGCCAGGACCGTAATCGCAAGCGAGCGGCAATCCGCCACAAGCACGAATCACAGCGGTTCTGGACCCGCTCCCGCCCGAGCCTGACAGCAAACATTTGGCGAAGGGTTAACGTTTTCCTGCCCGGAGCATTTCCAAAAAACCGTCCCGCGGTGCCGCAACCCCGTTTGCGACACCATCCGCAAATGCGTCAAAACGAGGTCAGGACTCAAACCCCTCGCGGCGATAGACCTCGACACCGCCAAGCACCGTGAGCAACACTTCGGTCTTGCCGATCTCATAGACGTCGCAATCGAGGATATCCTGATCGATGATGATGAAATCGGCATATTTGCCGAGGCTGAGCGAGCCGCATTTTTCCGCGTTCCACGCCGCGCGCGCCGCATTGATCGTGTAGCCGCGCAGCGCCTCCTCGCGCGTCATGCGCTGCTCGGGCATCAGCACCGGATGGTGCGGCTCGCCCGGGGGCTGGCGGGTGATGGCGGTTTCCATGATCTGGAAAGGGTTCAGTGTCGAAACGCTCCAGTCGCTCGACAACGCGCAGGTTGCCCCGGCATCGATCAGCGACCGGTTGGCATAGATGTAACGCGAGCGTTCCGGCCCGATCATCGGCTGCACCATGTCGGTAATCGATGGCTCGACCTGGGCCCAGAGCGGCTGCAGGTTCGCCATCACGCCAAGTTCGAAGAAGCGCGGGATATCGGCGGGGTCGATGACCTGGACATGGGCGATCTGGTGAAGACCGGGCCACTGACCATTCTGGCGGCGTGCCGCCTCCATGCCGTCAAGCCCCGCCCGCACCGCCTCGTCGCCGATGGCATGGATATGCAGCTGGAATCGCGCCGCATCGAACAGCGGAAAGAATTCCATGATCTGCGCGCGGCTGAACATCAGCTCCGCATTGCCACCCTTCGCATCGGCATAGGGTTCGATCATCGCGGCGGTGCGGTTTTCGAACACGCCGTCGAGGAAGAATTTCGCCGAATGCACCTTGAACATGTCGGACTGATGGGCCGCCCGGATGGCCGATACCCGTTCGAGCGCTTGCGCCGGCACTTCGTTCGCATCGACACGCGCCGTCGCGGAGACACGCACCGTCAATTCACCGGCCTCTTCCAGCTGAGCATAGACCCGTGTGTGGCGTTCATAGACGCTGGCATCAAGCACCCCGGTAAAGCCGTGCCGGTTGGCCAGTTTCTGTCCATGGCGCACGCCTTGCTGATAATCGGCATCGGTGAGCGCCGGCATCCGGTCGAGCGCCCAGAAGATCGCATCCTCATAGAGCAGGCCCGATGGGGTGCCGTCCGCTTCCTGCACGAAATGTCCGTTGGCGGGATCAGGGGTGCCCTTGATCAGGCCGATAACCTCACAGGCCCGTGTATTCAGGCAGGCATTGTGGCCGTCCGACGCCATGGTGAAACAGGGCCGGTCCGGCACGACCTGATCCAGCACATGACGGTTGAGATTGGCCGCGCCAAAATAGCCGCTGTTCCAGCCCGCCCCTTTCACCCATTCGCCCGGATTGGCCGCCGCATGGTCTGCCAGGGCGGCCTGCATTTCTTCAACCGTGGTGACCGACAGCAGGTCTGCCGAACAATAGTCCGCCTGCCCGCCTTCCAGCAGGTGGATATGGGTATCCTGAAAGCCCGGCAGCACCAGATTGCCCGCCGCATCGACGATCTGGGTCTGCGAATTGGCCATCAGCCGGAGATCGGCCCATTCGCCAAGCGCGATGATGCGCCCGTCTTTGACGGCCATTGCCTTGGCTTCCGGCAGGAAGGGGTCGATGGTGACAATACGGGCATTGACGACGATCAGGTCGGCAAATGTCATGACAAACTCCTGAACAACCCCACATCCGGGTGGGAAACACTATTCGGCAAACAAGTATCAGATAATGACACGGTCCCGCCGGACTATCAGTTCGTCTGGTAAACGACCAAAGGCCCTTGCATGCTGATGGCCATCGAGAACCGCCTGCGCGATGATGCCGGGTGCCTTGCAATCGCCCATGCGGACCAGCGTTTTCAGCCCCTTGCCGTTGAGGTCGTGATAGAGTGCATCCTGCGGCTCGCGGCTGGTCACCGGCACGAAGGCGGCGCAGGGCAACTCCCGTTGGCGGCCACTATAGACGCATTGCAGCACCGCAGTCCCGTCCCCCAGCGCGCAGACCGTGGTGTTGACGATGATCTCGACGCCGAGTTCCAGAAGCCGCGTCTGGGAACGGGCCTGTTCGACGGTATTCTCGCCCCAGGACCCCACCACGCCGCGCGGTGTGACGAGGGTGACGGAAAAGCCTTCCGTCACCAGCCTTTCCGCCAGCACGGAGCCCATGTAATAGTGATCGTCGTCAAACAGCACCACCGGCCCCCGGGCAGGACGTTCGCCGCGCATCAGGTGGTCCGGCGAGATGGTACGGGGATCGTTGAAACTGTCGACAGGCCGCGCGAAGGAATGGCCGCGGCCGTCGGTGCGCCAGCTGGCCCCGGTGGCAATCATCACATGCCCGATGCCGGTGTCGAGGATATCGGCAACACCCATGCGGCTCTCGCGGAAAATCTCGACATGCGGCAGTTTTTCGAGCTGGCCCACCCGCCAGTCGCGCACCCGCGCCCATTCGGACAGGCCGGGAAGCCGTGATTCCAGTGTGACACGGCCACCGAGATCGCGGTCGGCTTCTGCCAGCATCACCGGCACGCCAGCCTTGCCGAGCACCATCGCGGCCTCAAGTCCCGCTGGCCCCGCACCGATGATCAGCACCGGCTCCGGCACGGCAACCGCCGGAACATGTTCCGGATGCCAGCCGCGCCGCCATTCCTCGCCCATGGTAGGGTTCTGGGTGCAGCGGATGGCAACGCCAAGCGAATCCTGCGCATAGCAGATATTGCAGCCGATGCATTCGCGGATGTCGTCGAAGCGGCCTTCGCGGATTTTTTCCGGCAGGAAGGGATCGGCAATCGACGGACGGGCAGCACCGACCAGATCGAGCACCCCGCGCCGGACCTGGGACAGCATGGTCTCCGGGCTGGTGAACCGGCCGACCGAGACCACCGGCTTGCCGGTGACCGCCCGGATATGGGCAATGTCGGCTTCCAGCGAGGCTTCCTTGACGAAGCGGGAAACGCCCATTTCCTGCGAATAGTCCGGCACCGTCACGTCGAACAGGTCGATCAGCGGGGCAAGCGTTTCGAGAAGGTGGGCGCGCTCGTCGCGGCCATGCCCGTCATCGTTCAGCGTCTCGATGCGGATGGCGATGGCGCAACGGTCGCCGATGGCGGCCCGCATGTCCTCCACCACCTCGCGCAGCAATCGCGACCGGTTGGCAAGCTCGCCACCATACTCATCCGTCCGGTTGTTGATCACCGGATCGAGAAATTGCGCCAGCATGTAGCTGTGGGCGGCATAGGCATAGACGATGTCGAAATCCGCCTGCCGGGCCCGGCGCGCCGCCGCCAGGTGCCATTCGCGAAACTGCTGGATGTCGGCCCTGTCCATCCGCTGGCTTTGCCAGGGCGCATAGGAGGTCGGCATGCTTGTGGGCGCAAGGGCTGCCGAGCGCGAGGCGAGGTTGGAGGTCCGGATGCCGCCATACCAGAGTTCGACGCCTGCCAGCGCGCCGTGGCGGTGCACGGCCTCTGTCATTCCGGAGAGATTTCGGACATCACCTTCGTCCCAGAGGCTTGCAAACGGATGCGGCATGTCGTCGGAAGAGGGATGAATCGAGCAATATTCGGTATTGACGACCCCCCAGCCGCCCTCGGCCTTGATCTCGCGCATCGCATTCAGCGTCGCCGGCATGCTGTAGCCCATGCCGGTACAATGCGGCACCTGATAGAAGCGGTTCGGCGTCGTGACGGGGCCAAGCCTGACGCTTTCAAACAGGATATCGAAACGGGGATCACGGGTCATCGGAACTGCTGCTTCTCGGGTGGTGTCAGGCTCACGTCAGCAGCGGAGGCTGGATCTGCAAGCGACGGAATGAAGGAGGCATCGCGTATGAAACGGCCCGCCGACGGGTGTGTCTGCGGGCCGGGACGGAAAGCAACAGCGGGCGTTGCAGCCCACCCGAAGGCAAGCTGTCCGCCCCTTTGGCTGATCAGGAAGCTGCCTTCACATCGGACCAGACGCGGGTGATGGCGCGGTCCTGTTCAGGGGTGAAGGGTGCCGGCGCCCACAGCCGCTTCATCACGGCCGCATCGGGATAGACGGCTGGATTGGCGAGGATTTCCGGTTTGATGAATGCCTTCGACGCCAGATTGCCATTGGCATAGTTCGTCAGGTTGCTGCAGCTGGCAACGACTTCCGGCTGCAGCATGTATTCGAGGAACTTGTAGGCGCTTTCCTTGTTCGGTGCGTCCGTGGGGATGCACATGCAGTCGGCCCAGGCCGGTGCGCCGGTCTTTGGAACAAAGTAGCCGAGCTTGATGTCGATGCCGGCATCCTTGGCGCGGTTGCTGGCGGTCGAATAGTCACCCGACCAGTTGTTGATCGCGCAGAGTTCCTTGTTGGGGATCGCGTTCAGGTAATTGGTGTTGTCGAAGGTACGGATATATTTGCGGATCGGCTTGAACACCTGTGCCGCCTTTTCATAGTCCGCTTCGGTGGCATTGTCCGGATCGACGCCGACATATTTCAGCACCATCAGCAGGATATCGGTGGGACTGTCGAGGACCGAGATGCCGCAATCGTTGAGCTTGGCGGCATTTTCTGGCTTGAAGATCGTGTCCATCGATTCAAGATCGGCGTCTGGCAGCCGTTGCTTGACCATGTCGAGATTATAGGTGAAGCCGACCGAGCCCCACATGTAGGGAATGCCATATTCATTGTTCGGATCCCAGGAAGAAACGATCCGCAAGACGTCGGGGTCGAGATTGGACCAGCTTGGCAGTTTGGTGCGGTCGAGTTTCTCGTAAACGCCTGCCTGGATGAAGGTTGGCAGCGACAGGCCGGCATGCACGGCGACATCATATCCCGATTTGCCCGCCAGCATCTTGGCCTGCATTTCTTCAGCCGAACTGTAGGTGTCGTAGGACACCGTTATGCCGGTCTCCTGCTGAAAATCCTGAATGGTGGTTTCGCCGATATAATCGGCCCAGTTATAGACGTTCAGCGCCTTGTCGTCGGCGCGGGCGCGCCGGACGAAGGGGGCACTGAGCGCCGTTGCCCCGATCAGGGTCAGCGCCGTGCGCCGGGTCATCGTGATCATGCCAAACCTCCTGGTTTTTGTTCCCTACTTTGCAGTCTTCCATCCCGCAGCATCTCTGCGGATGCTTGGCCGGGATGGCGTTTTCAGCACTGCGTCCGGTCTGGCCGTTTTGTGCCAGGCAGACCGGACAAGTCCACCGACATCAGGACCCGGTCATGATCTTGGCCCAGGCGCGGGTGCGAAGGGAATCATATTCTGGTGATACATCCTTTGGCAACCACACCCTCTTCATGACCTCGGCATCGGGATAGACTGCGGTATTCTGCAAAATTTCCTTCTTGATCAACGACTTGGCATCTTTGTTCGCATTCGCATAGGCCGTGTAGTCGGTGCATTTGGCGATGACTTCGGGCTGCAGCATATAATTGAGGAACGTGTGGGCTTCCTCGACATTCGGCGCATCTGTCGGGATGATGAAGGCATCGAGCCACAGGGTTCCGCCCGAATCCGGCACAACATAGCGCAGCTTGACGTCGAGGCCCGCCTCCTTGGCGCGCAGGCTGGCGCTGGCATAGTCGCCTGCCCAGTTGGTGGAGACACAGATTTCCTGGGTGGCAAGCTGCGCCGTATACTGGTTGTTGTCGAAGGAACGGATATCCTTGCGCACCTTCATGAAAGCGTCGACGACCGCTTCGAGATCCTTCGGGTCTTCCGACAGCGGATCCTTGCCGAGATAGGCAAGCACCATCGGTATGATCGTGCCGGGGCTGTCGATCATGTTGATGCCGCACCCCTGAAGCTTTTCGGCGATTTCCGGCTTGAACAGCATGTCGAAGGAGTTATACGGCGCTCCGGGTGCGTTCTTGTCCACCAGAGTGGTGTTATAGGTTACACCTGTCGTGCCCCACATGTAGGGCACCGCATGGGCATTGTCGGGATCGAGCTTGGCCAGGATCGCGAGCAGCGTCTCGTCGAGGTGACCCCAATTCGTCAGCTTGGACCTGTCCAGCGGCTTCATGATGCCCGCCCGGGCAAAACGCGGCAGGTTGCGCGACGCCGTTACCACCAGATCGTAGCCGCTGCTGCCGGCCATCAACTTGGCTTCGGCAGCTTCGGCGGAATCGTAGCTGTCATAAACAACCTTGATTCCCGAGGCCGCCTCGAAATCAGCCACCACGGTCTCGCCGATATAGTCTGCCCAATTGAACACATTCACCGTCCGCTCTGCGGCCCGTGCGCTGCGCAGGAACACCGGCGCCGCCAGTGCGGCGACGCCTGCCTGTAGAACCGTTCGTCTTGTCAGGCCTGTCATCTTGGTATCCTCCCCTTTGTAGCGCCCCCTCCCAGGGATTACGCCAGTTGCTTCAAGACCCATTGCTGGAAGCGGTAAACGTCGAATTCCTGCGGCATCAGCGTGCCACCGGTGAAGGCGGCATTGCGCAGGCCGCGCTGGTTCATCTCGGCGGCGTCGCCATCCTGCTTCAGCACCATCGTGGCGAAATCGACGACATTGTGAATGTCGAAACCCGGCTGGTTCAGAACCTCGGGCAGGAACAGCCATTCCGCGCACAGTTCGGTCTGCTCGGGGCTGATGGGCTTCAGCGACACGGCGCGGACATAATCCGGATGGGCAACGACGAACATCGTCGGCAGCATGGTGACAAAATGCAGGCCTGCATCGCGTTCCTTGTCGGTCAGACCGGGGAATACAGGGCCGCAGAGTTCGCCATTCATCGACCAGGTTGCAGCACCATCCTTCAGCGGCGTGCCCATGCCCTGTTCCGGCGTCCAGCCCGGGGCTTCGTTGGCAGCCATGTAGCCCTGGCTGTAGATCGGCACCATCTGCGACAGCTCCGGATGGATGCCCGGGCAATGCAGGCATTCATTGTAGTTTTCCCAGAAGACCTTCCAGTTGCAGTTCATCACCTTGGTGAAGGTGTGGCCCGTCACCAGGTCCTTCATCGGCCAGTTGTCGAGATAGCCGGCACCGAGGTCGGGAACCTTGTTGAAGTCGGGCGCATCCGGGTCGACGCAGACATAGAGGAAACCGTTCCAGTCGCGCACATGCACCTTCAGCAGGCCATGCTCTTCCTTCTTGAAGTCGTCGGTGACGGAGACGAAGGGGGTGCGGACCAGTTCGCCAGTCAGCGCATAGCTCCACTGGTGGTAGGGGCAGCTGATCAGCTTGGATTTCAGGGTCTTTTCAGGCTCCGAGCACATTTCTGCGCCACGGTGGCGGCAGGTGTTGTAAAAGCCCGTGACCGCGCCGTCGCGGTCCTTGATCAGCATCAGGTTCTGGCCCGCCACCGAAATCTTGCGCACCGTGCTCGGCGGCAGGTCGTTGTTGCGACCGACATAGACCCAGTTCTTCGCCCAGACATGCTTCAGTTCCTGCTGGTAGCGATCCTCGTCATAGTAATAACGTGCAGGCAAAGACGGCTTGCATTCATTCAGCAGGGGGGACGCGGGGTGGATCGTATGATTATGGCCCATGACAAGGCTCCTTCTACCAGCAAAAACGACGGGAGAAAATGTAGCGGTCAAGCCCGCCCGTCAGCATCGTACCGACAGAACAGCGGATGGGGCGAACCTGACCGGGCACGCCATGGCGCACCAACCGGCCCCGGTTTCAGACCCATGCCCGCGCCGATGAGCGCGCGAAGCGACCCGGCAGACCTTTCGCAAACTCCCGTAAGCCTAGATTGAAGGAATTTTGACTGAACTGTCAATTAATATATTCGGCGCACCGGATTTTTTTGAAACCCTTGGAATTTCAGTCACCAGCACGGGAAAACCCGCAGGCCGGACACGCGAAAAGAGCCGGCCCCGCAGCGGACCGGCTCTCGATAATCGATAATTTGACGCGCATCAATTCACGCCGGAACGTGGAGCACCAGACCATTCAGCTCGGCGGAGGCGATGATCTGGCAACTGAGCCGGCTTTCGGCCTTGCGCGGCGCATCGGTGGCGTCGAGGATCGCATCCTCGGTTGCATCCGGCGCACCGGCCTTCTCCGTCCATGCGGGATCGACATAGACATGGCAGGTCGCGCAGGAGAGGCACCCCCCGCATTCGCCGATGATCCCCGGCACATTGTGCTGGGCGGCGGCATTCATCAGGTTGTTGCCATCGGCAACTTCGGCGGTGATCCGGGTTCCGTCATGCAGGATCCAGGTGATTTCAGACATGTAACGATCCTCTTTCAGCCGTGTCAGATATAGGGAAGATAGAAATCGCGCAGCGCCTCGCCTTCGAGCTCCGCCGCCTTGGTGATCTCGTCGCGCTTGATGAAGATGTGGTTTTCGCAAAGCAGACGCCCGACCGCGTCCATCAGCGGCATGTCCGCCTCCAGCGCATCCAGCGCCCCGCCCAGATTGTCCGGCACCCCGTCCTTTGCATCGATGGCTTCGAAACAGTCGCCGGTCTCCGCTGGCGGCAGGGGATATTTGTCGACATAGCCGAGGCGGGCGGCCTGCAGCACGGTTGCCACCAGAGTATAGGGATTGGCCGCGCCATCGCCCATCCGGTGTTCGATGCGGGCCTTCGGGCCGCGCTCTGCCGAAATGCGGGTGGTAACACCGCGATGGTCTCCACCCCAGTTGCGCCAGTAGCCGCTGAGTGCTGCGGGTTTCAGCCGCTGATAGGAGTTGACGGTCGGAGCGACCAGCGCCGCCATCGCCTGATGATGGTGCATCAGCCCGGCAATGCAGCCCTCGGCAACCGGGCTCAGCCGGTCGGGCTCGCCCACCGCATTGTTGCCGTCGCGGTCGCGGAAGGAGAAATTGACATGCAGCCCGCTGCCGCCCTTCGACAGGATCGGCTTCGGCAGGAAGGTCAGCACGATGCCATGCTCCAGCGCCACTTCCCGCGCCAGCTGGCGGAACAGGAAGATGTCGTCCACCGCCTTCAGCGCATGATCGAAGGTCAGGGTGAACTCGAACTGCGGCGTGTCGAATTCTGATGTGGCGGAATCGATGGCAAACCCGAGTTCGCTCGCCCGGTCCCAGACCGCTTCGGTAAAGCCTGCGGGATCGGCGAAGGGGCCGGTCGAATAGACATAGGCCTTCGGCGTCTCGTAGGGCACGAGCGAACCGTCTTCCCGCTGCTGGAAGGCGAAGCATTCCAGCTCCAGCCCGACCATCGGGTCAAAGCCCAGCGCCTGCCAGTCGGCAATCGCCCGTTTCAGCGCCTGGCGGCCACAGGCCCCGAAGGGCTTGCCGTCTTCGTGGAGGTCGCCGACCACCACCTTGGTATCGGGATACCAGCTGTCGCGGATATCTTCGGCGCGATAGCGGATTTCCACATCCGGCAGGCCTTCCAGAACCTTTGATCCCGGAGCCGGGATCAGGTCCTTGTCATAGGTCACGCCAAAGGTGCCCTGGCAGATGCGGGTCGCCCCGCCCGATGCCTTTTTCAGCGGCAGATACTTGCCGCGCGCAAGGTTCAAGTGGTCACAGAACAACACCCGGAGGCGCTCGTTGGTCATCAATGTTCCTCCCAGAACGGCAGACGGGAATTCCTATTGCAGGCTGATGCGGACCGGCAGCGACTTGATGCCGCCGACGATGTTTGAGCGCAGGAAGGCATGCGGCGCAATCTGCTCGATCGACTTTATGCGTTTCGCGAGTTCCTGGAACAGCAGCCGCACTTCAAGCCGCGCCAGCCACATGCCGAGGCAGACATGCGCGCCCCCCTGGCCGAAGGACAGATGCCGGTTGGGGGTGCGGCGAAAATCGACGGTCATCGGAGCATCGAAGGCCGTTTCATCGCGGTTGCCGGAGACGAACCAGAACAGCACCTTGTCGCCTTCGCGCACCGTCTTGCCATGCATGTCGAAATCCCGGGTCGCGGTGCGGCGGAAATACATGGCGGGCGAGGCCCAGCGGATCACCTCGTCGGGCATGGTCTCCCAGATTGCGGCATCGCCGGACTTGAGATCGGCAAGCAGTCCCGGCTGGTTGGCCAGCGCATGCAGGCCTGCGGCAATCGAATAGCGGGTCGTGTCATTGCCGGCGGCCACCAGCAGGCAGAAGAAATTGCGGAACTCGGTTTCCGAAATCACGTTGCCTTCCGCATCCGGCCTGGTGATCAGGCTGAGAATGCCGCTGTCATCACCCCGCCGCCGCTTGTCTTCCATCAGCCGCTTGGCATAATCGAAAAGATCGGCTCCGGCGGGCGAGCGGAACGGCATCAGCCGGTAGGCATCCGTATCGGTCTTGTCGAGCACGTGCTCGGTGAATTCCGGGTCGGTATTGGCAATCAGCGCATCGCCGCGCTCCACCAGCCAGTCGAGATCCTCGTCCGGCGTGCCGATGATCTGGCCAAGCATCCGCATCGGCAATTGCCGGGCAATGGTCTTCACCGCATCGAACTCGCGGGTCTCAAGCGTCTGGTCGAGGATTTCGTCGCAGAGCCTGCGGATCTGCTCTTCGAAAAGCGCAATCACCGGCCTCGAAAAGGCCTTGGCCACCAGAGTGCGCACCCGCGTATGTTCCGGCGGATCGGTCTCCTGAAAGGTCCGGCGGGCCAGATATTCCTCATAGGTCTGGTCTTCCATCCGGATGCCGCGCGCCGAACTCAACAGCTTGTTGTCGCGGTTAAGCTCCATGATGTCGGCATGGCGGGTCACCGACCAGAAACCCTTGCCACCGGCATAATCGCACCAGGCCAGCGGATCTTCCCTTCGCAGCCGGGCAAAGGTGTTGTGCGGCGCCCCCTGCTCGAACGTGTCATGGCTGGAAAGATCGGCACGGCCATCATCCAAAGGCGTCCAGACTGTCATCGCATCCTCCCTCGCTTGACCATTGCGGGAAAATAGAACACATGTTAAGTATATTTACAAGTGTCATATGCACACAAAAACCAGTCAAACCGCATGCAAAGGGGAAAAGGAATATGGCGCGCTCTATCGGCATTCTGCTGACCAGCAACGACCAATCGGAATTCGCGCAACGGTTCGACCATGATGGCGAGCGCTTTGCAGACCTGCTGTCGCCCCTGCGCCCCGACTGGAGCTTCACCACCATCCCCGCCAAGGACGACGTTTTTCCCGACAGTCCCGATGCCTATGACGGCTATATCATCACCGGCAGCCCGGCTTCGGTCCAGGGCAATGATCCCTGGATCCTGCATCTCCTCGATTTCATCAGGGACGTCGAGGCAAGGCGCATTCCGCTGTTCGGGGCCTGTTTCGGCCATCAGGCGATTGCGCTGGCGCTGGGTGGCGCGGTGCAGCATTGCAACAAAGGCTGGGGTCTCGGGACGTCGATGACCCATTTCACCCGGTTTGCGCCCTGGATGCAGCCGGAAAGGCGCGATGTCAGGCTCTATTCCGCCCATGAGGAACAGGTGACGCGCCTGCCCGACGGGGCCGAACTTCTGGGCGGCGACGATTTCTGTCCCATCGGGTCGTTCCGTATTGCAGACCATGTCTTCACCACCGAATTTCATCCGGAAATGACGCCGGCCTTCATCAGCGGACTGGTCGATTATCTCGAGGACCATCTCGACAGCACCACCATTTCGCGCGCCCGCGACACCCTGCAGCATCCGGCGGAAGGGGCGGAATTTGCCCGCTGGATGGCAAATTTCCTGGATGGCACGAAGCCCTGATCAGGGCTTGAACAGCACCGCCAGCAGATCCATCGCCGTGACGCTGTCAAAGGTGACGTGGTTGACCATCAGCTTTTCGGCAGCGTCTGAATCCCGGTCGAGGATCAGCGCGGCAATCTCGCGGTGTTCTTTCGCCGACTTGCCGATGCTGCCCTTGTAGCGATAACGCGCCCGGTAATAGGCGAGCAGCTTGCGGCCATTGGTGCGGATCATGTCAAGCAGCACCGGATTGTGGGCGGCAAGTGCAATGGTGCGGTGGAAATCGAGATTGTGCTGGTAATAGGCGTCTGGCAGGCTGTCGCCAAGGGTTGCGACATGGGCGTCGCAGGCCGCGCAGGCCTTTTCCAGCGCTTCCGCATCTGCCCGCGACAGACGCCGGGCGGCAAGGGCTGCGGCATGGCCTTCGAGCTTGCCATGCACTTCGAGGATCGCCAGAAACTCCTCCAGCGTCGGGCGGAACACCTCCGCTCCGCCCCGCGCCTTGCGCTTCAGGATACCGACGGCATCAAGCTGCAAAAGTGCTTCGCGCACCGGCGTCCGCGACACGCCGAAGGTGCTGACCAGTGCCTTCTCCTCGATCACATCGCCGGGATTGAAACGCCCATCCTCGATCCCGCGCACGATATGGTCGACAATGATATCCGTCTGATTCCCCATGCCCCATCCTATGTATTTTCCCGGACCATGGGAATATACACGAAAACAGGTATTATCGCAGCAACACATGAAGATGCTGCGGTGCACGGAATTCCCATCCGCCGAACACCGGCGGCAGGGAGGGATCGAGGGTCAGCGAGGGATAGCGGGCCAGCAGCACCGACAGCATGATCTCGATCTGCGCCTTTGCAAACCATTTTCCCGCACAGAAGTGGCCGCCGAAGCCGAACGTGGCGATGGACGGTCGATCCCGGTGGATATCGAAGCGATCCGGATCGGCAAAGCGCTGTTCGTCCCGATTGGCGGAAGCGAGGATCGCCGCCACCGGCGCCCCCTTCGGTATGACCACGCCGCCAAGCTCGACATCACGGGTGGCAATCCGCATTTGCGTGCCGATTGGCGCGACCCAGCGCAGGCCCTCTTCGACGGCGCGGGCAAGCAATGTTTCGGGAGCGGCGAGCAGTTCGGAAAACTGGGCGGGCTCACCAAGCAATCCGGCCAATACGCTGCCTGCGCCATGGCCGGGCTCCTGCATGCCGCCAAGCAGGGTGACCTTGATCGTCGGCAGCACCATTTCCGGACTGCGCGGATTTCCAGGCTCGCGCCCGTGATGCAACAATGCCGACAGGGGCGAGGCGTCGGGCGACGTCAACCGCGCCTCCAGGAGTGGAACAAGGGCCGCATCGATCTCGCCACAGACGGCATCGCAAATCGCCTGGCGGGCCGGATCGCATTCATAGTTGATCGCCCCCTGCGACAGACCGTGGAACCAGTGCCGGAGCGTGTCCACATCCACATCGTGAAATCCGAAGGAGCGGGCAAGGCTGAGCACCGAGACCGGTTCGAAATAATCGGCCATCAGTTCGGCGCTGTCACGACCTTCCAGCCTTGCCAATTGTGCTTCGGCAAGCGGCCTCACCAGCGGTTCCACCCAGGACTGCACCTGCTTCGGGCGGTAATGCGGCTCGATGCCACCCCTGAGTTCGCGATGCACGCCGCCATCGACCGTCAGGATCGTCGGCCTGCCGAAGGAAATCTCGACCGGAGAGGTCGGCGCTTCGGCGGAAAACAGGTCCGGTGACTTGGTCACCGCCTCGACATCCGGCCAGCGCGTGGCAAACCAGACATTGGCGGCAGGCACATGGGCGACCGGCTGCTCCCGCCGCAAATGCGCATAGAAGGGATAGGGATCGGCCTCCAGTTCGCCAATGGTGATCGTCTCAGCCCAGGTCATGTCGTTTCCCCTCCTCCTGCATGTGAAAAGGCCCGGCCATGCCTGAGGCATGCCGGGCCGGATTGCGGTTCGATTTGCGTGGCCTTACTCGAATGAACCGGAGCCCATCCGGTCGAACCGGCCCCGGTCGCGCGCGGCAAGCCGCGACGACAGGATGAAGCCGATGACGGCGGCGACCAGCACCAGCGACGGCAGGATGACGCCGAGCGAACCGACAGCACCGGTGAGAACGCCGAACTGCGAGAAGATGTAGAAGAACAGATAGACGAGGATCAGCCCGACGATGGTGGGCAGGACCTTGGTGACGACGGGATTTTCGCCCATGTCGCCGTTGCGGACGAAGAAGCCGATGACCGCAAAGGAGGTCAGCGCCATCAGGCCGAGGATGCCGAGCGTGCCGAGCTGGGTGAGCCAGGTGAACATCGCCAGCACCGGATCGAGCTGCAGATAGGCAAACAGCGCCACCACCGCGACGGCGATCACCGTCTGGATCATCGAACCGACATGCGGGCTCTGGAACCGGTCATGGGTAACGCCGACGCTGTCCGGCAGGATGCCTTCCCGGCCGGCCACATATTTGTAGCGGGCAACGCCATTGTGGAAGGCGAGAACGGCGGCAAACAGGCTCGAGACGAACAGGAAGCCCATGATGGTCGGAACGGGACCGCCGACGTAGCGACCGGCGAGATCAAACAGGAAGGTCGTCGGATCTTTCAGGCCCTGAAGCGTCGGCATCAGCTTGTCGATCCCCGCACCATCGGCCATCAGCCAGGCGGTGATCATGTAGAACACTCCGATCAGCACCACCGAAATATAGGTGGCGCGCGGTACGGTCTTTTCCGGCTCGCGGGCTTCTTCCGAATAGATGGTGGTCGCTTCAAAGCCGATGAAGGCGGCAAAGCAGAACAGGATGCCGATGGCCGGCGTGCCGCTCATCACCTGCGAGGCGCTGAAGGGCGCCAGCGACAGGCCGGCATCGCCGCCCTTCAGAAAGATCGCGCCATCGATCAGCAGCACGATGACATATTCGAGCAGCACCAGAACCATCAGGATCCTGGCCGACAGGTCGACCTGCCGGTAGCCAAGCACTGCGACGATGGCAACCGCGATCAGCGACCAGCCATACCAGGGAATGTCCAGGTGAATCAGCGGATTGAACGTGCCGCTGGCCGCCGCGCCGAGCAGGCCGAGAATGCCGATCTGCATGGCGTTGTAGCTAAGGATGGCGATGAGGGCTGCGGCACCGCCGAGATGACCGCCAAGGCCGCGGGCGGTATAGGCGTAGAAGGCGCCGGCATTCTTCACATGCCGCGCCATGGCGACATAGCCGACGGCAAACAGCAGCAGAACGATGGTGACAAGGGCAAACGAGCCCGCAATGCCCGCACCATTGCCGAGCAGCATGCTGATCGGCACACCGCCCGCAACCGCAGTCAGCGGGGCCGCAGCCGAAATGACCAGAAAGGTCACAGCCCCTACCCCGAGACTGTTCTTGCGAAGCTGGTTGGTGCCAGCTTCCGATGACGTAGAAGCCATGGTTTCCTCCTCCAAGGTATCAGGGGCATGCGAATATGGTTTATCTTTTGTGAACCCCGCCCGACCGGCACAGTCGCAACGATGCCGGGTTTTGTCAATATAGTTCACATGTTAATTATGATCCCGACGAAAAACACCCGACATGACGCAACCTTTGATTTGCAAAACAACAATTTCCCGTTCCGGCTGGTCGCGAATTGATTTGATAAGCAATGCCGCTACCGGTTAAAACGCCACGAGAATCTCAATGGACCCTGCCTTTCATGAATCAAGCCCGTATCATTGGTGCGCTGCTGGCCATCCCCCGGTATCAGAAACGGCTGGCCGCCCTGATCCTGGATGCCGGCCTGTGTACACTGACGGTCTGGCTTGCCTATTGCCTTCGACTGGACGGCTGGGTGGCGCTGAGCGGTGAGGAATGGCTGCCGGTCGGAGTTTCACTGCTGCTGGCCCTGCCGATTTTCATATCGTTCGGCCTCTACAGGGCAATTTTCCGCTATGCCGGGATTGCCGCCTTCACGGCCATTCTGCGCGCCTGCGGCATTTACAGCCTGGCCTATATGGCCGCCTTTACCATTGTCGGCGTGACAGGCGTGCCGCGCACCATCGGCATTCTGCAACCGCTGCTGTTGCTGGTCTTCATCAGCTTTTCCCGATTGCTGGCGCGCTACTGGCTTGGCAATGACTATCGTTCCGAATTGAAGCGGCAGGCGCGCACCCCCATCCTGATCTATGGCGCGGGAACGGCCGGACGACAGATCGTCTCTGCCCTCGAGAGCAGTCTTGAACTGCTGGTCGTCGGCTTCCTCGATGATGATATCCGCATGCAGGGCAACCTGCTGAAAGGCCTGCCGATCTGGTCGCCTGCGGACCTGCAGGCCCTGGCGGAAACACGACAGATCAAGGAAGTGCTGCTGGCACTGCCCTCCGCCTCCCGTCAGCGGCGCAAGGAAATTCTCGAGCAGATGCGCCGATACCGGGTGGTGGTCCGCACCGTGCCCGATATCAACGACATCGCCCAGGGCCGGGTCACCGTCAATGATATCAAGGAACTGGAAATCGAGGACCTGCTTGGCCGCGATGCCATCGCGCCGCGCCAGCCGCTGATGCAAAAGGCCATTTCCGGCAAGACGGTGATGGTCACCGGGGCCGGCGGCTCGATTGGCAGCGAACTCTGCCGCCAGATCGTCCTCAACCAGCCGGCCTGTCTTGTAATCGTCGAGCAGAGCGAATATGCGCTCTATGCGATCCACGGCGAACTGGCGAAATCCGGCATCAGGATCATTCCCCTGCTGGCTTCAGTGCGGGACGCGGCACGAATCCGCCAGATCATCGAAACCCTGAAACCGGACACGCTCTACCATGCCGCCGCCTACAAGCATGTGCCGCTGGTCGAGCAGAATCCGGCGGAAGGCGTGCGCAACAATGTTTTCGGCACGATGATCACCGCCCTTGCCGCGCGCGATTTCGGCGTCAGGGATTTCGTGCTGATCAGCACGGACAAGGCCGTACGTCCGACCAATGTCATGGGTGCAACCAAGCGGCTTGCGGAGATGGTGCTTCAGGCACTCTCTGCCGAAGCAAACGGAGCCGGATCAACGAATTTCAGCATGGTGCGCTTCGGCAATGTGCTGGGCTCCTCCGGATCGGTGGTGCCGCTGTTTCGCCAGCAGATCCGCGACGGTGGTCCGATCACATTGACCCATCCCGATGTCACCCGCTACTTCATGACCATTCCCGAGGCCTCGCAACTGGTGATCCAGGCGGGTGCCATGTCCGGGGGAGGCGACGTGTTCCTGCTCGACATGGGAGAGCCTGTCCGAATCTATGATCTCGCCCGCCGCATGGTGGAACTCTCGGGCCTGCAGGTCAGGGATGCCGACAATCCGGATGGCGATATCGAGATTTCCGTCAGCGGCCTGCGCCCCGGTGAAAAACTGTTTGAAGAATTGCTGATCGGCGACAATCCGATGCCAACCGACCATCCCCGCATCCTGAAGGCACTGGAGGATTACCTGCCCTGGCCCGAATTGCAGGCAAGCCTCGAACGGCTGGACGCAAGCTTCGACAATCATGACCCGGACTCCGTGCGCCAGATGCTGTCGCAACTGGTGGCCGGTTACCAGCCGGAGGCCGGAATGCATGACCTGCTGCTGTCGGAAGCAGAGCATGGCCCCGTCGCAGGCATGTCCGCAGACCGGCGAGACCATTGAGAACGATCAGTGGCTGACCCCTGCCGCGCCAAAAATCCGGAAGGCCGTCAAGAACAGGATCTTGAGATCCAGCCCGAAAGACCTTTGCTGCAGATAGACCGCGTCAAGCGCTACCTTTTCCGGGATCGGCAATTCGTCGCGGCCATTGACCTGCGCCCAGCCGGTCAGCCCCGGCAGCAGCACATGCACGCCCCTTTCGGTTCGAAGCGCGATCAGGTCATGCTGATTGAACAGGGCCGGACGCGGGCCGACAAGGCTCATCTCCCCCTTCAGGATGCACCAGAGCTGCGGCAATTCGTCGAGGCTCGACTTGCGCAGGAAAGAGCCGATCGGGGTCAGGTGCGATTTGGCATCGGCAAGAAGATGGGTGGCGACCGCAGGCGTTCCGACCCGCATGCTGCGAAATTTCGGCATCCGGAACAGCTTGTTGTTGCGGCCAACCCGATCTGACCAGTAGAGCGCCGGACCCGGCGAGGTCAGCCGCACCGCGATTGCCACCAGAGCAATCGGCACGGCCAGAAACAGGCCGGCCGTCACGGCCACGACCAGATCGAATGTCCGCTTCATCCCGTCGCGCTCCGCTCAGAAATAGGGCGCAAGATTGGCGCGGACGCGGTCGAGCGGCGTCGCCCCGCTGTCAACGGGGACAAAGGCCTGGCCGGTGATCGCCTCGAAGGCGCGGATATAGACTTTCGAGGTCTCCTCGATCAGGCTTTGCGGGATCTCAGGGATCGGATCATGGTAGGGGTCGCAGCGCTCCCCCACCCAGGCGCGGACGAAATCCTTGTCGAAGCTTTCCGGCCGCGTGCCCGCCGTAAAGGCGTGCGGATAGGACCCGGCGATCCAGTAACGGCTGCTGTCCGGCGTGTGGATCTCGTCGGCAAGCACGATCCGCCCGGTTTCGTCGGTGCCGAATTCATATTTGGTATCGACCAGGATCAGCCCCCGTTCGGCAGCCAGCTGCTGGCCGCGGGCAAACAGCGCCAGCGCATAGCCGGACAGCCTGTCCCATTGCGCCTGGGTCAGGAGGCCCTGGCCGACGATCTGGTCAGGTGTCAGCGGTTCGTCATGGCCGCCATCAAATGCCTTGCTGGTGGGGGTGATGATCGGTTCGGGAAGCTTCTGATTGTCCTTCAGGCCCTCCGGCAGGCTGACCCCGTACATTTGCCGTTCGCCCTTCTTGTAGAGCGTCAGGATCGAGGTGCCGGTGGTGCCCGCGAGATAGCCGCGCACCACGATTTCGACCGGCAGGATGTCGAGCCGCTTGCCGACGACGACCGCCGGGTCGGGATAGGCGATCACGTGATTGGGGCAGATATCGGCGGTTTTTTCAAACCAGTAGCGGGCGGTCTGGGTCAGCACCTGGCCCTTGTAGGGGATGCAGGTGAGAATCCGGTCGAAGGCGCTCAAGCGGTCCGTCGAGATGATGATGCGGCTGCCATCGGCGAGATCGTAATTTTCGCGCACCTTGCCGCGATAATAATTCGGGAGCTCGGGGAAATGGGCTTCGGAGAGGATTCGCAAGCGCAATCAACCTTCTGTCTGGCGATCCCCGGCACGCCACCGGAGGCGTCAGGGACAGGGCAATTCTCGGGCCGGAACCTCGTTTCTTCAGGGCTTTTTGTCAAGCAAGGAACCGGCCTTGTCGGTCGATCCGCAGGGATATTCCCGGTCGAAATGCCGCATTGCCGGATTTCACCGCGCACTTTAGCAGGCTGTTTCCTGACACTTGACAGAAATCAACAGGACATCCGGAGACCATCCCATGCTGAAACTCGTCTATCACGTGCCGGTAGTCGGCTGGGTGCTGAAGGAAGCCGCCGGCGGTTCGGACACGGCCAAAGTGCTGTTCGTCCTCAATCTCGTGCTGCTCTGGCTTCTGGCCATTTTCGTCTTCGGCTATCCCGCCATCATCCTGCCCGCACTTGCCGCCGTTCCGGCGATGTTTGCCATCCTGATCCTGATCACCAAGGGCTGACGCCCCACTACCGCTCCGGACGGCAAGGATCACCCCGCTACCGGGTTTTTCGCCAGAACCCGGGGGCGGACATCTTGCGTTCAAGGTTATTTTGTCTATACATATTCCATCGAAACGGTGCCCGCCCGCCCGAAAGGGCGCGCCGTCGCCCTGCTGTCATGGAACCCGAGATGCGCGATTTTTCTGGTCAGACCCACCTTCTTCTCCCCGGCCAGGTGCCGCTTTCCACCTGGCGCGCCATCTATTTCGGCGCCGCCTGCACCCTCCAGCAGTCCTCGCGCGAAAAGGTCGACGCGGCAGCAGCAACGGTTGCGGCAATCATTGCGAAGGGCGAGCCGGTTTACGGGATCAACACCGGCTTCGGCAAACTCGCCAGTGTCCGCATCGCCGATGCGGATCTCGTTGAATTGCAGCGCAATATCGTGCTGTCCCATGCCGCCGGTGTCGGCGAACCGCTGTCGATCCCGGTCACACGGCTGATCCTGGCACTGAAGATGGCAAGCCTTGCCCAGGGCGCATCGGGTGTCAAATGGCAGACGGTGCAGTTCCTTGAAACCTGCCTGACGAAAAACCTCCTTCCCGTGATCCCCGGCCAGGGCTCGGTCGGGGCCTCCGGCGATCTTGCCCCCCTCTCCCACATGACGGCGGCGATGATGGGCACCGGCGAATTCTTCGTCGATGGCGAAAGGCTGGAGGCGAAGGCAGCGCTTTCCAATCACGGGCTCGACCCTCTCGTGCTCGGCCCGAAGGAAGGGCTGGCGCTGCTGAACGGCACGCAGGTCTCGACGGCGCTGGCCCTCGCCGGCCTGTTTGAAACCGAACGGCTGTTCCAGTCGGCGCTGATCACCGGCGCGCTGTCGGTCGATGCGGCCAAGGGCTCCGACGGGCCGTTCGATCCGCGCATCCACGAATTGCGCCGCCATCAGGGCCAGAAGGATGTGGCGGCCACGCTGCGCAGCCTGCTGGCGGGCTCGGCCATCCGCCAGTCGCATCTGGAAAACGACACCCGCGTGCAGGACCCCTATTGCCTGCGCTGCCAGCCGCAGGTGATGGGAGCCTGCCTCGACATGCTGCGCCAGGCCGCCCATACGCTGGCCGACGAGGCCAATGGCGTCTCCGACAATCCGCTGGTCTTTACCGATACCGGCGAGGTGATCTCCGGCGGCAATTTCCACGCCGAGCCGGTGGCCTTTGCCGCCGACATGATTGCAATGGCGATTTGCGAGATCGGTTCGATTTCCGAGCGCCGGATTGCCATGCTGGTCGATCCCGCCCTGTCGGGCCTGCCCGCCTTCCTCACCCCCGTGCCGGGGCTGAATTCCGGCTTCATGATCCCGCAGGTGACGGCGGCAGCGCTGGTCTCGGAAAACAAGCAGCAGGCCTATCCCGCGAGCGTCGACAGCATCCCGACCTCCGCCAACCAGGAAGACCATGTCTCGATGGCGGCGCATGGGGCGCGGCGGCTGGCGCGGATGGCGGAGAATGCCGCCAATGTCATCGGCATCGAATGGCTGGCGGCAGCCCAGGCCTGCGATTTCCACGCACCGCTGACCTCGAGCCCCGCTCTCGAACAGGCGCGGGCAACCCTGCGCGCGGTGGTGCCGACCCTGAACCAGGACCGCTATTTCGCGCCCGATATGGCCGATGCCACCCGTCTGGTGCGCTCGGGCGCGCTGATTGCAGCCGTCGGCACAGATCTGCTGCCGGGCATCTGCGGGGAACAGGACGGTTCCTGACAGGCCTTTTGCGCGCCGGAAGAAGGCCCGTCAGGAATGTTCGAGATCAGGCGAGCGTATAGGCCGTCTTCACGGTGGTGAAGAATTCGGCGGCATAGCGGCCCTGTTCGCGCGGCCCGAAGGACGAGCCCTTGCGGCCGCCGAAGGGGACATGGAAATCGACGCCTGCGGTTGGCAGGTTGACCATCACCATGCCGGCCTCGGCATTGCGCTTGTAATGGGTCGCATGCTTCAGGCTGGTGGTGGCAATGCCGGAGGAGAGGCCGAAGGGCGTGTCATTGGCGGTGGCGAGCGCTTCCTCGTAATTCTTCACCCGGATCACCGAGGCGACGGGCCCGAAGATTTCCTCGCGGCTGATCCGCATCTGGTTGGTGGCTTCGGTGAAGAGCGCCGGCTGCATGTAGAAGCCGTCGGTGTCGCGCGACAGCCGCTCGCCGCCAAAGGCGAGCTTTGCCCCTTCCCGCTGGCCGATCCCGACATAGTCGAGATCCTGCGCCAGTTGCTTGTCATCGACGACGGGGCCGATCTGGGTGCCGGATTTCAGCGCATGGTCGACCACGACGGATTTCATCCGCTCGGTCAGCGCCGCGACGAAACGGTCATGGATGCCTTCGGTGACGATCAGCCGCGACGAGGCGGTGCAACGCTGGCCGGTGGAGAAGAAGGCCGAGTTCAGCGCCGCCTCGACGGCGACGGTAAGGTCCGCATCATCCAGCACCACGAAGGGATTCTTGCCGCCCATTTCCAGCTGGAACTTGCGGTTATGCTCGATGGAAGCCATGGCGACGCGCTTGCCGGTGCCGGTCGAGCCGGTGAAGGTGATGGCGGAAATATCCGGACTGTCGAGCATCGCCTGCCCGACGACCGAGCCCTTGCCCATCACCAGGTTGAGGACGCCTGCGGGCAAACCGGCCCGGTGCAGGATGTCGACGATGGCCCAGGCCGAGCCCGGCACCAGATCGGCGGGCTTGAAGACCACGGTATTGCCATGGCAAAGGGCAGGCGCAATCTTCCAGGCGGGAATGGCAATCGGGAAATTCCACGGCGTGATGATGCCGACGACGCCGACACCTTCGCGGCTGATCTCGACGCTAATGCCGGGGCGCACCGAAGGCAGGCTTTCGCCCGCCAGCCGCAGCGCCTCGCCGGCGAAGAAATCGAAGATCTGCGCGGCACGCACGGTTTCGCCGATGCCTTCCACCAGTGTCTTTCCTTCTTCACGCGACAGCAGGCGGCCAAGCTCTTCCTTGCGGGCAAGGATCTCGTCCGAGGCCTTGCGCAGGATGGCATGGCGCTCGAGAATGCCGGAGCGCGACCAGGCCGGAAAAGCCGCCTTCGCCGCCGCAATGGCGTCAGCCACCTCGCCCGCCCCGGCCCGGGCATAGAGCCCGACCACATCGGACGTATCCGAGGGATTGATGTTCTCGATGGCACTGGACCCTGTCCAGGTGCCGCCAATCAGATTCTGGTGAATGGTCATGATGTCCTTCCCGATGTGCCTTCGGTGCCCAAGCGGCTGGTGATGATCTGATATATCACATCGCCCGGCATAGGCAATGTCGATGGCGGTGAGAGTGGGAGGAGAGGAAACAGCTTGAGCTTCCAGCCACTGGAGGGTTTATGGAAGCGAGGAATCCAATGCTGGCAAGGAATGACAGATGAATATCGGCGCTGCCTCCCGGAAATCCGGCCTGTCTGCAAAGACCATCCGGTATTACGAAGACATCGGCCTGTTGACGGCAGACCGGCGGGAAAACGGCTATCGCGACTATTCCGCAGGCCATATCCGCCGCCTGCATTTCCTGCACCGCGCCCGCGACCTCGGTTTTTCGGTCGAGGAATGCCGCCAACTGCTGTCGCTTTATGACGACGATCACCGCGAAAGCAGCGAGGTGAAGGCTCTGGCCCAGTTCAAGCTCGACGAAATCGACGAGAAGATTGCCGAGCTTACCAGCCTCCGGAAGGCGCTCTCCCACCTCGTCGCCAATTGCCATGGCGATGACCGGCCGGAATGCCCGATCATCGAGGGGCTCACCCGCCCCGCCTCAGACGGCTGAGCGGAACCGCTTCAGCCGCAGCGCATTGCCGAGCACGAAGACGCTGGACAGCGCCATGGCGCCCGCCGCCAGCATCGGCGACAGGGTGAGGCCGAATGCGGGGTAGAGCGCACCGGCAGCGACCGGGATCAGCACGACATTATAGGCAAAGGCCCAGAACAGGTTGCCCCGGATATTGGCCATGGTGGCGCGCGACAGCGCGATGGCATTGGCGACACCCCTGAGATCGCTGCCCATCAGCACGACATCGGCGCTTTCAATCGCGATATCGGTGCCGGTGCCGACGGCAAAGCCGATATCGGCTTCGGCAAGCGCCGGGGCGTCATTGATGCCGTCGCCGACAAAGGCCACCGGCAGGCCCGGTCCTTTCAACCGCCTGATGACATCGACCTTGCCTTGCGGCAGGACATCGGCAATCACCTCGTCGATTCCGAGTTCCCGCCCGATGACCTCGGCGGTCTTCGTCGCATCGCCTGATATCATCACCACTTTCAGGCCCTGGGCGTGGAAGGACCGGATTGCCTCCGGCGTCGTCTTGCGGACCGGATCTGCAACCGCAAACAGCGCCGCCAGATGTCCGTCGACGGCCATGTAGAGGGTGGACCGCGCCTTGCCTGCCAGCTCCTGCGCCTCACTTGCCAGCACCGAAACATCGGTGCCCAGCTTTTCCATGTAGCGCAGCGCGCCGATGGCGATTTCCTGCCCGGCCACCCGGGCCCGCACGCCAAAACCGGCCTCGGCGGCAAAATCCGAGATCGCCGCAAGCGCCAGCCCCTCGACCCTCGCCGCATCGACGATGGCGCGGGCAACCGGATGTTCGGACCTCTCCTCGATAGAGGCTGCAGTGGCGAGAATGGCCCCGCGCTCGAAGCCCGGCGCGACATGGATGTCGGTCATAACCGGATGGCCTTCCGTCAGCGTGCCTGTCTTGTCCAGCGCGATGATGCCGGTTTCCTTCAGCCCCTGCAGCGCCTCGCCGTTTCGAAACAGGATGCCGAGTTCGGCGGCGCGACCGGTGCCGGTCATGATCGAGGCAGGCGTGGCGAGCCCCATGGCGCAGGGGCAGGCGATGATCAGCACCGCCACCGCATTGACCAGCCCATGCGAGAGGGAAGGCTCCGGCCCGAGCAGATACCAGACCGCGAAGGTGACGAGGGCAACCAGCATCACCGCCGGCACGAACCAGGCGGTCACCCGGTCGACCAGCGCCTGCACCGGCAGCTTTGCGCCTTGCGCATTCTCCACCATCCGGATGATCTGCGACAGCACCGTGTCGGCCCCGACCCGGGTTACCCGGTAGGTGAGCCCGCCGGTGCCATTGACTGTGCCGCCGGTGAGCTGGCCGCCCTTTGCCTTTTCGACCGGCAGCGGTTCGCCCGAGATCATCGCCTCATCGACATAGGACTGGCCTTCGACCACCTCGCCATCGACCGGCACCCGCTCGCCGGGGCGCAACTGGACGATGTCGCCCGCCCTCACCTCGTCGATGGGAACCTCGACGGCGAGGCCGTCGCGCTCGATCCGGGCGGTCTTTGCCTGCAGCCCCATCAGCTTCTGGATCGCCTCGCTCGTCCGCCCCTTGGCCCTGGCCTCCATCATCCGGCCGAACAGGATCAGCACCACGATGACGGCGGCGGATTCGAAATAGACCTCTGCCGTTCCCGCAGGCAGCAGCGACGGCAGGAAGGTGGCAACGGTCGAATAGGCCCAGGCCGCACCCGTGCCGACCACCACCAGCGAATTCATGTCGGGGCTCAGGCGCCAGAGCGCCGGAATGCCCTTTTGAAAGAAGCGCAGGCCCGGCCCGAACAGCACCAGCGTCGTCAGCACGAAGGAGGTGATGAACAGCAGCTGTTCGCCGAAACGCATCATCAGCGCGTGATGGAAGGCGGGAATGAGATGCCCGCCCATTTCCAGCACGACGACAGGAACCGACAACAGCCCGGCGATGATCAGATCGCGGCGCAGGCCATGATATTCCTCGTCACGCGCCTTCTGCCGGCTCCAGGAGGCCTCAGCCGCATCGACAACGGGGCGGGCCGCGTAGCCGGCCTTGCTGACGGCGGCGGAGAGGTCGGAGGGCGTGACGGTGGCGAGTGCATTGACCCGCGCCTGACTGGTGGCAAGATTGACCGTCGCCGAGACCACGCCGGGGACAGAGGACAAGGCCTTTTCCACCCGCCGCACGCAGGAGGCACAGGTCATGCCTTCAATATCGAGCGTGGTCTCCTGTTCGGCGACACGGTATCCCGCTTTCTCGATGGCCGCGACCACCGCTGCCGTGGCACCGGCTTCCAGGGTGACGTCAGCGCTTTCGGAGGCGAGATTGACCGTGGCGCTTTCAACCCCCGGCACGGCGGCAACGGCCTTTTCGACCCGCCGCACACAGGAGGCACAGGTCATGCCTTCCACCGGGAAACTTTGACGGATTGTCTCAATCGCCATGGGTTCGTTCCTTTCTAGAAGCAGATCAGTTGCACCATGCCTAGTCCTTCCTGCGACGGGAAGGTCAACACGGTCGAGCGGCATCTGATGTTTTTTTCAGGCTTGACCTTCTCGCTGCGGGAAGGTCGATAGACAATTCCGGCTGAACCTTGCGACATGCAGGCAGCAGCCGACCAAGATCGTTCCGCCCGCGACGGAACAGGTCAACATCACGATAACCCTTGAGAAAGGACATCCCATGCTTGAACTTCTGATTCCAGACATGAGCTGCGGCCACTGCGTGGCAACCATTACCAAAACCGTGAAGGCGCTCGACAGCGAAGCGACGGTTGCCGCCGATCTTGCCCGGCACACCGTGACGATTGCCGCAAGCGTCGAACCGAAGCAGATCGCTGACGCTCTCGAACAGGCAGGCTATCCCGCAACCGTGGCATGATGCCAGGGATCACTGATCCGCACACAGCCCTGGCCGGGCCAACCACTCCCGAAGGGAACATTCTATGGATGCGCTTCTTTCATTTCTGCCCCGGCTCATCCCTGCCCTGCCCCGCATCCCGCCCCGTGAAGTCCTTCGGATCGGCGCGGGCGCGCTTGTCGGCATTGCCCTGACCGCGATGATCACGGCGCTGCTGGTGCCGGGCTCCGCCCTGCCGATGCTGATCCCGCCGCTCGGCGCCTCCGCCGTGCTGCTGTTCGGCGTGCCCGCCAGCCCTTTGGCCCAGCCCTGGTCGATCATCGGCGGCAATGGCGTGAGCGCGTTTGTCGGCGTCACCGTCGCGCTGCTGGTGCCCGATGTGCCGGTGGCGGCGGCACTGGCGGCGTCGCTTGCCATTGTCGCGATGATCCTGCTCAGATGCCTGCATCCGCCGGGCGGTGCCGTGGCGCTGACCGCCGTTATCGGCCCGCCCGCCATTCATGCGGCGGGCTATGGCTTCGTGCTGATGCCGACGCTGCTCAATTCCGCCCTGCTGCTGGCCGGGGCGCTGATCTACAACAATCTGACCGGCCACCGCTATCCCCATGCCGCGACCCCGCCAAAGCCTGTCCAGCACAAGACCGAAGACCGTCCGCCCAGCGAAAGGGCAGGCCTTCTGCCGGAGGACCTGCAAGGCGCGCTCGCGCAATACGAGGACATTCTCGACGTCGACCCTGACGATCTGGAGGCGATCCTGCACCAGATCCAGCTGAAGATCTTCAACCGGCGCTCCGGCGAAATCACTGTCGGCACCATCATGTCGCGCGACGTGGTGGCCATCACGCCGGAAGCGACTGTGGATGACGCCCTGCAACTGATGAACCACCACGTCATCCGGGCATTGCCGGTGGTCTCCGGGCACGGACAGCTTTCAGGCATCATCACCCAGTCCGACCTGTTGCGGGCGCTCGGCGATGCCGGACGCGGCAGCCCTTCGGCACGCGTCGAGGCCTGCATGACCCGCAGTGTCGAAACGGCGCGCGAGAACCAGCTGATCGCCACGCTGGTACCGGCGATGTCCGATCACGGCCTGCATGGCATGCCTGTGGTTGGCGAGGACGGACGGCTTGTCGGGATGCTGACCCAGTCCGACCTGATTGCCGGGCTGTTTGCCCGCAAGGCCGATCTCGGGCCGGCATGAATCCGCAAGAAGCGGGGTGACGGGACCGTGCGAAGCAGCTAGTGGTTTGATTCCGACATTTGCTACCGTCCGCTTTACCCTCGAGAGCAAATGTCGGAATCATGAAAACCACTAGTAACACTATGATTCTAGTGGAATTTACGAATTTGACATTCGATCCTCGAGATCGCGGCGAATGGGCATCGAATGTCAAATTCATTCCACTAGAGTCTGTCAGGTTCATACTGAACCAGGCAGCCTCTAGCGCCCATTGTTTTCGTTTGTCACTATCGGGAAAACCGGATTCCACTTTTCCCTGACAAACTCTAGCCTCTCCGCTTGTCCCCTCGAAAGCCGGTCTCATCGATGCGTTATCTCTATCTCGGGTTTGGCTGGTTTTTCGTCGGTCTGGGCATTGTCGGCGCCTTTCTGCCGGTGATGCCGACCACGATCTTCCTGATCATCGCCGCCTGGTGCTTTGCCCGCTCGTCGCCGGAACTCGAAGCCTGGCTGCTCGCCCATCCCGTCTTTGGCACCGCCCTGCGGCGCTGGCGGGAGAAGGGCGCGATCTCGCGGCGGGCGAAGCTGATGGCGTCGGGCATGATCGCGGCGAGCTACACGGTTTTCCTGCTCACCGCCCATCCCTCGCCAAGGCTGGTGATCCTCGTAGGGCTGCTGATGGCGGCCCCGGTGATTTTCATTACCACCCGCCCCGACGACTGATCCCCTGCGACAACGCGCGCGCCTGCGCGGGCATTATGCCGCAATGGCTTGATCTTTGTCAGAAATGGGCAACATGTATCGGACAGAAGCCCGATCAGGAGCGTTTGCCAGAGCCACCCGGCGGGCCTCAACAAGGATTGCGCCCCCGTGTGGATATTTTCAGACGCCGAACATCTCGCCCGCATGCAGTTCGCCTTCACCGTGTCGCTGCATATCATCTTCCCGGCCTTTTCCATCGGGCTTGCCAGCTATCTGGCCGTGCTCGAAGGCCTGTGGCTCTTTTCGCGCGACCGCACCTATCTCAACCTCTTCGATTTCTGGAAGACGATCTTTGCCATCGCCTTTGCCATGGGCGTGGTCTCGGGCATCGTCATGTCCTACCAGTTCGGCACCAACTGGAGCACCTTTTCCGACAAGGCCGGTCCCGTCATCGGGCCGCTGATGGGCTATGAGGTGCTGTCGGCGTTTTTCCTTGAGGCGGGCTTTCTCGGCGTTATGCTGTTCGGGCGCGAGCGCGTCGGTCCGTCGCTGCATTTCCTTGCGACGCTGATGGTGGCGGGCGGCACGCTGATGTCGGCCACGTGGATCCTCGCCGTCAATTCCTGGATGCAGACGCCTCAGGGTTTCGACATCAACGCGGTCGGCCAGTTCGTGCCGGTCGACTGGTGGAAGATCATCTTCAACCCGTCCTTCCCCTATCGCTTCGTGCATATGGTGCTGGCCGCCTATCTGACCACGGCGCTCGTCGTCGGGGCCGTCGGCGGGTGGCATCTCCTGATCGGCGACCGCGATCCACGCGCTGTCAGGATGTTTTCGATGGCAATGGGCATGGTGGCGCTGACCGCCCCCTTGCAGATCCTGGCGGGCGACGAACACGGCCTCAACACGCTCGAACACCAGCCGGTCAAGATCATGGCGATGGAAGGCCATTACGACAGCCATCCCGATGGCGCACCACTGATCCTGTTCGGCATCCCGAACCCGGCGGCAAAGCGCATCGACTATGCCCTGTCGATCCCGCATGTCTCGAGCCTGATCCTGAAACACCAGTGGAACGCGCCGATGGCCGGGCTCGATACCATCGACGATGACAGGGAACCGCCGGTCAGCATCCTGTTCTGGTCGTTCCGGGTGATGGTCGGCCTCGGCTTTGCCATGCTGGCGCTCGGGCTCTTCAGCCTCTGGCACCGGGTGCGGGGCACCCTGTCGCGCGCGCCCTGGCTGCACCGCTTTGCCGTGCTGATGGGACCGGCAGGCTTCATAGCGGTACTCTCGGGCTGGATCACCACCGAGGTCGGCCGCCAGCCCTACACGGTCTATGGCCAGTTGCTGACATCCCAGTCGCGTTCGGCGATTGCGGCACCTGCGGTCGCCGCCTCGCTGGTCGCCTTCATCATCGTTTATTTCCTCGTCTTCGGTGCGGGCACATTCTACATCCTGCGGCTGATGAAGACGCTTCCCGCCCATGTGGAAGACGAGTTGGAAGAAGGGCCGCTGCGCACCGTTTCGCTGGCCGATCCCTCCCATCCCGCATCGAAAGGTCACTCCCATGGCTTTTGACCTCTCCTTTATCTGGGCTGCGATCATCGCCTTTGCGGTGCTTGCCTATGTGGTTATGGATGGCTTCGATCTCGGCATCGGCATCCTGTTTCCGCTGTTTCCCGACAAGGCCGACCGCGACGTGATGATGAACACCGTCGCTCCCGTCTGGGACGGCAACGAGACTTGGCTGGTGCTTGGCGGCGGCGGGCTGCTGGCGGTGTTTCCACTGGCCTATGCCATCGTTCTGCCCGCTCTCTACATGCCAATCATCATCATGCTGCTGGCGCTGATTTTTCGGGGTGTCGCCTTTGAATATCGCTGGCGGACCAAACGCGGCGAATTCTTCTGGAACCATGCCTTTGCCTGGGGCTCGACGGTGGCAGGCTTTTCGCAAGGGCTGGCGCTCGGCGCGCTGGTGCAGGGCATCAGGGTCAGGGACCGTGCCTATGCCGGTGGCTGGTGGGACTGGCTGACCCCCTTCTCGGTGGCAACGGGCATCGCGCTTGTCATTGGCTATGTCCTGCTCGGCTCCACCTGGCTGGTGATGAAAACCGAAGGCGATCTGGCGACCAAGGCCCGCATCATCGCCCGCAACGCTGCCTTCGGCACGGTCGGGGCGATGGGCGTGTTCAGCCTGTGGACGCCTTTCACCGTACCGCTTTATCTCCAGCGCTGGTTTTCCGGCCCGACGGCGATCTTTTCCTTCATCGTGCCGCTGCTGGTGGCGGGCTGCCTCCATGTCATCGTCAGGGGCCTGAAGACCGGCCATGACCGCTGGCCGTTTCTGGGGGCCCTCGGCCTGTTCCTGCTCGGCTATGCCGGAATCGGCATCAGCTTCTACCCATTCATTGTGCCGCCATCGGTGACGATCCGCGACGCGGCAGCGCCCGACAAGAGCCTCGCCTTCCTGTTGACCGGAGCCGTCGTGCTGATCCCGATGATCCTTGCCTATACCGCCTATTCCTACTGGGTGTTTCGCGGCAAGGTCACGGCAAAGCACGGCTACCACTGATGGCCGCACCGCTTTTCGCCCGCCGCCTCCTGTGGTTCTTAGCGCTCTGGGTTGGCGGCGTCGCCGCGACCGGCTTTGTCGCGCTGATCATCAGGCTCTGGCTGAAGGCCTGATCCCCGGCATGAGGCTCAGGCGAGCCAGGCCCTGACCATCAGGCTGCCGGGATCGGCAAGATCGTCGATCACGTCGAAATGGTGCCGGTCCGGTTCCTCCCAGGCGTGGGTGGTGGCACCAAGGCCGGTCCAGATATTGGCAAGCAGCGCATTCTGGCGGCGAAACTCGGCCCGTTCCGCCCCTCCCACCCAGCACGTCAGCCTGCTGTTCCTCACCGGGCGCAGCAAGGCCGGGCTTTCGCGAAGGGCGGTTGCCTCGTCGAGACCAAGGGTTTCGCGCATGTCGGTGTGGATCAGCGGCCTGAGATCATGAACACCTGACAGCGACAGGACATGGGCGACCCGCGCCTGCACCGATGCCGACAGCGGCGAGCCCTCGCAGATCATCCGGGTGACGAGATGCCCGCCCGCCGAATGTCCGGCAAGGCGGATCGGTCCGGCGATTTCGGCAGCGGCATGGGTGATGGCCCGCGCCACGTCTTGCGCTATCTCGCCAAGCCCGGCTTCGGGAGCCAGCCGGTAGGAGGGAATGAGAACCGCATGATCGCCTGCGAGTACCCCTTGCGCCAGATGCGACCATGTCGACTTGTCGAAGGCCATCCAGTAGCCGCCATGGACGAAAACCGCGAGCCCCATCGGCCCGCTTGAAGCAGGCAGGAACAGGTCATAGCGCTGGCGCGGATTTGCGCCATAGGCGACATCGAGTTTCACCCGCCCGGCGGCACGCATGTCCGCGCGAAATGCCTCGGCTGCGCTGTTCCATGCCCCCGGCCAGCGGTCGCTGCCCGCGATATGGGCACCATTCTGGTAGGCGATTTCAAAATCCCTGACCCTTTGTCCGAACATGGTTCGCTCAATCCCCCGCCAAGCCCCGATGCTGTGACCCTATGCGGCAAAACGGTCAGGATCAAGCGCCGTTATTTTAAGCTTGAAATATATTTGCGCCTGTGTAACCTTCTCCACATTCAGGCCCGTTTTCGCAACGGCGACCTACAAAGAGGACCCGAAGTGGTCTAGCGTCTTTAGAGAGGCGCACAAAACACCAGACATATATTGACCGCGAGGGGGGAGCACCCGTGATGTTAAGCCCGTCAGCCCATGTGGACACGTTCGCCCGGGACAATCTGCCGCCCGCCGACAAATGGCCGGATTTCCTGCTCGAGGGCTTCGACTATCCCGAGCGCCTCAACGCCGCCGTGGAACTGACCGACCGGATGGTCGAGCGCGGTTTCGGTGACAACACCGCGCTGATCGGCAACGGCCGCCAGCGCACCTACAAGGAACTGACCGACTGGTCGAACCGGCTCGCCCACGCGCTGGTCGATACCTATGGGGTGAAGCCCGGCAACCGGGTGCTGATCCGCTCGGCCAACAATCCGGCTATGATTGCCTGCTGGCTCGCTGCCACCAAGGCGGGGGCCGTGGTCGTCAACACCATGCCGATGCTGCGCGCCGGCGAATTGTCGAAGATCATCGACAAGGCGGAAATCACACTGGCGCTCTGCGACACAAGGATCATGGACGAGCTGACGCTGTCGGCCAAGACCAGCCGCTTCCTGAAACAGGTGATCGGCTTTGACGGCACCGCCAATCACGACGCCGAACTTGACCGGGTGGCGCTGGGCAAGCCGGTCCGCTTTGCCGCCGTCGAGACGGGCCGGGATGATGTGGCGCTGCTCGGCTTTACCTCCGGCACCACCGGCAATCCCAAGGCCACCATGCATTTCCACCGGGACCTGCTGATCATTGCCGATGCCTATGCCCGCGATGTGCTGAATGTGCGCGCCGACGACGTCTTCGTCGGTTCGCCGCCAATTGCCTTTACCTTCGGGCTCGGCGGACTGGCGATCTTTCCGCTGCGCTTCGGGGCCGCCGCCGCCCTGCTCGAAACCGCCTCGCCGCCCAACATGATCGACATCATCGAGACCTACAGGGCAACGATCTGCTTTACCGCACCGACCGCCTACCGCGCCATGCTCGCTGCCATGGATCAGGGGGCCGACCTTTCCTCGCTGCGGATTGCTGTATCGGCGGGCGAAACGCTGCCCGCGCCCGTCTATGAAAGCTGGGTGGCCAGGACCGGCAAGCCCATCCTCGACGGCATCGGCGCGACGGAGATGCTGCATGTGTTCATTTCCAACCGGCTGGAAGATCGCGCAGCAGGCTCGACGGGCCGCCCGGTCGCGGGCTACGAGGCCCGCATCGTCGATGACCGGATGCAGGAGGTGCCGCGCGGCACCATCGGCAGGCTTGCGGTGCGCGGCCCGACCGGCTGCCGCTACATGGCCGACCCCCGGCAGGAGGACTATGTGAAAGCCGGCTGGAACCTGACCGGCGACGCCTTCTTCCAGGATGAGGACGGCCGTTTCCACTTTGCCGCCCGCACCGACGACATGATCGTCTCGGCAGGCTACAATATTGCCGGTCCCGAAGTCGAAGCCGCCCTGCTTTCCCATCCCGACGTGCTCGAATGCGCGGTGATCGGCGCGCCCGACGAGGAACGCGGCGAGATTGTCGAGGCGCATGTGGTGCTGCGTCCCGATGTCAGTCCCTCCGACGCCCTGACCCTGCTGTTGCAGATGCATGTCAAGGCGACGATTGCCCCTTACAAGTATCCCCGCTCGATCCGCTATACCGAAAGCCTGCCCAGGACCCAGACCGGCAAGATCCAGCGCTTCCAGCTGAAAACCATCGCAAGGAACAATTGAGAGCCATGCTGACCAACACACCGCATCCCGCTGAAGACCTGCGCCTCGAGGGCATTTTCGACCGGACCCGCACGCTGTTCGACATCCCCGAGGGCGTCATCTATCTCGATGGCAATTCGCTGGGGGCCCTGCCGATTGCCACCCGCGAACGGGTCAGCCGCGAGGTCAGCGACAGCTGGGGCAAGGAGTTGATCCGCGCCTGGAACACGGCGGGATGGGTGGACCTGCCCGCACGGGTCGGCAACCGCATCGGCCGGCTGATCGGTGCGCCCGGGGGCTCGGTGATCTCGACCGATTCGACCTCGATCAACCTGTTCAAGGTATTGTCGGCAGCGCTTCGGCTTGCCGCCGGGCGGGATGCTCATCGCAGGGTGATCCTGTCGGATACCGGCAATTTCCCGAGCGACCTCTATATTGCCGAGGGGGTGATTGCGACCATGGACAAGGGCCATGCCCTGCAGATCGTCACGCCCGAGGATGTGGAAGCGGCCATCGATGACAGGGTCGCCGTGCTGATGCTGACCGAGGTCGACTATGCCACCGGACGGCTGCATGACATGCAGCGGCTGACCGCCAAGGCGCGGGCGCACGGGGTGATCACCATCTGGGATCTCGCCCATTCCGCCGGTGCCTTTCCGGTCGATCTCACCGCGTGCGGCTGCGACTTCGCGATTGGCTGCGGCTACAAATACCTGAATGGCGGGCCCGGCGCGCCGGCCTTCCTCTATGTCCGCCCCGACCTCCAGGACAAGGTGGTGCCGGCGATCTCCGGCTGGTTCGGCCATGACGCGCCCTTCACCTTCGAGCTCGGCTTCCGGCCCTCGCCCGGCATCGACCGGATGCGGGCGGGAACCGCGCCGGTCCTGTCGATGGCGGCGCTCGACACCTCGCTTTCCGTCTGGGACGGAATCGACATGCGCGACGTGCGTGCCCGCTCGATTGCGCTCGGCGAGCATTTCATCCGCGAGGTCGAGGCACGTTGCCCGGAGCTGGTGCTGGCCTCGCCGCGCAACCCCGCCCATCGCGGCTCGCAGGTTTCCTTCCGCTTCGAGCACGGCTATGCGGTGATGCAGGCGCTGATTGCCGATCTCGTCATCGGCGATTTCCGCGCCCCCAATATCATCCGCTTCGGCTTCACGCCGCTCTATGTCAGCCTCGACGACGTGACCGAGGCGGCGCGGCGGCTGGAGATCGTGATGGCGGAAAAACGCTGGCAGAAGCCGGAATACCAGAAGAGGGGCAAGGTGACGTGAGCAGGGGTGACGGGAGCATGGGTGACGGGAAAGGCATGTCCGGGGCAGAACACGAGGGCGCCATCCTCGATTTCAGCCGCCGGATGTCCTATTCGAACTATCTGAGCCTCGACAAGGTGCTGCATGCGCAGGCACCGCTGTCGACGGCGCATGACGAGATGCTGTTCATCATCCAGCACCAGACGTCGGAACTGTGGATGAAGCTCGCGATCCACGAAATCCGCGCCGCCCTTGCCTGCCTTCGCGCAGACGATCTGCAACCGGCCTTCAAGATGCTGGCGCGGGTCGCGCGGATCTTCGAGCAGCTGAACAGCGCCTGGGACGTGCTGCGCACCATGACGCCGTCGGAATATACCGATTTCCGCGATGCGCTCGGCCAGTCCTCCGGCTTCCAGTCCTGGCAATACCGGGCGATCGAATTCCTGGCGGGCAACCGCAACCTCACCCTGCTGAAACCGCATGAACATGACCCGGTGATCCTCGCCGAGCTTCAGTCGATCCTCGCCGAGCCCGCGCTCTACGACGAGGCGGTCGCCCTTCTGGCGCGCAACGGTTTTGATGTCGGCGCGGGCTCGGTCGTCAATCCCGACGGGTCACGCGGCGAAAGCCCCGAGGTGCTTGCCGCCTGGGCAGAGGTCTACCGCAATCCCCGGCAACACTGGGCGCTCTATGAGCTGGCCGAAAAGCTGATCGACTTCGAGGACTATTTCCGCCGCTGGCGCTTCAACCATGTCACCACGGTCGAGCGGGTGATAGGCCTCAAACGCGGCACCGGCGGCACAGTCGGCGTGTCCTATCTGAAGAAGATGCTGGAAATCGTGCTGTTTCCGGAGCTTTGGCGGGTGCGCACCGAGCTTTGATGGCTGGAGCTTCAATCCCGGGCATTACAGGGTGAGCCGGGACACCGGCCCCCCGGCCTGTCACGGTTCGGCAGACACTGCTTTTCCTTGTTTTCGTTTGTCTATGCGCTCAAACGAGTTTGAGTGCTCAAACGAAGTTTTGCGTCTGGAATCCGGTTTTCCCGAAAAGACAAACGAAAGCAGAGGGCACCAGAGTCTGTCTGGTTCAATAAGAACCTGACAAACTCTAGCTGTTGCGCAATTTTCCCTGCATCAGGTCGAGCACGGCGCGGGCGGCTTCCAGCACGTTGGTACCGGGGCCGAACACGGCAGAGACACCCCGTTCCATCAGGTAATCATAGTCCTGCCGGGGGATGACCCCGCCGCAGACGACGATGATGTGTTCCGCCCCCCTGGCCTTCAGCGCCGCCGTCAGCTGTGGCAGCAGGGTCTTGTGGCCGGCGGTCATGGTGGAGGCGCCAATGACATGCACCTTTTCGGCAATCGCGAGATCCGCCGCTTCCTCCGGCGTCTGGAACAGGGGACCGGCGACCACCTCGAAGCCGGCATCGCCGAAAGCCGACGCGATGATCTTCGCGCCGCGATCATGGCCGTCCTGGCCAAGCTTGGCGACCATCAGCTTGGGCTTGACCTTCAGCGATGTCGCCATGTCGCGCACCCGTGCGGCCAGGTTCTGGTATTCCGGGTCATCGCCATAGGCCGCCGCATAGACGTCGTGGACCACGACCGGCTTTGCCGCGTGATCGCCGAAAACCGAGCGCAGCGCATCGGAAATTTCCCCGACGGTTGCCCGCGCGCGCGCGGCATCGACCGCTGCCGCCAGAATATTGCCCTCGGCTCCGCCGCGTGCCACGCCCGCCAGGTTTTCCAGCGCCCTTGCCACCCGGTCCGGGTCGCGCTGGCGCTTCAGCTGTTCCAGCCGCCGGATCTGCGAGGCGCGCACGGCGGTATTGTCGATCTCGAGAATGTCGATTTCGCTTTCCTGCTCCAGCCGGTACCTGTTGACACCGACGATCACCTCGTCCCCCCGGTCGACCGCCGCCTGGCGACGGGTCGCGGCCTCCTCGATCATCCGTTTCGGAAAGCCCGAGGCGACCGCCTTCGTCATGCCGCCCATCGCCTCGACTTCCTCGATCAGCGCCCAGGCCCTTGTCGCGAGGTCGTCGGTCAGGCTTTCGACATAGTAGGAGCCCGCCAGCGGATCGACCACCCTGGTCACCCCGGTTTCGTGCTGGAGGATCAACTGGGTATTGCGGGCGATGCGGGCCGAAAATTCGGTCGGCAGCGCAATCGCCTCGTCAAAGGAATTGGTATGCAGCGACTGGGTGCCGCCCAGCACCGCCGACATCGCCTCGAAGGCGGTGCGGACAATGTTGTTATAGGGATCCTGCTCCTGCAGCGACACGCCGGACGTCTGGCAATGGGTGCGCAGCATCAGCGAGGCGGCCTTTTTCGGCTGGAATTCCTCCATGATCTTCGACCACAGCAGCCGGGCGGCGCGCAGCTTGGCGGCCTCCATGAAGAAATTCATGCCGATGGCGAAGAAGAAGGACAGCCGTCCGGCGAAATCGTCGATATCGAGGCCCTTGGCAAGTGCTGCCCGCACATATTCGCGCCCGTCGGCAAGGGTGAAGGCCAGTTCCTGCACCAGCGTCGAGCCCGCTTCCTGCATGTGATAGCCGGAAATCGAGATCGAATTGAAGCGCGGCATTTCCTTCGCGGTATATTCGATGATGTCAGCCACGATCCGCATCGAAGGCTCCGGCGGATAGATATAGGTGTTGCGGACCATGAATTCCTTGAGGATGTCGTTCTGGATCGTGCCCGAAAGCGCCGCACGCGGCACGCCCTGTTCCTCGCCCGCAACGATGAAATTGGCAAGAATCGGAATGACCGCGCCATTCATCGTCATCGACACCGAGATCTCTTCGAGCGGGATGCCGTCGAACAGGATTTTCATGTCCTCGACGCTGTCGATCGCCACGCCCGCCTTGCCGACATCGCCGACCACGCGCGCATGGTCGCTGTCATAGCCGCGATGGGTGGCAAGGTCGAAGGCAACCGAAACGCCCTGCTGACCGGCGGCAAGCGCCTTGCGATAGAAGTTGTTGGAATCCTCGGCAGTCGAAAAACCGGCATATTGCCGGATCGTCCAGGGCCTGCCGGTATACATGGTGGCGCGCGGTCCGCGCGTGAAGGGCGCAAAGCCCGGCATGCTGCCGAGATGGGTGGTGGCGGCCAGATCCTCGTCCGTGTAGAGCGGCTTGACGTCGATGCCTTCGGGCGTGTGCCAGACCAGATTTTCGGCCGGTGATTTCAGCTCCTTCTCGGCGAGCGCCTTCCAGTCGGTGATGGTCTTGCCGGTCATGCGGTTCGTCTCCAGTTCCTGTGTCGTGTCGGCGGTTGCGGGGCAAGGTTGCCCGTGACCTATTCGAATTCCATGATCAGTTCGTCGACGGCGAGCGATTGCCCGGCGGAAACGGCGACCTTCTTCACCACCGAGCGCTTTTCGGCACGCAGGATGTTTTCCATCTTCATCGCCTCGACGGTTGCCAGCGCCTGTCCGGCTTCCACCGTGTCACCTGCGGCGACCAGCACCGAGGTGATCACCCCCGGCATCGGGCAGAGCAGCATGCGCGAGGTGTCGGGTGGCAGCTTGACCGGCATCAGCCGGGCAAGTGCGGCGACATGCGGCTCGCGCACATGGACGATCAGGTCCATGCCGCGCCAGCGCAGCCGATAGCCGGTGCCGGAGCGGTTGACCTTGACGCCGAGATGCGCGCCATTGACGGTAAATCCGGTCAGCGTATCGCCCGGCTGCCAGCCGCCCGCGACGTCAAGCGACGTGCCATCGGCAAAGCTGACCCTCTGGCCCTCGGCGTGATGGCCAAGCGTCACCGCGAAGGAATGGCCGCCGAGCGTGACGACCCAGTCCTTGCCGATCACCCGCTTGTGGTTGCCGATGGTGCCGGAAATCTGCGTTGCGCGGGTTTCGGCAATGCCGTTCACCAGCGTGGCAATCGCCGCAAGCTTGCGCGCGTCGGTGTCTGAGGGTGCGACCCCGGTAAAACCATCCCTGAACTCTTCGGCGATATAGGCGGTGGTGATCTTGCCCGAGCGGAAGCGGGCCTGCTGCATTACCGCCGACAGGAACGGCAGGTTATGGCCGATGCCCTCCACCTCGAATGTGTCAAGTGCGGTACTCATCGCGTCGATGGCGGCGAGGCGATCGGGAGCCCAGGTGCAGAGCTTGGCGATCATCGGATCGTAATACATCGAGATTTCGCCACCCTCGAAGACGCCGGTATCGTTGCGTACCACGGTGCCATCGGCGCGCCTGCCTTCGGCGGGCGGGCGGTAGCGGGTGAGCCTGCCAATCGACGGCAGAAAGTTGCGGAACGGGTCTTCGGCATAGAGCCGGCTTTCGATGGCCCAGCCGTTGAGCCTGATGTCGGCCTGGCCGAAGGCGAGCTTTTCGCCTGCTGCAACCCGGATCATCTGTTCGACCAGATCGATGCCGGTGATCAGTTCGGTAACGGGATGCTCGACCTGCAAGCGGGTGTTCATCTCGAGGAAGTAGAAATTCCGGCTGCCATCGACGATGAATTCCACCGTGCCTGCCGAGCAGTAGTTGACCGCTTTGGCCAGCGCCACGGCCTGTTCGCCCATCGCCCTGCGGGTGGCCTCGTCGAGAAAGGGAGAGGGCGCCTCCTCGATGACCTTCTGGTTGCGGCGCTGGATCGAACATTCCCGCTCGCCGAGATAGAGCACGGTGCCATGCTGGTCGCCCAGCACCTGGATTTCGATATGGCGGGGTTCTGTGACGAATTTCTCGATGAAGATCCGGTCGTCGCCAAACGAGTTCTTCGCCTCGTTCTTCGACGACTGGAAGCCTTCGCGGGCTTCCTCGTCGTTCCAGGCGATGCGCATGCCCTTGCCGCCCCCGCCGGCAGAGGCCTTGATCATCACTGGATAGCCGATCTCGCCGGCAATCTTCACCGCTTCGGCCGCATCCTCGATCAGGCCCATATGGCCGGGGACGGTCGAAACGCCGGCGGCGGCGGCGAGCTTCTTCGAGGTGATCTTGTCGCCCATCGCCTGGATCGCGCCGACCGGCGGGCCGATGAAGGCAACGCCTTCCTTTTCCAGCGCCTCGGCAAAAACCGCGTTTTCCGACAGGAACCCGTAGCCCGGATGCACGGCATCCGCGCCGCTCCGGCGAATTGCATCGAGGATCCGGTCGATGACGATGTAGGACTGGTTCGAGGGCGCGGGCCCGATATGGATGGCCTCATCCGCCATTTTCACATGCAGCGCCTCGGCATCCGCATCGGAATAGACCGCAACGGTGGCGATCCCCATCTTCCGCGCGGTCTTGATGACCCGGCAGGCAATTTCACCACGGTTGGCAATAAGGATTTTCTTGATCATGGTTGCGGCTACTCTGCTGCTTCTGCCGGGGGTTTGGCGTTAGGATATTTGCGGCCCATCAACATCCCCTCGATGCTGAGATCCTCGTCAAGATCAGGCCAGTGAATGCCGAACGGCGAGAGCTCGGTCCGGTTGCGCACCTCCGGCGTCGCATGGAGCAGCGGCGGATACCACCAGAGCGGGGTTACAAGCTGCACGCCATCGGCAAGCCGCACCACCAGTTCCGTCTCGGTGCACCGGACTTCGACAGGCTCCAGCAGATCTTCGTCAATTTCCAAAGTGTTCATGCCACTTCTCCAGAATGTCCTGCTGTCGTTCCCGCACCACGGCCAGAATTGCGTTCAGTTCCTGCTCGCTGCATCGCCTGTTCTTGGCCACGGCAAGGTTTGCGAGCCAGATCTTACACTCTTTCCTGTCCTTCATCACATGCACATGCGGCGGCTCGCAACGATCCAGGCTATAGAAAAGAAAAGCCCACCCTTGCCATTCGAAAACCTTTGGCATGGCCGTCCCCTCACAGCGGGATCGTGTCGTGCTTCTTCCAGCGGATATCCACCTGCTTGTTCCTGAGTGATGCAAAGGCGCGGGCGATGCGGCGGCGGGAGGAATGGGGCATGATCACCTCGTCGATGAAGCCCCGTTCGGCGGCGACGAAGGGATTGGCGAAGCGCTCCTCGTATTCTGCCGTGCGGGCTGCGATCTTTTCTGCGTCGCCGAGTTCCGAGCGGTAGAGGATTTCGGTCGCACCCTTCGCCCCCATCACCGCGATTTCGGCGGTCGGCCAGGCATAGTTGATGTCGGCACCGATATGTTTGGAGGCCATCACGTCATAGGCCCCGCCATAGGCCTTGCGGGTGATCAGCGTCACCATCGGCACGGTCGCCTGGCTATAGGCAAACAGCAGCTTGGCGCCATGCTTGATCACCCCGCCATATTCCTGGGCGGTGCCCGGCAGGAAGCCCGGCACGTCGACCAGCGTCAGGATCGGTATGTTGAAGGCATCGCAGAAGCGCACGAAGCGGGCAGCCTTGCGGGAACTGTCGATATCGAGGCAGCCGGCCAGCACCATCGGCTGGTTGGCGACCACGCCGACCGTCTGGCCTTCCATCCGGATGAAGCCGGTGATGATGTTCTTCGCAAAGGCTTCCTGGATCTCGAAGAAATCACCCTCGTCGGCCAGCGCCAGGATCAGCTCCTTCATGTCATAGGGCTTGTTGTTGCTGTCAGGGATCAGCGTGTCGAGGCGGGCCTCCAGCCGGGCGGGATCGTCGTGGAAGGGGCGGACCGGCGGCTTCTCGCGGTTGTTGAGCGGCAGGAAATCGAACAGCGCCCGCACCATTTCCAGTGTCTCGATGTCATTCTCGTAGGCACCGTCGGCTACTGAGGATTTCGACGTATGGGTGCGCGCTCCGCCGAGTTCTTCCGCCGTGACGATTTCGTTGGTGACGGTCTTGACCACATCCGGGCCGGTGACGAACATGTAGGAACTGTCGCGCACCATGAAGATGAAGTCGGTCATCGCCGGTGAATAGACGGCGCCGCCGGCGCAGGGGCCCATGACGACCGAGATCTGCGGGATGATGCCGGAGGCGTCGACATTGCGTTTGAATACATCGGCATAGCCGGCCAGCGAGGCGACGCCTTCCTGGATGCGGGCCCCGCCGGAATCGTTGAGGCCGATGACGGGCGCGCCGTTGCGCAGCGCCATGTCCATGATCTTGCAGATCTTCTGGGCATGGGTTTCCGACAGCGAGCCGCCAAGCACGGTAAAATCCTGCGAGAAGACATAGACCTGCCGTCCGTTGATCGTCCCCCAGCCGGTGACGACGCCATCGCCTGCCACCTTCTGGGTCTCCATGCCGAAATCGGTGCAGCGATGGGTGACATACATGTCATATTCTTCGAAGGACCCGGCATCGAGCAGCACGTCCAGCCTCTCGCGCGCCGTCAGCTTGCCCTTGCCGTGCTGGGCTTCGATGCGCCTTTCGCCGCCGCCATTGCGGGCTTCGGCGCGCCGGCTTTCCAACTGTTCCAGAACTGCGCGCATGGCGTCTTCCTCCCGATGTCATTCTGCCCCGCCGGTGCCAATCCTACAGCCCGCGGACCCATGCGCAATAACGCCGATCGTCTAAGATGAAAACGCTTGATCGGGTGCGCATGCGTATTATACAAATTTGCGAAGTGAAAATTGCGAATTTGCGAACATGGCCATCGGTAAACTCTATATCGGCCGCAAGGTCAGGGAATTGCGCGAGGCGAACCGGGCCACCCAGGGCCAGTTTGCCGAACGCATCGGCATCTCCACCTCCTATCTCAACCAGATCGAGAACAACCAGCGCCCGGTCTCGGCCGCGGTGCTCCTGGCGCTGGCGGAGAAATTTGCCATCGACATTGCCGATCTCTCCTCCGGCGAAGGTGACCGGCTGCTGTCGGCGCTGTCGGAGGCGCTGTCCGATCCGCTGTTCGAGACCTATACGCCGAGCCTGCAGGAGCTGAAGCTGGTCGCCCAGAATGCGCCGGGACTGGCCCATGCGCTGATCACCTGCCACCAGGCCTATCGCCGCAACGGCGAGCAGCTGGCGAGTTTCGACGACCGGCTGGGGCGCACCACCGGCCTTGCCGAGCCGACGCCCTATGAAGAGGTGCGCGACTTCTTCCACTTCGTCGACAATTACATCCACGATCTCGACCTGGCCGCCGAACGGCTGGCGGGAAACCTCGGGCTTGGCGAGGGCGAGAACCACGCCGCGCTTTCCGCCTGTCTGGAGCGCGACCACGGGGTACGGGTGTTGCGCGGCGATCCCGCCGACGAGCATGTCCGGCGCTTTGACCGTTCGTCCAGAACATTGTCGGTCAATCCCTATGCGCCTGCCCCGACACGGGATTTCCAGCTGGCGCTGATGATTGCCCAGCTCAATGCCGCCGACAGGGTCGATGCCATCGTCGCGCAGGCCGGGTTTCGCAGCGAGGAAGCGCAGGAAATCTGCAAGATCGGCCTGCACAATTATTTCGCCGGCGCCCTGCTGCTGCCCTATCAGCTGTTCCAGAAGGCTGCCCGCGAGCTTCGCCACGATATCGAGCTGCTGTCGGCGCGCTTCGGGGCCTCGCTGGAACAGGTCTGCCACCGGCTGAGCACGTTGCAGCGACCGGGGGCCAAGGGTGTGCCGATCTTCTTTGCCCGGATCGACCGGGCGGGCAACATCACCAAGCGCCACAGCGCTGCCAAGCTGCAATTTGCCCGCTTCGGCGCGGCCTGTCCGTTGTGGAACGTGCATCAGGCCTTCGAAATGCCGGGGCGGATCATCCGGCAGCTGGCCGAAACGCCCGACGGCATGCGCTATCTCTCGCTTGCCACCCAGATTTCAAAGGGCGGCGTGCATTATGGCGCACCGCGCCCGCGCTATGCCATCGCGCTCGGCTGCGAGATTTCCTATGCGGACAGTTTCGTCTATGCCGACGATCTCGATCTTTCCAACCGGCAGGCCTATGATCCGATTGGCATTTCCTGCCGGATCTGCGAGCGCACCCGCTGCCCGAGCCGTGCCGTGCCGCCCTTGAAGAGGAAGCTGGTGATCCGCCACGACCTGCGCGGCACGCTGCCCTACGACATCACGGACTGACGGGCTTCTGGTCCTTGCCGGCGGGCGCGTTGACCTTCCACTCGTAGATCTCGGGCGAGGAATGGCTGTAGGCGACGAATTTTTCGCGCGGCTTCTGCCGGGGGCGGGTGAAAAGGCGGAACAGCGCGATGCCACCAAACATCAGCGCCAGCACGATGGCATACCAGAAGAACGACTTTGCCCCGAACCGGTCGACGCCGGCAGCGGCTGCCGCCGGGCCGATGGTGCCGCCCAGCGCCCAGACCAGCAGCAGGTTGGAAGACAGCGTCACATAGTCCTCCGGCTCGGCCCGGTCATTGGCGTGCGCCACGCCGAGCGGATAGAAGATTTCCGAAATGCCGCCGAAGATCGAGAACATCAGGAGCAGCAGCCAGACGGGCGTAGCCCCATTGACGAAGATGAAGGCACCGCAGATCAGCGCCAGCGCCCCCGACAGCCAGATCATCATCATCCGCCGGTCCAGCCGGTCGGAGAGATAACCGAGCGGGAACTGCAGGAACAGCGCGCCGAGCTGCACGGAGGCCATGAGATAGACGATCTTGTCCTGCGAGAAGGAAAGCTCCTGCCCCCAGATCGGCCCGATGCTGGAGAAGGTCGATGAGACGAGTCCTGTCAGCAGGCAGGCAAGCGTGCCGAGCGGCGAGGTGCGCAGCGCCTTCCAGATATGGATACCGACCGGCGCATGCAGTTCCGGCTCCCCCACCCAGACGGCGGTGACGGGCACCAGGGCTGCCGCATAGAAGCCCGCAGCCACCATCAGCAGGTGATCGCCCGCCGGATCAAAAGGCTGCGCCATCAGCTGGCCTAGCCCGTAGAACAGGCCGATCACCAGCACGTACAGCGTCAGGATGCGGCCGCGACCGGTATTCGACGCCATGGAATTCAGCCAGCTTTCGATGACGATAGCCTGCCCGGCATTCACAAAGCCCACCACCAGCTGGATCAGCATCAGGGCCGCTATGCTGCCGGTAAAGCCGAAGGCGAGCATCATCACCGCCGACAGTCCGGCAAAGGCGGCATAGGCGCGAACTTCGCCCACCTGGCGGATGAGATTGCTGGAGAAGACGCAGCCAATCAGAAAGCCCGCCCCTTCGGCAGCGACGACCAGACCGACATCATTGGCGGAGTGTCCCGTCGCCAGCAGGCGCAGCGGCAGCAGTGTATGGAACAGGCCCGATCCGAGAGAGTGCAGCGCGCCTCCCGCAAGCGGCGAGGCAATCGCAAAGCGGGACATCACCTGGCTCATGATCCATTTTCTCCATGCGCAACGGCCCATCGGGCGCGGTCGCGCTCTTTTCGGGACCCAATGCAGTTCCCGGGCCTGAATGGCCGGAGGCAGCATGCATCCCTGTCAACCCTTGTGAACCTGCACTGTTTGTGACACCTGGTGGCATCAAAGCGGCAGTCGAGATCATCTGATACCGGTCCTGCTGGCCACGGCTCAAGCTGAACCATGCATCAGGTCTTGCCGTCTCGTCGCGGCAAAACCGGGCCGCTTTGGGCGGCATCTTGCATGGAAAAGACGAAGGATTGGCTTCAGCCCCGCGCCAGATGCAAGCCTGCCAGCTGAATTTGGCGGCAGTCATCCCTCTTTATCCGGTTCCAATTTGCCGCGCAAGCCATTACTATAAGACCGTATAGCTTTTGCTTTACATCTTTATTTCAACATCTTGACCATCGGGGCAGGAAAGGGCAATGCCGCCGTTAGTCCCGATATTCCGGTGGCCGCGCCTGCCTGCCCCCACGTCAGGCGCGCTACGAGACTGCACATATCGCTCCGCAGCCATTTGCCAAGGCCCGCCTTGCCAGAGGATAGATGACCCCGTGATGAAACTGAAAGTGATGCAAAAACCGCGTGCCAGTTACCGCCGGGAATCGGCAGAGGACCGTCGCCGCCAGCTCGGCGAGGCCGCCCTGCGCTGCATCCAGAAAAGCGGCAGTGCCGGGGTTTCCGTACGCCAGATCGCGACCGAGGCGGGGGTGACGCAAGGGTTGATCACCCATCATTTCGGCGAAATCAACGAGTTGATCGCCTTTGCCTTCGACATCATGGCGGCGGATCTGCACAGCGGCATCACCGCCGCCATCGATGCCGCCCCAGACCACCCACGCGCCCGGATGGAAGCCTGTATCGAGGCCTCCTTTTCGCCCGAGATCTTCGATCAGACGACGCTTGCCGTCTGGATCGTGTTCTGGGGACTGGTGCTGCATTCGCCGAAGATGAGTGCGGCCCAGCAACGCGACAACACGCTCTATGTCAGCCGGATGGAACGGCTGATCGGCGATCTGGCCGGGGTCGAGGGCTTCAAGGTCCTGAATATCCGGCTCGCCGCCGTACAGTTTGCCGCGATGTTCGACGGGCTATGGCTGAACTGGTGCCTGAACCCGCAAAGCTTCAGCCGCGAGGACGGCATCACGCTCTGCCGCAACTGGGTGGAGGGTCTGCGCCGCGGCGCTTACGCGTGAAAACAATCGCCCCGCGCAAACGACAAGGTGTGCGCGGGGCGAGAATGGGAAAAGTGGAAAGACCGCTTACGAGATCTTCGGGGCAAGGCTGCCGGAACGGTAGCGCTTGGCCATTTCCGGCAGGCTGATCGGCTTGATCTTGTGGGCATTGCCGGCGGTGCCGAACTGCTCGAAACGCTCGATGCACAGTTTCTTCATCGCGGCCATGGCCGGGACGAGATATTTGCGCGGGTCGAATTCCGACGGGTTTTCGGCGAACACCTTGCGGATCGCGCCGGTCAGCGCCATGCGGTTGTCGGTGTCGATGTTGATCTTGCGCACGCCATGCTTGATGCCGCGCTGGATTTCCTCGACCGGCACACCCCAGGTCGGCTTCATCTGGCCGCCGAACTTGTTGATGATTTCCTGCAGTTCTTCCGGAACCGAGGACGAGCCGTGCATGACCAGATGGGTATCGGGCAGGCGGCGGTGGATTTCCTCGATCACGCCCATGGCAAGAACATCGCCATCCGGCTTGCGGGTGAACTTGTAGGCGCCGTGGCTGGTGCCCATGGCGACGGCGAGCGCGTCGACCTGGGTGTCGCGGACGAACTGTGCGGCCTGTTCGGGATCGGTGAGCAGCTGGTCATGCGACAGCTTGCCTTCGGCACCATGACCGTCTTCCTGTTCGCCTTCACCCGATTCCAGCGAACCGAGAACGCCGATTTCGCCTTCGACCGACACGCCGCCCCAATGGGCCATGTCGGTGACGCGGCGGGTAATGCCGGCATTATAGGCGTAGTCGGCGGGCGTCTTGCCGTCTTCCTTCAGCGAACCGTCCATCATCACCGAGGTGAAGCCATACTGGATGGCCGACATGCAGGTGGCTTCGTTATTGCCATGGTCGAGATGCATGCAGATCGGGATGTCGGGATGAAGCTCGACCAGACCATCGATCAGCTTGGCCAGAATGATGTCATTGGCATAGGCGCGTGCGCCACGGCTGGCCTGGATGATGACGGGCGAGCTGGTCGCGGCAGCCGCTTCCAGAATGGCCAGACCCTGTTCCATGTTGTTGATGTTGAATGCGGGCACGCCATAGCCGTATTCGGCAGCGTGATCGAGCAACTGTCTGAGCGTTACGCGAGCCAAGCTCATTCCTCCTGTTCAAGTGTGATCTGATATTCGCCAGTCTGACGACTTTTCGCACGCCAGTACAGCCATTCCGGAGCCTCCCGGTTGAATTAGCCTGTAGGGCCATAATTTCGGGCGGGCAAGAGGCGCAAAAGCCGGGCGGACCTATTGAATCGGTTGAATTGCGAAGCTCTGCGAATTTACGTTAATTTCTCCCCGCAACACCGCACCGGTAGAACTCGGATACGAGATCGCCAGCACCGCCCGGGCCCCGACTTTCGCAGCGGCAGGTCCAGCATTTACGATTGCGGCCAAAAAAGGGTAAGGTTTTTCCGCTGGGAAGCAAAAGTCGGAAAATCATGCGTTCTGAAACACGACCGGTTTGATAGAGTTTGATGACAAACCAAGGAGGTGGCGATGACAACGAAACTTTTGGCCCGGCTTCTGGCAGTCGGCCTCGCATTCGGGAGTGTTCTCGGTTCCCTGCCCGCCCTGGCGGACCAGACGCTTCTGAATGTCAGCTACGACCCGACCCGCGAGTTCTACAAGGATTTCAACGCTGCCTTTGCGGAGAAATGGAAGAAGGACCATAACGAGACGGTCACCATCGAGACCTCGCATGGCGGTTCGGGCAAGCAGGCGCGCGCCGTGATCGACGGCCTGGCCGCCGATGTCGTGACGCTGGCGCTCGAGGCCGATATCGACCAGATCGCCAAGGCCACGGGCAAGATCCCGAAGGACTGGAAGAAGCGGCTCGCCAACAACAGCGCCCCCTATACCTCGACCATCGTCTTCCTGGTGCGCAAGGGCAATCCGAAGGGCATCAAGGACTGGGGCGACCTGGTCAAGGACGATGTCGCGGTGATCACCCCGAACCCGAAGACCTCGGGCGGCGCGCGCTGGAACTTCCTCGCTGCCTGGGCCTGGGCCCGGCAGGCCAATGGCGGCGATGATGCCAAGGCGCAGGATTTCGTCACCAGTCTCTACAAGCATGTGCCGATCCTCGACACCGGCGCACGGGCAGCGACCACCACCTTTGTCCAGCGCGAACAGGGCGATGTACTGCTGACCTGGGAGAACGAGGCCTATCTGGCGCTGAACGAACTCGGCGAAGGCAATTATGAAATCGTCACCCCGTCGGTGTCGATCAAGGCCGAACCCTCGGTATCGCTGGTCGATGGCAATGCCGACCAGAAGGGCACCCGCAAGGTGGCCGAAGCCTATCTCGACTACCTCTATTCGGATGTCGGCCAGAAGCTTGCCGCCAGGCACTATTATCGCCCTTCAAATCCGGAATTTGCCGACAAGGCTGATCTTGCCCGCTTTGCAGATGTCAAACTTGCGACTATTGATGATTTCGGCGGATGGGCGGTCGCTCAGCCGAAATACTTCGCGGATGGTGGCGTTTTTGACAAGATTTATCAACCGGCTCAATAACTTATGAATGCACGGTCTCCCTCAAGAGGGTGGCAGTTCAGACAGCCGAGTGTTCTTCCGGGCTTCCGGTGGGCGCTCGGCTTCACGCTGATCTGGCTGACGCTCATCGTCCTCATCCCGCTTGCCGGGCTTTTCTTTCGGTCGAGCACGCTCGGCTGGAGCGAATTCTGGCATCTGGCACTCGATCCGCGCACGCTGAACGCCTTGAAGATCAGTTTCGGCACGGCCTTTGTCGCAGCGCTTGCCAATGTAGTGTTCGGCGTCATGCTCGCCTGGGTGCTGGTGCGCTACAGCTTTCCCGGCAAGCGCATCATCGATGCGATGGTCGACCTGCCCTTCGCGCTGCCGACCGCCGTGGCGGGCATTGCATTGACCACGCTTTACGCGCCGAAGGGCTGGATCGGCGCATTGCTGGTGCCGCTGGGCATCAAGGTCGCCTTTACCCCGCTCGGCATCGTCGTGGCGCTGGTCTTTGTCGGCCTGCCCTTCGTGGTGCGCACCGTGCAGCCGGTCATGGAAGAGCTTGACCGCGAGGTGGAGGAAGCGGCCGCAACCCTGGGCGCCAACCGCTTCCAGACGGTGTTCAAGGTGCTGCTGCCGGGTCTTGCCCCTGCCGTTCTCACCGGCTTCTCGCTGGCTTTTGCCCGTGGGGTCGGCGAATACGGCTCGGTGATCTTCATTGCCGGCAACCTGCCCTACAAATCGGAAATCGCGCCCTTGCTGATCGTCATCCGGCTGGAGGAGTTCAACTATCCCGCCGCCACCGCCATTGCGGTGGTGATGCTGCTGCTCTCCTTTGCCATGCTCTTCGTGATCAACCTCATTCAGGCCTGGAGCCGCCGGAGGTATGGCTATGGCGCGTGACGCAAAGCCCATCGATGCCGTGACCACGGAAACGCCGCTGGCGCGCGGGCTGCTGATTACAGCCTCGCTCCTCTTCCTGCTGCTGATCCTTGCCATGCCATTGGCCGTGGTGTTTTCCGAAGCGCTGCGCAAGGGCCTTCCGGCCTTCTTCACCTCGCTCGGCGACCCCGAGACCTTTTCCGCCATCCGCCTGACGCTGCTGGTCGCGGGCATTGCCGTACCGCTCAACCTGGTGTTCGGCGTGGCGGCCGCCTGGTCGATTGCCAAGTTCGAGTTCAAGGGCAAGGCGATCCTCAGCACGCTGATCGACCTGCCCTTCTCGGTATCGCCGGTCATCTCCGGCCTGGTCTTCGTCATGCTGTTCGGCGCACAGGGACTGTTCGGCGCCTATCTCAACGACGCCCATATCCAGATCATCTTTGCCGTGCCGGGTCTGGTGCTGGCGACGATCTTCGTCACCTTTCCCTTCGTGGCACGCGAACTGATCCCGCTGATGCAGGAACAGGGCACCGCCGACGAGGAGGCAGCCCTGTCGCTGGGGGCGACCGGCTGGCAGACCTTCTGGCATGTGACGCTGCCGAACATCAAATGGGGCCTGCTCTATGGCGTGCTGCTCTGCAACGCCCGCGCCATGGGCGAGTTCGGGGCGGTCTCGGTGGTGTCAGGCCATATTCGCGGCCAGACCAATACCATGCCGCTGCAGGTCGAAATTCTCTACAACGAATATAATTTCGTGGCGGCCTTTGCTGTCGCCACGCTTCTGGCGCTGCTGGCGCTTGTCACGCTCGTGCTGAAATCGGTGCTGGAATATCGCTACAGCGCCGAACTCGCCGCCAGCCGTCGCCACTGAGGGGCATTTGTCGATGGAAGTCAAAGTACAAAATATCCGCAAGGAATTCGGGCGTTTTCCGGCCTTGCACGATGTCTCGCTCGATATCCGCTCGGGCGAGCTGATCGCGCTGCTCGGTCCGTCCGGCTCCGGCAAGACGACATTGTTGCGGCTGATTGCAGGGCTGGAAAGCCCGACCGAGGGGAAGATCTTCTTTGGCGATACGGATGCCTCCCGCAAGACCGTGCAGGAGCGCAATATCGGCTTCGTCTTCCAGCACTATGCGCTGTTTCGCCATATGACCGTGGTCGACAATATCGGCTTCGGCCTGAAGGTCCGGCCACGCGGGCGTCGGCCCTCGACCCAGGAAATCCGCCGCCGCGCGATGGAACTGCTCGACCTCGTGCAGCTCTCCGGCATGGAAAACCGCTATCCGACCCAGCTGTCCGGCGGCCAGCGGCAGCGCGTGGCGCTGGCGCGTGCCATGGCGGTCGAACCGAATGTGCTGCTGCTCGACGAGCCCTTCGGGGCGCTGGATGCGCAGGTGCGCAAGGACCTGCGTCGCTGGCTGCGCGAGATCCATGACCGCACCGGCCACACCACCGTCTTCGTCACCCATGACCAGGAAGAGGCACTGGAGCTTGCCGACCGCGTGGTGGTGATGAGCCAGGGCAAGATCGAACAGGTGGGCACGCCGGATGACGTCTATGACACGCCCAATTCCCCCTTCGTCTTCGGCTTCATCGGCCAGTCGAATTGCCTGAAGGTGGATGTCGACAACGGCCAGATCCGCCATGCAGGCGAGGCGAAGGGCATGGCCGCCGCCTCCGACAAGCATGGTCCGGCGCTTCTCTATTTCCGTCCGCAGGATATCGTGCTTGCCACCGACGGCGAGCCGCATTTTGCAGGCATGGTGACCGCGACGAGGCGGGTGGCCGGGACGCGGCATGTGGAAGTCATGGTCAAATCCGGCGACAAGGTGGAGCTGGAACTGTCGCCCGAACAGGCTGCCGCCATCGATCACAAGCGCATCCTGTTCCGCCCGACCCGCTGGAAGCTGTTTCCGGTCTGACCGGCAACGGGCTGACCTTGATCAAGACGAAATCCGGGCCTTGAGCGCCCGGACAATCGCCTCGTCCGTCCGCCGGGCGGCCCCGTCGAGAAAGCCAAGCGCGCGCACCCCGGCCAAAGGTTCGGCATCCGGACCGGAGCAGGAGGCATGGATGTCGACCTCCGGCAGGGCATCGAGGATCGGGCCGACCGTCTGAAGATTGATGCCGGAGCCGGGCAGGATCTCGATCCGGCCCGCAGCCTTACGCACCAGATCGACGATTTCAGACAGGCCCTCCGGCGCCGTCTTGCTGCCGCCCGAGGTCAGGACCCGGACAAAGCCGAGCCGGATCGCGGTTTCCAGCGCCTCGCTCCGGTCCGGCACCAGATCGAAGGCGCGGTGCAGCACGGCGGGGAGGCCTTTGGCGGCGTCCAGCACGTGTTCGAGCACCTCCTGATCGAGACGGCCATCGGGACGCGAGGCCCCGACGACTATTCCGGAAAGCCCGAAGCTGCGCACTGCCCGGATATCGGCGCACATCTGGCCGAGATCCTCCGGCGAGACGTCAAACGCGCCTGCCCGTGGCCGGATCATCACGACGACGGGAACCGGGGCGGCGGCGGCGAGCTCCATCAGGCCCGGCGATGGCGTCAGCCCGCCGCTTGCCAGCGCGCTGCACAATTCGATCCGGTCCGCCCCCCCGGCAATCGCGGCGCGAAGGCCACGGGCATCGTCGACGCAGACCTCCAGCCGCCGGGCTCTCATGCCCGTTCGGTCGCAAAACCGAGTACCGCCGCGCCGACCAGGCCCGGCTCGATGGTGCAGAGGCCGGGGACGACAAGCGGTTGGTCCGACTTCCGCAGGATGCGCTGGCGCACCCGCTGATCGATCTCGGCAATCAGCGGCGCGCACCGGGCAAGCCCGCCGCCGACAGGCACGATTCCGGCTCCGGTGAGGTTGAGGATCATGGCGAGCGGACCCGCCGTGATGTCGGCCAGCACGTCGATGGTGCGCGTCGCCTTTTCGTCGCCGCCGAGCCAGGCATCGGTGATCTCTTCGCTGGTTTTCACTTCGTTGCAGAGATAGCGGTGGATTTTCTCCATGCCGCGGGCGCTGACCGTGCTGTCGAGACAGCCCCTCAGGCCGCAGCCGCAGGGAAAGGCCGGAAGCTCGACCTCGGGCGTGCCCGCAAAGCGAGCCGCCACCGGGCCATGGCCCCATTCTCCGGCAAAGCCGCCATCGCTGTTGATCAGTCTTCCGTCAACGACAAGGCCGCCGCCGACGCCCGTGCCGAGGATCACGCCGAAGACGATGCGATGCCCCCTGCCCGCGCCGACGCCCGCTTCCGCCATGGCAAGGCAATCCGCATCATTGGAAACCAGCACCGGCAGGCCGAGGGCAGCTTCAAGATCATCCTTCAGCCGCCGACCGTCGATGCAGGGAATATTGGCAACGGTCACCCGCTGCGTTTGCGGGTCGGTTACCCCGGTGATCGAGGCGGACACCAGCGTGACTTTTTCCGGCGTGGCCCGGATTGCCTGCGCCATCGCGCCGCAGAAGGCCGGAAAGCTGTCGAGTGGCGTCGGCACGCGCGGCAACACCTCTATTGCTTCCGGCGACCGGGCATAGGCACCCTTGATGGCGGTTCCGCCGATATCGAAACAGACGATCATCCCAGCCTACTCCTTGACCCGGCGAAGCGGTCTTTTCCCATCCGGGCGGGATCAGCGCAAGTCCTTGCCATCGGCATCGAAGCGGTGCATCGCCGCGTGATCGGGCGTGGCATGGACGATATCATCCGGATTGATCTGGTGTTCGCCAAACAGCCGCACGGTCAGCAGACCGGTCTTTTCGGTTTCGAGATAGACGATCGTGTCCGCCCCGAGATGCTCGACATGAATGACCCTGCCCTGCCATTCGCCGCTGTCACGGGACAGCGCGATATGCTCGGGGCGAATGCCGATGGTCTTTGCCCCACCCTCCCCCAGTCGTCCCGCCTCGATGAAATTCATCTGCGGCGATCCGATGAAGCCGGCAACGAACAGATTGGCGGGGCGGTTGTAAAGCTCCATCGGCGAGCCGACCTGCTCGATGGCTCCGGCGGAAAGCACCACGATCTTGTCGGCAAGCGTCATCGCCTCGACCTGGTCATGGGTGACATAGATCATCGTCGCCTTCAGGTCGCGGTGCAGCCGGGCGATCTCCAGTCGGGTCTGGACGCGCAGCGCCGCATCGAGGTTCGACAGCGGCTCGTCGAACAGGAACAGTTTCGGCTCGCGCACGATGGCTCGGCCAATCGCCACCCGCTGCCGCTGGCCACCGGAGAGTTCGGAGGGGCGGCGGGCGAGATAGGGTTCCAGCGACAGCATGGCGGAAGCCCTGGCAATCCGGGCATCGATATCGGCCTTATGCGCGCCGGCCTGCTTCAGCCCGAGGCCCATGTTGTCGCGGACCGTCAGATGCGGATAGAGCGCATAGGACTGGAACACCATGGCAATGCCGCGTTTGGCCGGCGGCACGCTTGCCACCTCCTCGCCCTCGATCTCGATGCTGCCGGTCGAGGCATCCTCCAGCCCGGCGATCACCCGCAGCAGGGTCGACTTGCCGCAGCCGGACGGGCCGACAAAGATGACGAATTCGCCATCCCGGACATCGAGATCGATGCCCTTCAGAACCTCGTGCACACCAAAACTCTTGCGAATATTCCTTAAACGAAGCGAGCCCAAATCTATTCCCCCTGCAATCGAACCGGTTTGCCGGTCTTCACACTTTCATCCGCCGCCAGGCACACCTTCAGCGACTGCACCGCATCCTGCATGTGACGGGAGAGATCGACATCCTCGCGAATGGCTTTCAGCAGAAAGGCCTGTTCACGCTCGCAGAGTTCCTGATGGCCGGGTTCGCCCGCCATCTTCAGGTCGAGATCGGGCTCGGCAAACCGGCCATCCGACCCCATCCGTGCGCGGTGCACCCGGATCATCGAGGTCTTCGTGTGGGCGTCGATATCGTCGGAGCGGGCGCCCCCCTCCATGACGATCGACACCGAGCCGTTCGGCGACATCACGTCCTTCACGAAAAAGGCGGTTTCCGACATCATCGGCCCCCAGCCAGCCTCGTACCAGCCCAGCGACCCGTCTTCGAACAGCACCTGCAAATGGCCGTAATTATACATGTCCGGCCGGATTTCCTCCGACATCCTGAGCCCCATGCCGCGCACTTCCACCGGCCGGGAATCGGTGATCTGGCACATCACGTCGATATAATGCACGCCGCAATCGACAATCGGCGAGGTGGTCTGCATCAGCGCCTTGTGGGTGGCCCAGGTGGTGCCGGAGGATTGCTGGTTGAGGTTCATCCGGAACACATAGGGACCGCCCAGCGCCCGGGCCTCGGCAATCAGCCGCATCCAGGACGGGTGATGGCGCAGGATATAGCCGACCACCAGCTTGCGGCCATTGGCCCTTGCCGCCGCCACCACCCGTTCGGCATCGGCAACCGTGGTGGCGAGCGGCTTTTCGACAAACACATGACAGCCCGCCTCCAGCGCCATCACCGCGAATTCCGCATGGCTGTCGGAATAGGTGTTGATCGAGCAGACATCCGGACGAAGGGTCTTCAGCGCAGCGCCAAAATCCGGCAGGATCTCGTAAGCCCCAAGCTCGGGATCGAGCACCGGCGTCGAGCGGTTGACAAGACCGGCAATCGCAAAGCCGTCATTGCGGTGATAGGCGAGCGCGTGGCTGCGGCCCATGTTGCCAAGGCCCGCGACGAGGACGCGAAGCGGTTGTGCGCTCATTTGACGGCTCCCGAGGTGATGCCGCGGATCAGCTGGCGCGAGAAGATCATGTAGAGGACGAGCACCGGGAAAATCGCCAGCGACAGGGCCGACAGCACCGCATTCCAGTCGGTGACGAACTGGCCGATGAACACCTGGCTGCCGAGCGTCACGGTCTTGGTGGCCTCGGAGGGGGCCAGGATCAGCGGGAACCACAGATCGTTCCAGATCGGAATCATGGTGAAGACCGCGACCGTTGCCATGGCGGGCCGGACCAGCGGCAGCACCAGCCGGAAGAAGATCGCATATTCCGACAGCCCGTCGATCCGTCCGGCATTCTTCAGGTCGTCGGAGACGGTGCGCATGAATTCCGACAGGATGAATACCGCCAGCGGCAGGCCCTGCGCGGTATAGACCAGGATCAGCGCGGTGCGGGTATTGACCAGACCGGTCGCCACCATGCCCTGCAGGATGGCGACGGTGCCAAGCCGGATCGGGATCATGATGCCGAGCGACAGGTAGAGGCCCATCAGCGTGTTGCCCCTGAAGCGGTATTCCGACAGCGCAAAGGCCGCCATCGCACCGAACAGCAGCACGAAGAAGATGGAAACGACCGTGACCGTCAGGCTGTTGGTGAAATAGCCGGTGAAATTGCCCTGTTTCAGCACCGTCTGGTAGCCGATCAGGCTGAAGCTCGACGGCCCCGGCAATTGCAGCGGCGCGCGGAAGATCGAGGCGCGGTCCTTGAAGGAATTGGCGATGGTGAGAAAAACCGGAAACAGCGCAACCAGCGTATAGGCTCCGAGCGCCAGGTGGATGGCGCCGGTGCGAACAGGGGATGAGCGGGCCTTGGACATCTTGCTACCCCTTGCCTCTCAGAACTGGTAGCGGCGGATGCGCCGCTGGATGATGAACAGGTAGAGCGACACGCCGGACAGGATGATCAGGAACATCACCGTCGCAATCGTCGCCCCCATCGAGCGGTCGCCGAGCTGCAGCTGGAAGCCGAAGAAGGTGCGGTAAAGCAGGGTGCCGAGAATATCCGTCGAGCCGTCGGGGCCGGCAAGCGCCCCCTGCACGGTATAGACCAGGTCGAAGGCATTGAAATTGCCGACGAAGGTCAGGATCGAAATGATGCCGATGGCAGGCAGGATCAAGGGCAGCTTGATCTTCCAGAACTGGCTCCAGCCGGTAATGCCGTCGCATTCCGCCGCCTCGATCACCTCTTCGGGAATGTTGAGCAGGGCCGCATAGATCAGCATCATCGGAATGCCGACATATTGCCAGACGGAGATTAGCGACACCGTGACGAGCGCCGTATGCGGCAGGCCGAGCCAGGGCAGGAACAGGCCGCGCAATCCCGCCAGGCTCATCAGCCAGGGGGCCACGCCCCAGATCGGCGACAGGATCAGCTTCCAGATGAAGCCGACAATGACGAAGGAGAGCAGCGTCGGCAGGAAGATCGCGGTGCGGTAGAAGGCGGCAAAGCGCAGCTTCGGCACCGACAGCATCGCCGCCAGCGCCACGCCGATCGGGTTTTGCACCAGCATGTGGATGACGAAGAACACCAGATTGTTGCGCAGCGCATTCCAGAAATCGGCAGCCCAGCGCGGATCGCCAAACAGCACCCGGAAATTGCCGAGCCCGACATAAACGGTGCGGTCATCCACCGTATTGAACAGCGACAGCCACAGCGTCTGGAACAGCGGCAGGATCATCACCACGGTATATACGGCAAGCGCCGGGATCAGGAACACAAGTATATGCCAACGCACCGGCCGTTTCAGCGGCACCATCGCGATATCGTCTTCCGGCGTCATGGTGTGCCCTCAAGGTGCGGGTGGAGGTGGCAGGTGGGGCGGGAGGGGGAAGTTCAGGATGGAAATCCCCTCCCCCCAACGCAGCCCGAAGGCCAGTGCGGGTGGGAGGGGACGCCACTCAAGGCTTACTTCGCAGGCTTGTACCAGCTGTCGAGACCGTCCTGCAGCTTCTTGGCCGCGTCTTCCGGAGTCGAGGTGCCATTGATGACATTGGCAGACTGGGCCCAGGTTTCGTTTTCAAGATTCGGCGTGCCACGCGACAGGATCTGGTAGGTCGAGCGGATGGTCGACTTGCACTTGCCGCGCCAGGAGACGAATTCCTGCGCCATCGGATCGGTCATCTTGACCGGGGTCGAATTCAGGCTGAAGAAGCCCGGCAGCGAATTGGCGTAGATATCGGCAAATTCCGGCGAGGCGACCCAGCTGAGGAAGGTCTTGGCAGCCTCGGCATTCGCGCTCTTGGCGTTCAGCCCCATGCCGATGTCGTTATGGTCCGAGATGTAGCAGGGATCACCGGCATTTTTGACCGGCGGCTGGAAGGCCCCCATCTTGAACTGCGCCTGCTTGTTGAAGCCGGCGATTTCCCAGGAACCGGCGGGATAGATCGCGGCACGGCCAAGGGTGAACAGGTTCTGGCTGTCAGGATAGGTCTGGGCCTGGTAGCCGTCGCCGAGATAATCCTTCCACTTGGCAAGCGTCTTCAGCGGCTCGACCCATTGCGCATCGGTGAGCTTCTGGTCACCCTTGATCAGCGCCAGACGGCCATCCTCGCCCTTCCAGGAATTCGGGCCGATATTCTGGTAGCCCATGGTGGCGGCTTCCCAGAGGTCCTTGGTGCCCATCGCCATCGGGATATAGGTGCCATCGGCCTTGATCTTGTCGAGCGCGGCGAAGAAGTCGGCTTCGGTGGCAGGCACGGCAATGCCAAGCTTGTCGAAAGCATCCTTGTTGTAGATGAAGCCATGGATGACCGAGGCCATCGGCACGCAGAAGGTCGCCTTGCCATCGTCTGTGGTCCAGGCGGACCTGGCGACCGGCGAGAAGTTTTCCATGCCCGGCAGCGCGGTCAGGTCAGCCAGATGCTTCTTGTTGTAAAGCTCCAGCGAGGCATCGAACGGGCGGCAGCTGATCAGGTCGCCCGCCGAGCCTGCGTCGAGCTTGGCATTGAGGGCTGCATTGTATTCGGTCGGCGCGGTCGGCGAAAAGACCACCTTGATGCCGGGATTCTTGGCTTCAAAGGCCGGAATGAGCTTTTCCTGCCAGATCGACAAATCGTCGTTGCGCCAGCTTTCGATGGTGAGTGTGGTATCGGCAGCCTGCGCGATGCTGTAGCCAGCCATCAGGCTGGATGTCAGCAGCAACGCCTTGACAAGAGTACGGGTCATAATGGTCTCCCTCCATGGTGACGCCCCCATTGGCGCCCTGTTTAGACTTTTCTGTTGATGGCCTGCAAAGACTGGAGCGCCGACCGCAGATGCTGCCGGCTTGCCGACAGAAGCGCGGACGCTTCCGCCTTGCTTGCCGCCCCTGAGGCCAGAAGCACGGCAATCTTCACCGAACCGGAGGCCCTGACGAGCACGTCCTCCGCTTCCTTGCGACCGATGCCGGAAATTTCCGACACCATGCGCGTTGCCCGCGCACGCAGCTTGGCATTGTCGGCCACGAGATTGACCATGTGGCCATCATGGACATGACCCAGCATCACGCCCGCCAAAGTCGATACGATGTTGAAGGCAATTTTCTGCGCCGTGCCCGCGCCCATGCGGGTGGAGCCCGCCACCACTTCCGGCGGCGTCGGCAAGAGGACCGCGACATTCGCCTCCGCAAACAGCGGTGCACCCGCATTGTTGGCAAAGCCGATGATGCCAGCCCCTGCGGCCCGTGCGGCCCGGGCAACGCCAAGCACATAGGGCGTGGACCCGCTGGCGCTGACGGCAAGGACGCAATCGCCCGCACCCACCCTTGCCAGCAGGACCTCTGCTTCCCCCTGACCGGCATCATCTTCCGGACCACCGGGCAATTCCGGCGGCGCACCCGATGACCCCGGCAAGCCACCCGCCATCAGGATCAGGATTTTTCGCGGATCGATCCCATAGGTGCCGGGAAGCTCCAGTGCATCGGCCATCGCCATCAGGCCGGAACTGCCGGCCCCCGCATAGATCAGCCTCCCCCCGCCCGAGAGCGTCGAAGCCACCCGTTCCGCAGCAAGGGCAAGGGCGGGAAGCGCGGCCTCGACCGCCTCGATCGCATCCAGCTGTCCACGCCACAGCAGGGACAGCATGTCAGCTGGAGCCAGCGTATCAAACGCCACCCCATCGTCATGCCTGAGCTCTGTGGTCTCCAAGATCATGCCTTGCCTCCGCTGGCTCGAATAATGCCAACAAAATACCAATTGTCCATATAAAAATTAACCATTTGCCGGAAAGCTAAAATCATCACCCTCAAAATCCCAGCTTTATATCTTTTTATCAGATAGTTACGAAAAATTTCTGGAGCGACGCCAAAAGCGCCTTGGTTAATGGTCTTTTTTTGGTATTATCCAATCCGGAGGTATCAGATGTCCGAATTTATCCTGGGTATTGATGGCGGCGGATCGACCTGCCGCGCCGCGGTTGCAACGCTTTCCGGTGCCGTTCTGGCCCGGGGCGAGAGCGGGCCCGCCAACATTCTTTCAGACCCGCAGCTTGCCATTCGCCATATCACCGAGGCAGCCCTTGCCGCAGTGACGTCGGCGGGGATCGGACCGGAGCTGATCGAAACCATCCCGGCCCTGCTGGGGCTCGCAGGCAGCACGGTGCCGCGCGTCGTCGAACAGGTGCTGCCGCAGCTGCCCTTTTGCCGCTCCGTCATTGAATCCGATGGGCTGATCGCACTTCAGGGTGCGCTTGGCGACGAGGATGGCAGCGTCGCCATCCTCGGCACCGGCACGATTTATTACCTGCGATTTAAAGGCGAAATTCGCACCATCGGCGGCTGGGGCTCGATCCTCGGCGATTTCGGCAGCGGCTGCTGGATCGGCAGGGCTGCCCTGCAGGAAAGCCTGCTTTCCCATGACGGCATCAGGCCACAGAGCCGGCTGACCGCATCGCTGATGGCCCATTTCGGCGATGATCCGGCCCGGATGGTCGATTTCGCCCGGGGCGCGACCCCGCGGGATTTTGCAGGGCACGCGCCCCAGGTCTTTCAGCATGCGGATGAAGGCGACGCCATCGCCATTTCCCTGCTTCGCCAGGCGGGCGAACTGGTCGATGCGGCGCTGGACCGGCTTGTCGGGCTGGGCGGCGCGCAGTCACTCTGCCTGCTCGGCGGGATTGCGGGTCCCTTGCGCCCCTGGCTTGCCGAGCGGCACCGCGCCAGGCTGCGCCCGCCGGTAGCCGATGCGCTGACCGGTGCCGTCGAGCTTGCCCGGATGCGCTTTGCCGGACAGAAGGGGGAGGTCGCATGAAGCTTTCCGCCATCCTCTCCCATGAAAACATCCAGGCGACCGGTCGCGGCCCGCTCTACATGAAACTGCGCCAGGTGCTGGAAGAGGCCATCCGCGGCGGCAGGCTGGAGCAGGGCGACGCCTTGCCGCCGGAACGCGACCTTGCCGAGCTTGCCGATGTCAGCCGGGTGACGGTGCGCAAGGCGGTTGATGATCTCGTGCGCGACGGTTTGCTGGTGCGCCGCCATGGTTCGGGCACCTTCGTCTCAAAGCCGGTGTCGCGCGTGCAGCAATCGCTCTCCCGCCTGACCTCCTTTACCGAGGACATGGCGCGGCGCGGCCTGGTCACGAGGGCCGAACTGCTGGAGCGCGGGCTGTTTCACCCGACAACCGAAGAAACCGTGATGCTCGGCCTGTCCGCAGGCATGATGGTCGCCCGCATCAGCCGGTTGCGGCTGGCCAATGGCACGCCGCTTGCCATCGAGCGTGCCAGCCTGTCGCCGGAATTCCTGCCGGAGCCGGAGCGGGTCGATACCTCGCTCTATGCCGAGCTGGACCGCACGGGCTCAAGGCCGGTGCGGGCGATCCAGCGGATTTCCGCCTGCAATGTCAAGGAACCCGACGCCGACCTGCTCGGCATTCCCGCCGGTGCGGCAGGTCTTTCCATCGAGCGGGTTTCCTATCTGGCCTCCGGCCGGGTGGTGGAATTCACCCGCTCGCTCTATCGCGGCGACGCCTATGATTTCGTCGCCGAAATGACACTTGGCGACGGCGAACCCGGCAAATGAGGGCTGTGCCCTGCCCTCAGCGGACGAACCCGAGGAATTGATGATGCAGACCCACATGCGACGCGAAATCAGCGAGATCCCCGAGGCCGCCGCCCGGCTGATCGAGACATCCGGACCGGCCTTGCGGAAAGCGGGGCTGGCGTTGCGGGACCAGGACCCGACCTTTATCGCCACCATCGCCCGGGGCTCCTCCGATCACGCCGCCCATTTCATCAAATATGCCATTGAACTCGTGGCACGCAAGCCGGTGGCCTCGCTCGGCCCGTCGCTGGCGTCCATCTATGGCGTGACACTGGATCTGAAAGGGGCCGCCGTCATCGCCGTCTCGCAATCCGGCAAGAGCCCGGATATCGTCGCGATGGCGCAGGCCGCGACCCGCAGTGGCGCAACGACAATTGCGCTGGTCAATACGATCGATTCCGCGCTTTCCGCCGCCACGACCCATCCCGTCGATATTGCTGCCGGTCCGGAGCTCGCGGTGGCCGCGACCAAGAGCTATGTCAATTCCGCGCTTGCGGGCCTCATGCTTCTCGCCGAATGGACCGGCGACCGCGACCTGCTTGCCGCCCTCCATGCCCTGCCCGGCCATTTCGAAAGGGCCGTGGCGATTGAGTGGCAGGGGCTGGGCGAGGATCTGATCCGCGCGGGGTCGCTCTACATGCTGGGCCGGGGACCGGCGCTTGCGATTGCCGGCGAGGCGGCGCTGAAATTCAAGGAAACCTCCGGCATGCATGCCGAAGCCTATTCGGCAGCCGAAGTGCTGCATGGCCCGGTGGCGCTGGTGAAGCCCGAATTCCCGGTGATTGTCTTTGCCGCCCGCGACAGGGCGGAAGCCTCTGTGATTGCGGTTGCCGACGGGCTTGCGGCAAAGCGGGCCGCCGTCTATGCCACCTCTTCGGGCGTGACCAAAGCCGGCAAGCTCGACCATATCGCCACCGGCCATCCCCTGACCGATGCGCTGGCGCTGATCCTGCCCTTCTACGGGTTTGTCGAGGGCTGGTCGCGGTCCCGCGGCTTCGACCCCGACAGGCCGGAGTCCCTGAACAAGGTAACGGAGACCCGATGACCACCCCGACCACAGCCTTTCTCGGTGCGCGCCTGTTCGACGGCGAGACCTGGCATGACGACAGGGCCCTGCTGCTCTCGGGTAGCCGGATCGAAGGCCTTGTCGCGCCGGACAGCCTTGCCGCCAATGTCAGGCGCGTCGATGCCACGGCCAGCCTGATCGTCCCGGGTTTCATCGATTTGCAGGTGAATGGCGGCGGCGGGGTGATGCTGAACGACACCCAAAGCGTTGAAGCAATCCGCCGGATCACCTCGGCCCATGCCCGTTTCGGCACCACCGCATTGCTTCCAACTTTGATCACCGACACCATCGAGATCACCCAAGCGGCGATTGCCGCAGGCCGGGCCGCACGGGCGGCAGGCGTGCCGGGATTCCTCGGCCTGCATCTGGAAGGCCCGCATCTGTCGCTTGCCCGCAAGGGCGCCCATGATCCGCAGCTGATCCGCCCGATGCGGGACGATGATCTCGCCCGGCTGCTTGCCGCCGCCCCGGCTTTCGAGGTGTTCATGACGACGGTTGCGCCGGAAAATGTCCGTGCCGATCAGGTACAGCGGCTGGCGGAGGCGGGCGTTCTGGTGTCGATCGGCCATACCGATGCCACCTGCGAGACGGTCAGGGCCTATGCCCGCGCCGGGGCCCGCGCTGTCACCCATCTGTTCAATGCCATGAGCCAGCTCGGCAATCGCGAACCGGGCGTGGTCGGGGCAGCGCTGGCCGAAGGCGGTCTCTCGGCGGGGCTGATTGCCGATGGCTTCCATGTCGATCCCGTCAGCATCGGCGTGGCGCTTGCCGCCAAGGCCGGGCCGGGACGGGTCTTCCTCGTCACCGATGCGATGTCGACCATCGGCACCGACATGACCGGCTTCACGCTCAATGGCCGCGCCATCCGCCGCGCGGGCGGCAAGCTCACCCTTGCCGATGGCACGCTCGCCGGAGCCGACATCGACATGCTGTCCTCGATCCGTTTCCTGCATGACCATCTCGGCCTCTCGCTCGACGAAACCCTGCGCATGGCCTCCCTCTACCCCGCCCGCGCCGCCCGTATCGACCACCGCAAGGGCGCGCTGAAGCCGGGCATGGATGCCGATTTCGTGCAGCTCTCCCCCGGTCTCGACATCCTCGGCACCTGGATCGGCGGGGCCCTGGTCGCGGCGGATTGAACCCGCCCGCCCTTCCCAAAGCGCGAGAAATCCGGCAACCTCGGCAGGTTTTCACCAGACGGACGGAATGGATGCACAATCTTCTCACGGATATTTCAGGTGTGGCGGTTGGCCATGCCACGGATCTTGAGCTTGCATCGGGGGTCACCGCCGTGGTGTTCGACCGGCCCGCGACGGCGTCCGTCAGCATTCTCGGCGGGGCGCCCGGCAGCCGTGACAGCGCCATGCTCGATCCCGCCGCCAGCATCCAGACCATCGATGCGCTGGTGCTGTCGGGCGGCTCGGTCTTCGGCCTCGATGCGGCAGGCGGCGTGCTCGATGGCCTCAGGGCAAAGGGGCGCGGCATTTCCTTCGGCAACACGCTGGTGCCGACCGCCGCGCAGGCGATCCTGTTCGACCTGATGAATGGCGGCAACAAGGACTGGGGCCTGACATCGCCCTATCACCGGCTGGGCTACGAGGCCTTTCAGGCAGCGTCGCACGGACCTTTCCCGCTCGGCACGGTTGGCGCGGGTACCGGCGCGACCACGGCCAACCTGAAGGGCGGGCTGGGCTCGGCCAGTGCCGAAACGCCAGCCGGCCACCGGGTCGCCGCCATCGTTGCCGTCAATGCGCTCGGCAGTACCACGGTGGGCGATGGCCCGCATTTCTGGGCCGCGCCCTTCGAGCGTGACGGCGAATTCGGCGGGCTCGGCTATCCCGCCCGCTTCGGGCCGGAGGCGACGGCCCTGCGGGTGAAGGGCATGCAGCCGACGGCAACCACCATCGGCATCGTCGTGACCGATGCGGTGCTGACCAAGGCGGAGGCGCACCGGCTGTCGATCCTCGGTCATGACGGGCTGGTGAGAGCCATCCACCCCGCCCATTTCCCCTCCGATGGCGACACGGTCTTTGCCGCCGCCACCGGCGCAAAGCCGCTGACAGGGCCGCGCGACTTCATGCACCTTTGCCATCTCGCCATGGTGACGATGGCCCGCGCCGTGGCGCGCGGGATCTTCGAGGCGAACGCCCTCCCCCATCCGGACAGCCAGCCCGCCTGGCGGGACCGCTTTTCCGGGTGAGAGGTCAGGAGCCCGCAATCAGCGTGCGCGGCAGTTCCGACAGGATCTCCGCACCTTCGGCCCGGAGGATGACGATTTCCTCCAGCCGCACGCCGAAGCGGTCCTTGAGATAGATGCCGGGCTCGATGGAAAACACGTTGCCCTCCTCGAGAAGGACATCCGAAGTCGCGGTGATATAGGGGCCTTCGTGGATGTCGATCCCGAGCCCGTGGCCGGTGCGGTGCAGGAACAGGTCGCCATAGCCGGCCTCGGTGATCACGCCACGGGCGGCGGCGTCGACCGCACTTGCCCGCACGCCGGGCCGGGCCGCCGCAACGGCGGCACGCACGGCACGATCCACCACCGCATGGATCTCCGCCAGCCCTTCCGGGGCCTCGCCGAAATAGCCCATGCGGGTCATGTCGCTCGGATAGCCCTTCGAACGGCCGCCGATATCGAGAAGCACGCTGTCTCCCCGTTTCAGGCGGCGCTCGGAACTGTAGTGGTGCGGGAAGGCGCCGTTTTCGCCAAAACCGACGATGGTGAATTCGGCGACCGCCCCTTCGGCGCGATAGAAGGCCTTGACCACCTCCGCCACATCGATCTCGCGCATCCCTTCTTTCAGCGACGCGAAGGCGGCCTCGGCGGCGCGGTCATTGATCAGCGCGTTTTCCTTGAGGCGGCGATATTCATCCTCATCCTTGCGCCCCCGGAGCACCGCGAGGGTCTCCGCCGTGAAACGGTGGTGCGGCTGATCGAGCGCGCCGAGCAGCAGCAGCGCGAAATCCGCCCGCATGCTCTCATCGAGCGCAACCGTCAGGCCGGGCTTGCCTTTGGCACCGAAATCACCGAGCAGCCGGTCGAGCGCACCTGCCGCGCCCTCGTCATCCGCCCAGGGATAGAACGGGATATCGGTATCCTTGCGCGCCGCATCGGCATTCAGCTTCGGCATCAGGAAGGCGACGTGGTCAGCCGTCACGATCTGCATCACCGGCCGCTCGTCGCCATGCGGCGATACGCCCGACAGCCACATCATGTGCGAACTCGGCCCGACCGCCAGAAGGTCGGTCCCGGTTTCCTGCATGCGACCGCGGAGCGCGGCCAGTCTCTTGGTATAATCAGCCATTCCAGTCTCCAGATATCGGTAAAGTGTTCACGTCATCGCCAGTGGCGACGGTCCCGTCGGGGGCGGGAACAGGCGGTCGAGGGCGGCGAGAATGTCGGGACCGAGCCTCAGGTCGAGGGCGGCGGCGTTTTCGTGCACGCGGGCAGCACTGCGGCTCTTCGGAATGGCGATGACACCTGGACGGTGCAGGAGCCAGGCAAGCGCCAGCGTCGGGCCGGAGACACCAAGCTCGCCCGCGATTTCGGCCAGGCCGGCATGGCCGACAAGCTGGCCTTCCCCGAGCGGACAATAGGCCATGACGGCGATCCGGCGCGTCCGGCAATCGGGCAGAAGATCCCATTCGATGCCGCGCTCGGCGAGATTGTACATGACCTGATTGGCGGCGCAGGCCTTGTCACCAGTCACGCCGCGCAGGTCTTCCATGTCGGAGGGGTCGAAATTCGACACACCCCAATGGCGGATCTTGCCGTCGCGCTTCAGCTGTTCGAAAGCCTCGACCGTTTCGCCAAGCGGCACATTGCCGCGCCAGTGCAGGAGGTAGAGATCGATGCGGTCGGTCGCCAGATGCTTCAGGCTGCGTTCACAGGCGGCAAGCACGCCTGCGCGGGCGGCATTGCCGGGCAGGACTTTCGACACCAGAAACACCTCGTCGCGCCGCCCGGCCATCGCCTGGCCGACCAGCGCTTCCGAACGCCCGTCACCATACATTTCCGCCGTGTCGAGAAGGGTGAGACCGAGATCGAAACCGGACCTCAGCGCTTGCAGCTGCCCGGCCTCGTCCGGCTCGCCGACCCCCATCTTCCAGGTGCCAAGGCCAAGGGCGGGCACCTTTTCCCCGCCGGGGAGTTCCACGAATTTCATTGGTCATTCCTTCGCTGAAAGCGGGTCATTACATCCTCCAGTGCCGCCAGGAAGCGGTCGCAATCCGCGTGACTGAACGCAGCGGGAGGCTTGATCTTCAGCACATTGTGCAGCGGGCCCTCGCTCGAAAGCAAGATATGGTGACGGCTCTTCATCTCCTTGAGAACATAATCCACCGCATCGGCAGCGGGTTCCAGCGTCACCCGGTCATGCACCATCTCGATGCCGATGAACAGGCCGTGACCCCTGACATCGCCGATCAGGGGCTGATGCCGGCCAAGGGCGCGCGCCCCCTCCATCAGCCGTGTGCCGACCTCGTGGCAATGGTGACGCAACCGCTCGTCGCGGATCACGTCGAGCACGGCAAGGCCAATCGCGGCCGAAACCGGATTGCCGCCGAAGGTGTTGAAATATTCCATGCCATTGGCAAAGGAAGCGGCGATCGCCGGCGTGGTGATCACCGCCGCCATCGGGTGGCCATTGCCGATCGGCTTGCCCATGGTGACGATGTCAGGCACCACGCCCTGCGTCTCGAAGGCCCACATATGGGTGCCGACCCGGCCGAAGCCAACCTGCACCTCATCGGCAAGGCAAAGCCCGCCCGCCGCACGCACATGCGCATAGGCCGCCTGCAGATAGCCTTCCGGCAGCGGCAACTGGCCGCCGGTGCCGAGAATCCCTTCCGACAGGAACAGCGCGGGCTTGCGGCCAAGGGCGGCAAGGTCTGCGACCTGCCGGGCGACGTCCCCGGCATAATTCCGCCCGGCATCGGCATCGCCATAGCGAAAGCGCCCGCGATAGAGATCCGGCATTTCCGCCACCCGCACATGCGCCGGCCGGCCTTGCCCGCCCTTGCCGTTGAACTTGTAGGGGCTGACATCGATCAGGCTCGCAAGATGGCCGTGATAGGCGTGATCGACGGTGATCAGGTCATGGTGGCCGGTATGGGCGCGGGCAAGCCGGATCGCGAGATCATTGGCTTCGCTGCCGGAATTGACGAAGAAGCAGACCGACAGCGGATCTGGAAACAGGGCGGAAAGCCGCACCGCATATTCGACCAGCGTATCATGCAGATAGCGGCTGTTGGTATTGAGCAGAGCCATCTGCCGGGTGGCAGCCTCGACCACACGGGGATGGCAATGGCCGACATGGCAGACATTGTTGACCATGTCGAGCCAGCGTGTCCCCTCTTCGTCGATCAGATGGCAGCCTTCCGCCGCGACGATCTTCAGCGGCGCGTCGGAATAGGCAATGCTCAGCGACCGCCCGATGCGGCGATGCCGTTCGCGCACCAGAAAATCCTTGTCGCGGGCGGGAAGCCGGGTCGCCGACACCGGCAGGCCGAGAATGACGCTCGGATCGGGCGCGATCTGCTGCCAGTTCTGCCATTGCGCCAGGGTGCCGACCCCGTGCATCCGCGCCTCAAGCCCGAGATGGTCGGTGAGAATCTGGAAATGCAGGTGCGGCGGCCATTCGCCATTTTCCGGGCGCGGCCCGAAGGCGGCAAAGGCCTCGCCCGCCGCGATTTTCTGGCCGGGGACGAGTCGTGCCACCGTGGCGCGGGAGAGATGGCCATAGAGGGTCCAGAAGATATCGCCGTCACCGGTCTGGTGTTGCAGCAGCACCGTCGGGCCAAAGCCGAAGGCCACCGCATCGTCATGGATGAAGGCGACCGTGCCCGGCAGGGGCGCATGGACGGGTTCGCCCGCGGGCGCGAAAAGATCGATGCCGATATGGACGGAACGACGGACATGCGATGCCGTCGTCTCGAAGGCCGCCCCCTTGTAGATGGTCCGGTCCTCGCCATAGGTGCCGATGCCGAAATCCGCCCCTTGCCTCTCGATCTTCTCCTCGCAATAGCGGTCAAAGCCAACGCCATCCAGCCCCTGCAGAATGCCTGAATCCGGGCTTCCGGCGGAGAAGTCGAAGACGGTGACCCGGGGCCTCCTTACCTCCGGACGAATGACCGGCGAGAAGGAATGGGCATTTGCCTCCAGCCAGCGGGTGATGCGCACCGCCGAAGGCACGGCGGCAAAGCCGCAGGCATCGCGGATGCGCATCCGGGCAAAACCCGGGTTTTCGCGCGAAAGCCGCTTCAGCTCCCGCCAGACATCGTCCTGGCTGACCAGGAGATAGGTATTGTCGGGCTGGTCGCGGATCTGCCTCGCCGCCATCAGCATGCTGACCGCATAGCGCAGCCGGACGAGATCGAAGATCAGGTCAATCTCTGCCTCCCCCAGCGGATTGACCTGGTGATAGGCGGCGGCGATCCCGGCAAGGGTGCCGACGGGATCTTCCTCGCCGATCACGGCATAGGCCCCGGCCACCGCAATCTCGATCACCCGGTGGGTTTCCACCATGTCGCCGAAATCGAGAAGACCGCTGACCTGCCCGTCATCCCCGAGCAATGTGTTGTAATCATTGGCATCATTGTGGATGACCTGGCGCGGGCAGGCTTGCAGTGCGGGCAACAGCGCGCCGGTGAAATGATCGAGCAGCCCGGTCACCGCCTGCCGCTTGTCGGGATCGTCGATCAGGCCGAGATGCGGGCGATGCATCTCCGCCTGCGCGAGGTCCCAGCCATAGATGCGGCGGGCACCGGGATGGCTGAAGCCTTGAAGCGCCCTGTCCATGTGCCCGAGAAGCGCGCCGAGGCTTGCGGCACTCCCGGCGTTGCGGGTCGCAGCCTTTGCCCAGATCGTGCCGTCGAGCCAGGACAGGAGCCGCGCCTGCCGGTCGCCACGAAAGCGGACGGGGGTGAGCACCGCGCCATCCCGCGCCTTCAGCCCGCGCGAGATGCGAAGCCCCGGGGCCATCCGGTTCAGGTGCTCCAGAACCTCGGCCTGCATGTCGATGCCGGTCTGGTCGCCGGGGGCGTGCAGCTTCAGGAGATAGCTCAAGCCGCCATCCGCATCGATGCGGAAATTGAGGTCGTGTTCGCCGGGCAACGCTGTCGCCCTGCCCTTGATGCCATAGAGACGGGCGACCAGCGCTTCGACCGCTGCAATGTCTTCGATATGCTGCATGTGCTGAAATCCTTGAAACCTACCAGCCGACGCGCTCGCCATCATGGGTGCGGAATGTGGCGGTATCTGCCATGGTTGCCCGCTCGATCAATCTCTTCAGACCGCTGGCGCTTTCGCCAAGCGACAGATCCGCCTCCGCGCCGCCCATGTCGGTGCGCACCCAGCCGGGATGGTAGGCGCTGACCGAAATGCCATCCGGTTCCAGATCATGGGCAAGCTTTGTTGTCACCATGTTGAGTGCCGCCTTCGAACAGCGATAGGCATAATCGCCATCGCCATTGCTGACATGGCCTTCGCCGTTCGATCCGGCGCGGCTCGAGATATTGGCGATCACCCGCCGACGACCGGCCTTGAGACTGGCAAGCAGCGCGCGCACCAGCAGCGCCGGGCCCAGCGCATTGGTCCGCATGACCTCAAGGAAATCCGCCGCATCGACGGTGGCAAGCCCGCCAGTCGCCCCCCGGATCGCCGCATTGTTGATCAGGATATCGATTGGCCGCCCGGCAAGCTCGACGCTCGCCCGTGCGATGGAGGCGGGGTCCGCCATGTCCAGCGCCAGCGGTTCGATCCCGTCTTGCGCCTTGCGCCCGGCATGGCTTGCGCCACGCCCGGCGGAAATGACCTGCCAGCCCTCCCCGGCAAATTGCCGGGCAAGCTCCAGGCCAAGGCCGCGATACCCGCCGGTGATCAGGACTGTGCCGCGCTCATGGATGGTATTCATCTGGCTCTCCTCATTTCGCAACCGCTTCGCGGGCAATGCGGCCATAGATCTCGCCGCTCCACTTCACCCGCCGCTGCTGGGTGGAGAAATCCACATGGATGAGGCCGAAGGGTGCGGTATATCCCAGCGCCCATTCGAAATTGTCCATCAGCGTCCAGGCGAAATATCCCTTGACCGGCACGCCCTTCGCCACGGCGGAGGCGACCTTTTCGATATAGCTGACGAGATAATCGGTGCGCTCGACATCCTCGATCCGGCCATGGTGGTCCGGCACCTCCTGCTCGCTCGCCATGCCGTTTTCGGTGACGTAAATCCTGGCGGGCTTCCAGGTCTCATGGACATGCAGGAGAATGTCCTCGATGGCCGCAGGCCAGATTTCCCAGCCGAGCGAGGTATAGGTCGAGCCGCGCGGGGCGACCCGTTCGAAATTCACCGGCGACAGGTCCTTACCTGCCTTGATCACCGAGCGGCGGTAATTGTTGATGCCGAGAAAATCGAGCGGCGCGGATATGGCGACGAGATCCTCCGTCTCGATCCGGGGCAGGCGCTTTTCGCCGCAGAAGTCCAGCACATCCTCGGGATAGCTGCCCTTGAAGACGGCATCGAGATACCAGCGGTTCTGCACGCCATCGAAACGGGTGGCAGCCTCGCGGTCCTCGTCGCGGTCGCTGGCGGGCTCGACCACGTTGAGATCGAGCGTGATGCCGACCTCAGCGCCCTTTGCCTCGGCGCGGATCAGCGGTACGGCGAGCCCGTGGGCAAGAAGCGCATGATGGCTGGCGGTGATGCCGCCCTTGACGCCATCGGCAAGCCCCGGCGCATCCTCCCCCGTCGCATGGCCCCACCAGCAGAAGGTCCAGGGCTCGTTGAGCGTCGTCCACTTCGTCACGCGATCCCCGAAGGCACCTGCCGCAATCGCCGCATAGTCGGCAAAGCGCCTGGCCGTATCGCGGTCATACCAGCCGCCCTTGTCCTGCAGCGCCTGCGGCAGGTCCCAGTGATAAAGCGTCAGGAACGGCTCGATGCCGGCCTCGAGCAAGCCGTCGATCAGCCGGTCGTAAAAGGCAATGCCCGGCTTGTTGACCTTGCCGGATCCTTGCGGCAGCAGCCGCGCCCAGGCGAGCGAGAAGCGATAGGCCGACAGACCTAGCTCCTGCATCAGCGCGATATCCCTCGGCCAGAGGTGATAGTGGTCGCAGGCCACATTGCCGCTCGAACCGTCGACGATCGCCCCGCGCTGCCGGGTAAACCGGTCCCAGATGCTCTCGCCCTTGCCATCGAGCCAGGCCGCGCCCTCGATCTGGTAGGCTGACGTGGCGCTGCCAAAGACGAAATCCTTCGGCAAGCGGATTTCGGAGGCGCGGTGCTTCAGTTCCTCGCGGCGGTCAGCGGTGTTCGACATTGTATTTTCTTTCAACGGTATTGACGAGGCTCGCCGCAGCAAGCGTCAGGAAGATGTAGAAGATTGCCGCCGAATTATAGGGGGCAAAGGGCAGGAAGCTTGCCGACTGGAACTCCCGCATCCGCTGGGTGATGTCGCGGATCGACAGGATCGAGAGCAGCGAGGTATCCTTGAGGATGGCAATCAGCTCGTTGCCCAGCGGCGGGATGATGATGCGGAAGGCCTGTGGCAGGATGATCAGCCGCGCCGTCTGCCAGCGGGTAAGGCCGATGGATTTTGCCGCCTCCACCTGCCCCTTCGGCACCGCATTGATGCCGGCACGGAAGATTTCGGCGAGATAGGCGGAATAGGCGAGCGCCATCGCCGCAATGCCGCGCGCCATGTTCGGCGGATCGACGGCCCCGCCGGTCGCATCCTTGAGCGCGCCCGCCAGCGGCAGGCCGACATAGAGCACGATGACCAGCATCGGAATGCCTCGGATCGTGTCGATGATGAATTCCGACCCGATTGCCAGCGGATGCCGCCGGTGCAGCGCCCCGCCGAAGGTGAGGATGGCAAGCACGATGGCGGTGACGGCAAAGGTGATGCCGGTGCCCCGGTCGCGGTCGTTGAGTGCCGAGGTCTGGTAGAGGACCGGCCAGCCTTGAGGCGGGGTGGCCGAAGGCAGCAGCACGGCGGAGACGCCCTGCTTTTCGGCAACCGCCTTGACCGCCTCATCCAAGGTAAGGAAGGTGCGCACACCCGCTTCCGCCTCCGGTGCGCCGGGATACTGGCCGAAACGGACCACCGAGATCAGCGATGAGGGCGTGTTGCGGATGATGCCGATCTTGCCTTCAAGGCTCCCCGCCAGCGTATAGCTGGTGGCAGGCTGCATCAGGAACCAGCCGGAGACACCCGCAAGCAGCAGGACCAGCGTCGAAATTGCGACAATCGTCCGCCGTGAATAGTGGAGTTGCAGCATGCCGACCCAGCCGAGGCCGAGGAGCGCTGCAAGAATATAGGCGGAAATTGCCGCCCGCAGCGTCGTCGCCACGCCGGCGGCAAAGGCGATATGGGCAAAGAACACCAGCACCAGCAGGAGGATGCCATTCGGGACGGCGGCAAGCCAGAGACCGGGCCGTTTCAGGCTTGCCGACTGGCGGCGGCGGGCAATCCACATCGCGCCGAGCCCGGACAGCGAGAGGAAGGCATGGAGAGGCAGCAGCCGCGCCTCCAGCATGGCCACCATCTGGTCCGCATCCGGCGTCAGCTGGCGCGGATTGACGCCGGGGACGATGAGCGTCGAGGTGAAGGCATCGACGCCATTGGCGACCACCGAGGCAATGAAGGGATGGGCAAGTGCCGTGAGGCAGAGGACGGCAAGACTTGCGACATGCAGCAGCGCTGCGAGCGGCAGCGTCCAGCGGGCCTGCGGCCGGTCAGGCGAAAACAGCATGAGGAAAAAGGCCGAACTGACAGCCAGAACCAGCGCAAGGAAGCCGGGCACGAAGATGCCCGAACCGTTTTCGACGCCTGCCAGCGCCCGGAGCGATCTGAGATAATCCGCCGAACTCCAGAACATGTAGATGATGAAGGGTGTTGCCGTCAGTATGATGAGATTGCTGGGGCGCACCCGGGTCAGGAAGGACATTCCTTGCTCCAGATCAGGGTTTTCAGAACGGGTTGGGAAATCCCGGACCGGTGAAATCTCCACCGGCCCGGATGGCGGGGTTCGGCGCCCGCCCTGACGAACCTACTTGGCGGTCCAGTATTTGGCGATCAGCTTGGCGAGCGTGCCGTCATCCTGGATCGCCTTGATGCCTTCATTGAAGGCTGCCACATTGGCATCGCCCTTGCGGAACACCAGACCGAGCGGATCGGAGGACAGGCCGCGCACCGGGGCGACCAGTTCGCCTGCAAATTCCTTCTCGTAGGAATCCGCATTGGCACCATTGATGACGACACCGTCGACATCCTTGTTCTTCAGCGCCAGCACCGAGGCGCTGAACGTGTCGAAGGCCACGACATTTTCCTTGCCCACAAGGCTTGCGGCGAGATCGGCATCGGTGGTGCCGGTCTGGGCCGAGAGCTTCTTGCCCTTGGCCTTGAAGTCCTCCGCCTTCATGCCCTGATCCTCGACCCGCACCAGAATGGCCTGGCTGTTGACGATATAGGGATCGGTGAAGTCCATTGCCTTCTTGCGCTCGTCGGTGATCGACACGCCGGAAGCGACGAAATCGAAATTGCCCTGGTCGAGGGCCGCGAAAATCCCGTCCCAGCCGGTGGTGACGAATTCTGCCTTGCAATTGATCTTGGCGCAGACCGCATTGACCACGTCGACATCGAAGCCGACGATCTGGCCGCTTGCCTGATCGACGCTTTCCATCGGCGGCGAGGTGGTGTCCGAGCCGACCTTCAGCAGTTTGCCGCCGAGATCGGCAGCGCCCGCAGCGGTGGCAAGAACCGCAGACAGGGCAAGGGTCATCAGGATTTTCTTCATGTCAGTCTCCTCCGTTAAAACAGGGACAGCCCTCCCGGCTGTCCGGCTCATGTGATGGATGCACCCCGGTCATCGCCCTGCCGGGGCAGGAGCACGGGGCGGAACATTTCGCGCAAATCACCTGCGGGCTCGCCTGCAATCCGGCGCAGCAGGAACTGGCCGAGCCTGCGGCCCAGAACCTCGATCGGCTGGTAGAGCGTGGTGACCGGCGGATTGAAATAGGCGCTGACATTGATGTCGTCATAGGCAATGACATCGACATCGCGACCGACCTGCAATCCCCTGCCCGCCACACCCGCCAGCACGCCGAGCGCGGTGGATTCGTTCACGCAGACGAAACCGGTCGGTGGATCGGCACGCTGGAGCAGCGTTTCGGCACTTTCCTTGCCATACCGGGTCGAAAGATCCCCCTCGACGACCAGATCCGGGGAAGGTGCCAGGCCCGCCTCGGCAAAGGCGCGCTCGAACCCGTCGATACGGTCCTGCGAATAGGAAAAACGCCGGGCGGGATTGACCAGAGCGATGCGCCGGTGGCCTCCCGCAATCAACCTTTCGACGGCGGCATGGGCGGCCCATTCATTGTCGACATCGACATGGGCATACTGAATATCGCGGCGGCAGCGGCCGAGCGTGACGAAGGGAAAATCGCTGCCTGCCAGCAGGTTGATGCGGGGGTCATCGGCAAGAATACCGGAAAAGATCAGCCCGTCGGCGAGCCGCAGACCGGCGATCTGCTCGGCCATCGCGGCCCCGTCTGCCGCATCGTTGATGATATGGGCCGAAATGCGATAGCCGCTCCCCTCGATCCCCTGGCTGATGCCGGAGAGGATCTGGGTATATTCCACCCCGTCCCACTCATAGCCCGAAGCCGCCGTCAGCGGCATCAGCACGGCGATCTGGAAGGTCTTGCCGGTGCGCAGCGCCAGACCGCGATGGTTGGCCCTGTAGCCCACCTCTTCCGCCGCCCTGAAGATGGCCTGCCTGGTCGCAGGCGCCACCACGGGGGATTCGCGCAGCGCCTTGGAAACCGTCGCAATCGAGAAACCCGTCATTTCTGCGAGCGTCTTGATCGTCGGCATCTCCCCGCCAAGTTTCCTGTCCGGTTTCAACATGCTTCTCCCGAGCTGTCCTGACTAGCAATAAACGACAATAAAATCGTTTTCAATAGTGGAGTTAAACGTTTTTATTCCGAGCTCTCCCGTCTTCGGGATCTGCCCCGCCTTAAGATCGCTCGCGGCAACCTGCCATATTGCCGGCGGACGCGAACCGCTTTCAGGATTACCACATTGCGCCGCAGACCGAACCGGAAGTTTCAGAAGGGGGCAGCATGCCGCTGTCTCTTGCTGTGCGTCCGCGCAGCAATTGTTTCCGGATCGTTAAAATGCGCTTGACTTTGCCTGCGACGTAACGCCACACTTTCCCTGTAGGAATAGGTTTTAACCGTCACGCAATAGCCGTTCGGGGGCCCCTGTTGCGCGGTACGGCATGTCCTGGGCCTTTGGGGGGAGACGTCATGGACACTGATCTCGATCAGCGAATTGAGGCCATGTACCGGCGCGACGTGCTGGGAGCACGGTTGCTGGTGCTGGTTCTCTGGATAGCCATTCTGTTCGTGCTGGCCTTTTCGTGGCCGCATATTCCCGATGCCGGAGTGCGCGCCATCGTGGCGATTGCCGCCGGTGCCGTGCTGATCTTCAACACGGCTTCCGTTCAGGCCATGGTACGCAACTATCGCGAGGACAAGCATTTCATCTACGCACTCGACATCCGCAATCTGGATGCGATGCGCGAAGCCAAGAAAATGTGAGGGCGGACCGATGGCCAAATACACACCGCCCGAACAATCCCGTTTCCTGCAGATCGTCGACATCGCCTTCCTGATCATCGCCATCTTTGCCGCCCTCTGGCTGCCGCTGAAGGCGGGCTGGGCCGGGGCCTCGAAAAGCATCGACGTCATCGCCAATCCCACCTGGGAAAGCCTGAAGCAGAGCCCTGCCATGGTCGCCCAATGGGTCAAGCTCGGCTATCCCGATGCCGCCTCCGCCCATGACATCATCCAGAACCGCTTCCACTACAGCATCGACTGGATGGAACTGCTGCTGATGTCGGCAGTGGTGATCGGCTACTTCATCTTTGTCTTCAAGGCTTCCGACAAGGAATACCGCGACGTCATCGATGAAAAATTCAACGACAAGTGAGGGCGACGACATGTGGACTTATGCTTCAAACGCATGCTGGGCCGCGTCTGCCGTCCTCGTGCTCTGGATGGTCTATGACTGGTACAAGACCGACACCAGCTATTCCGAAGAGGTGCTGACATCCTCGCGCGAAGGCGAGATCGAAGCCGAAACCGAACAACACCGGCTTTGAGGGGGGGGTGATCATGTCTGAAACAGTCAGTTCTCCCGCCGCCGCCAAGGTCTCGCTGCTGCGCGTTCTCGGGCCTGCCCATGTCTGGGCGCTCGGGGTCGGCATCGTTCTCGTCGGCGAGTTCACCGGCTGGAATTTTTCCGCCGACAAGGGCGGCTCGCTCGCCGCCCTGATCGTCTGCTGGGTGATCGGCCTTCTCTACACCTCGGTCGCGATGATCGATTCCGAAGTCACCTCGACGGTTGCCGCCGCCGGGGGCCAGTATGCCCAGGCCAAGCACATCGTCGGCCCGCTGATGGCCTTCAATGTCGCGCTCTATCTGGTGTTTGCCTATACGATGCTCGAAGTCTCGGACTCGATCCTCGTCGGAGATCTCTTCGTCAGCCGTGCCGGCGAGGCGGGGCTGAACCACAACGGCTTCGTGGTCTTCACCATCGTGCTGCTTGCCTGGCTCAACTATCGCGGCGTGCTGATGACGCTGAATGTCAACTTCATCATCACCGCCCTCGCCTATGCCTCGATCCTCATCCTGTTCTTCTCGGTGGAGCCGTGGAGCCAGGGGGCGGTGCTGAAGCTTGGAGACCTCATCACGCCGGACAATGCCCTGCCCTACGGATGGATCGGGGTGATTGCCTCCTTCCAGTTCGGCATCTGGTATTATCTCGGCATCGAGGGCACGACGCAGGCGGCGGAAGAAGTGCGCTCGCCGGCAAGGTCGCTACCCTATGGCACCATGGCCGGGATGATCACGCTTTTGATTGCGGCCGCCCTCACCTGGTATGTCTGCGCCTCGCTGCTGCCCTGGGAATATCTGGGTTTCACCTATTTCCCGCTCGCCGACGCTGCCAAGGTCACCGGCTCCCCGACGCTCGAATTCCTGCTGTTCTGGGGAACCGTCCTGTCGGGCGTCGCCTCTGCCAATGGCTGCATCAACGATGCGGCCCGCGCCTGGTTCTCGCTGGGCCGCGACCGCTACCTGCCGACCTGGTTCTCGGCGGTGCATCCGAACTACCGCACGCCCTACCGCTCGATCCTGTTCCTGCTGCCGATCGCGCTGGCCTTCGCCTTCGTATCCGACCTCAATCAGGCGATCACCTTCTCGATCCTGTCGGGCGTGCTGCAATATACGTTCATGAGCATCAACATCATGATGTTCCGGAAGAAATGGCCGCTCGGATCGATCCGGCGCGGCTATACCCACCCCTTCCATCCGCTGCCGGCCATCGTGCTGTTCCTGCTCTGCGCCATCACCTATTTCGCGATCTTCCTCGGCTTCGGCTCGCAGCTGACCGCGATGGTGGTGTTCTACCTGGTCGTCTCGGTCTGGTTCCACTTCTACCGCTACAAATATGTGCGGCGCGGTGACCAGTTCTCGATGCCCTGGCCGAAACCGCAGGGTTACTGAGCATGAATGTCAGCCTGTGGCAGCTCTTCGGCGGTGCATTGGCAACCCTTCTTGTCGGGTGGCTGCTGCTTCGTGATTACCGGGCTGCCACCCTGTCACGGCAGCGGGAGGCCGGGGATCTCTTCGGCCTGCTGCTTGCCGCCCTTGACGGGCCACGGATCGCCCCGCAGCAGACGGCGGGCGTCCATTGCCTGGAAGGCCGGGTGAACGGGCATTTCGTGCAGATCAAGGCGATCACCGACACGCTCGGGCTGCGCAAGCTGCCGAGCCTCTGGCTGATGATCACGCTGCCCGGCGACACCGGGACCATGGCGGTGCTCGACATGGTGATGCGGCCTGCGGGCCAGACGAGCTTTTCGCATTTCGACCGGCTCACCGACACCCTGCCGATGCCACACGGCTTTCCGCATGAGGCGGCGCTGAAAACCGACGATCCCGCCCGGGCGCCCGATCCTGAGCTCTTCCGTCCCTGCCTCTATCCCTTCGGCACCGGCCCCGGCAAGGAATTGCTGCTGTCGCCGAGAGGCGTGCGGCTGGTGCTGCAACTGGCGGAAGCCGAGCGGGCCCGTTATGGCGTGTTCCGCCAGGCCCGCTTCCGGGTCGAGCCGCTGCGCCCCGAAGACATCCTGCCGCTCGTTACCCTGCTTGCCGATCTGAAGGCCAGGTCGCTTGCCGGTTCCGCCGCCGGATCGTTGCCATCCCCACCCGAAACGAGGATCGAAGCCTATGGCTGAACGCCCGGTCAATCCGCATCTGGTGCTTGCCGCCGCTCTTGTGCTGCCCGGTGCCGGACAGGTGATGATCGGCCAGCCGCAGCGCGGGCTGGTCTTCCTGTTTTTCATCATCATCTTCGGCTGGATCGGCAACCGCCTGATGCTGGATGGCACCTTCTTTGTCCGCCATGTCGGCTCGATCTTTCTCTACGGCCTCGCCGTCATCGATTCCTACAAGCGTGCCCGGATCCGCATGGCGATCTGGGAACATGGCGAGCGGCAGGCCCGGGCTGCAACCTGACTACTGTCGTCAAAGCCCTTCGAGCAGCCGCTCGGCGGTCAGCGACACCGACAGCAGACGTTCATCCTGATGCGGCAGGCCGGAAAGCAGTAGCCCGACGGGCATGCCCGCCGCCCCCGTGCCCGAGGGCAGCGACACCCCGCACCAGTCGAGGAAATTGCCGATCAGCGTGTTGCGGAGCGTCAGGCCATTCATCCTGAAGAAGGCCTCGTCATCCTCAAGCAGCGGTGCCACCTTCGGTGCCACATGCGGCAAGGTCGGGTAGGCGAGCAATCCGTCCGGCCCGACAAGTGCCGCCATCTCGGCGATCATCTGCTGGCGCGCGGCCAGAATGGCGATATAGGCGGGCATCGAGGTCTTTTCCCCCAGCCGGCAGCGGGCCACGACACGCGGGTCCATCGCGCGGGCCGCCTCGCCCTGAAGCCGCTCGCGATGCAGCGCATAGGCTTCCGCCGTCACCAGCGGACCATGCTCGGCCATCAGCGCAAAGATGGCCGAAAAGGCCGGAACGGCCATGCGCCGGATGCGGGCCCCCGCCTTTTCCAGCCGGGCGAGACCGCGCTCGAAACTTGCCAGTACCTCCGGCTCGATCCCGTCGAAAACCACCGTTTCCGGCACGAAGATCACCTGTCCGGCAAGATCTGCCGCGCGGATCCCGGACGTCACCTCTCCGCGCAGCGCCGCATCGACCAGCACGGCATCGCCGACCGTGCGGGTGAGCGGGCCGAGTGAATCGAGGCTTGTGGCGAGCGGGAAGACGCCGCGCATGGAATAGCGGCCGCGCGTTGCCTTGTAGCCGACAATGCCGTTGAAAGCCGCCGGAATGCGCACCGATCCGCCGGTATCGGTGCCCATCGACACCGGCACAAGCCCGGCGGCAACCGCCACCGCCGATCCCGAGGAAGAGCCGCCCGGCAGGCGGTGCCCGTCCGTCGACCGGGGATTTTCGGGCGTGCCGAAATGCGGGTTGATCCCGAGCCCGGAAAAGGCAAATTCGCTCATGTTGACCCGGCCCACCGACACCATGCCGGCCCGGGCAAGGGCTGCGACCACATCCGCATCGCGGGCCGCAGACGCGGCCGTCTTCAGGATTTTCGATCCCGCAGGCGTTGCCATGCCCTCGATGTCGAAAAGGTCCTTCCAGGCAAGCGGAATCCCATCCAGAGGCCCGAGCGACCGGCCCTCGCGGATGCGAATGCGGGCGGCTTGCGCCTCCACGAGCGCCCGCTCTTCCGTCAGTTCGAGAAAGATCGACTGGTCGGCATGGCCCTTGATTGCCGCGAGCGTGGAGCGGGCGAGATCGACCGGATCCAGCGCTCCGGACTGCAGGAGCACCGAAAGCTGGCGGATCGAGCGGGGGGCGGACCTGTCGGTCATCAGATAACTCCGTTGGATTTTTGCCCTGATATTGCATTCCCCTACGTGACAGGCAACCGCAGAGGTGATGATGCCGGCAAACACCTGATCACGGCTTGCCTTTCCGCCCGCTGCTGTGGCAGGAGTGGTTGAACAGGCGTTCAATAACCCTCGCCCACCCTGTCCCCCAGACCCCGCCCAGGTTCTTCCGGAAAGCTCAAGGGGGGGAAGGAAGACCATCGACAGGAAGTGCGCGTCGCCACTCCGGGAAGGGAGCGGTGTGGTGCACGGGAGAAACGGCATGCGCAACGGCGAGATTTCCTTCTGGTACCGCGATATCGGCGGCATTCCGGCGCGGCGTGCGGCACTTCCCGGAGATCGCGATGCGGATGTCTGCATCATCGGCGCCGGCTATACCGGGCTCTGGACTGCCTATTACCTGAAGAAGGCCGACCCCTCCCTGAACGTGATCGTCGTGGAGCGGGAATTTGCGGGCTTTGGCGGCTCCGGGCGCAATGGCGGCTGGCTGTCGGGCGGCTTTGCCTGGTCGCGGGAAAAATACCTCTCCACCGGCAGCCGCGATGGCGTGCGCGACATGATCACGGCCATGGCGGGGACCGTGAACGAGGTCATCCGTGTCGCCGAGCTAGAGGGCATCGACGCTGATATCGTGCGTACCGACGAATTCACCGCCGCCACCAGCCCGGTGCAATGGCAGGGCCTGCAATCGGATTTCGCGGCGCAGAAGGCCTGGAATGTCGAGGCGGAGGACATCCACCTGATCGGCCGCGACGAGGCGCGGGCCCGCATCCGGGTCAACAATCTCGAAGGCGCGCTGATCACCCGGGGCGTCGCCCGGGTGCAGCCTGCAAAGCTGGTGCGGGGTCTGGCCGAGGCCGTCGAACGGCTGGGCGTGACGATCTACGAAGGCACCGGGGTCACCGGGCTTGAAAAGGGGCTGGTGACCACCCCCTTCGGCACCGTCAGGGCACCTCGCATCATCCGCGCCACCGAAGGCTTTACCGCAGGCCTGCCCGGCCTGTCGCGCAGCTGGCTGCCGCTCAACAGCGCCCAGATCATCACCGCGCCGCTGTCGCCGGACCTGTGGGAGGAGATCGGCTGGAAGGGATATGAAGTGCTTGGCGATGGTGCGCATGCCTATTGCTACGCCCAGCGCACCCGCGAGGGCCGCATCGCCATGGGCGGGCGCGGCGTGCCCTACCGCTTCGGCTCGAAGACGGATGTCAACGGCCAGACCCAGATGGAAACCGTCCGGCAACTGACGGAGATCCTGCACCGGCATTTCCCCTCCGTCCGCCATGTGCCCGTCGAACATGCCTGGTGCGGCGTGCTCGGCGTGCCGCGCGACTGGTGCGCCACCGTCGGCCTCGATCCGAAGACCGGCATCGGCTGGGCGGGCGGCTATGTCGGCGTCGGCGTCTCGACCTCCAACCTCTCGGGCCGCACACTCGCCGATCTGGTGCTGAACCGCAAGACCGAGCTGACCGCCCTGCCCTGGGTCAACCGCCAGGTGCGCCCCTGGGAGCCGGAGCCGCTGCGCTGGCTCGGCGTCCACGCGATGTACCATCTCTACCATATGGCTGACCGGGCAGAAGCAAGGCCCGGCGCCGGCCCCTCGCCGCTTGCCCGTTTCGCCAATGCTCTGACCGGGCGCTGACCTCTTCCCCTCAAGACCTGCTTCTCTCAAGGCCCAGTTCACTCGAGGCCAAACTACTCAAGGAATGACAAGATGATCGATTTCAAAGCCTTTGCCGCCCTCGCCGCGATTGATCCCGGCACCTTCGAAGACAAGCCGACCAGCATTGCCGGCAACCAGAAGGAAGCGGCCGTCGAACTCTGGGTGTCGGAAGACAAGATGACCGAAATCGGCGTCTGGGAATGCACCCCCGGCACCTTTACCGCCGACCGGACGAAATCCGCCGAATTCTGCCATATCCTGTCGGGCTCGGCGACGCTGGTCAACGAAGACGGATCGGGTGAAAAGACGCTGCGCGCCGGCGATCTGCTGGTGCTGCCGCTCGGCTGGAAGGGCAAGTGGACCATCCACGAGCAGCTGAAGAAGACCTATGTGATCAACTACGCCGCCGAGTGAGACAGGTCGCCTGAAAAGATCGCGTCATCCGCTCCCGCTGTCGCTTTCGCGCCATCGGGAGTGGTCTCCGGACGGTTCGAACCTGTGCTTTTCACCAAAATACAATCGAGACAAGCTAAAAAGGTCGTTCTTTTGTTCAAATCCGACACAAAATCGGGAAAACATTCTCTTCATCGGACGTTTTTAGACAAGATGTGACGTTCCCAAGCATTCACCCTGCGGGGTGATGGCTAAGATGCCCGCCAAATTACTGGTGCCAATCCGACTGGTGGGGTCTCTTTAGAATGACGAATGTAGAACAGCTGAAGCAACAACGCGCCGCCTCGCTTGAGGCGACCCGCAACGGTCCGCCCGAACGCACGACCAACTCCTTCTTCGGCGTTGGTCCTATCACCGACGGGGCGGTCGATGAGGCCGACAGCCGGTTCATCAAGTTCGAATTCGAACACTGGCTTGAGCAGAACTACCGCAAGCTCGACGACAGGGGCCGTGATCTCGGCCCGTTCACCGCCGCCGAAATCGGCCGTTCCATGCATCGCGGCTATCCGGCGGACAAGTTCCTGCTCGACATGATGCGCGAGATCCACCGCTATTTCGAATTCCCGAAGTCGAACAAGATGGCTGTCGGCCTCGGCGGCGGCCATTCCGGCTTCACCGCCTGCGCCCTGCACCTGATCACCACCAATGATCCCGGCCAGCACGTTTTCGTCGATACCCTTCGCCCGGAATCGGAAGCTGCCAAGTCCTCCGGCTTCTTCCGCCAGTCCTGGGGCGCGCAGATCCTCGAGATGATGCGCTATGCCCGCAACGGCGATGAAAGCCGCATCCATTTCGCCAGCGAGGAAGGCATTGTGCCGACCGCTGCCGAACTGAAGGCAATGGGCATCAAGCTCTTCGTCGGCGTTGGCCACGAAACCACCGGTGCCACCACCTATTCGGCCCGCGACATCGAGCAGCTTCTCGCCTGGATCGCGATGAACCCGGAGGAGCACCATGTGGTGCTCGACGCCACCTCGATGCTCGGCGCCATGCCCTGGGGCGAAAAGCTGGTCAACGAAGTCATCACCAAATGCTGCATGTTCATGCCCTTCCAGAAGGCGATCGGCGGCATTTCGGGCTATTACATCATCTCGTTTACACCTGCCGCCCTGGCGCTGGTCGAAAAGAACCAGAAGCAGCCCTCCTGGGCCATCCCGCGCCAGCTGAAGATTGCCGCCCCCGTCGATCCGAAAATGCCGCTGACAGGTGAGCGCACCGTCAATGTCGGCCCGATCTACGATCCCGAGCAGAACAAGATGGTCGGCGGCGTCATCAACACCTTCTCGACGCTGGCCTTTGCCGAAACCACCTTCGGCCTGCTGCGCGCCGAACGGCGCATCGGCACCGTTTCCGAGCTGAACCGCCGCTCGGTCACCAACCGCGACGAGGTCAACCGCTGGGTTGCCGCCCATCCGCTGTTCGAACTCGGCGTGGCCAGCGAAAGCCATCGCGGCGCTGCCGTGACGCTGCTGAAGGTCAAGGATGCCGACATCACCGATGCAGGCGTTCATGCCCGCATCGTCGCCTATTCCAAGCAGATCCTGTCCTATGACGGCGTCACCCATGCCAATGGCGCCTATGAGCCGGGCCTCGACGTCGCGCGCTATATCAATGCCTTCCCCGGCACGCCCGGCGACTACCGCGCCTGGATCGGCGGCATCCGCCCGATCTCCGACGTGACCGGCCTGCTCGACAATCTGCACTACGCCTATCACCGCGCCAGGATCGCCGTGCTTGAGGAAGAACTGGCAAAGGCCGGCGTGACCTTCGAAGCCGCCGAGACCAATTCCGGTGCCCGTCGTCAGGACGACCCGAACCGCGCCTACACGGTGCTGGTCTGCGACCGCGTCGGCCTGAAATTCGATGGCAAGGGCGTGCCGGATCATTCCGAGGTCAAGGCCTATGTCGAGGCCAAGGGCGGCGTCTTCCATGAAAGCGGCCTTGCGGACGGCCAGGCGCTGGACAAGGGCAAGATCCACTTCTTCTACGTGCCCGACATCTCCACCGAAGCGGAAATCATGGCGGTTTCCGGCAATGGCCAGTATGACGCGGTGATTGCGGCGGCGACCTTCCTGCCGAAGGCCTCGGTCTTCAGGCTCGGCGGCGTGCGCATCGGCGCGGGCACCGGCAACATGGGATCTGCCTCCTGGGGCGGCGGCAATGGTGAAGGCGGCGAAGCCGCGCTGATGAACACGCCGAGCTTCAACAGCCGGGCCACCGCACAGATGGCGATGAAGGCGCTGCTGAAGGTTACCCCCGACCTGCCGGTCGACCGGATGCATGCGCTGACGGCGGCAGGCAAGTTCGACACAGGCCGCAACCTGCGCGAATTCCCGACCGAAAAGCTTGAAGGCAAGTCGATTGCCGTCTTCGGCTATGGCAATATCGGCCGCGAAGTGGCCAAGCTCGCCAGCGCCTTCGGCATGAAGGTCAGGATCTTCGCCCGCGCCCACCACAAGGCCTGGATCGAGAGCGAAGGCTTTACCCATGCCGCGACCAGGGAAGAGGCGGCGCGCGGGGCTGATGTCCTGTCGCTCCACACCGGCCTTGGCGCGCTCAGCGCCGAAACCGGCAAGTTCGCCAATGCCGGCTTCATCGGCGACAGCGTCTTTGCCGAGGTCAATCCGGGCGCTGTGCTGCTGAACTACGACCGCGGCGAAGGCGTGGATGCCGATGCACTCGACCGGGCACTGGCCTCCGGCAAGATCCGTTATGCCGCCATCGATGCCGATCTCTTCACCCATGCCGAGACCGGTGCCACCTCCGGCCCGATGGTGCCCTATCTGCCGCTCGACAAGAAATACCCGGGCAAGCTCGAACTGCTGCCGCATGCCGCCGCCGACACGGAACACAATTCCCGTGTCGAGGGGGCTCGCCAGGCCGTCGACCAGATCTTTGATCTGATCCAGTTCAAGCGGGTGGTGAACGTCAAGGGTGATGTGCCGGCAGGCTACACCTCGGGCGGTGCAAAGACGGTTGCAGGCATCGGTGCCGCGACGGGCCGCGACGTGGCAAATCTTGCCGCCGACAAGAACGCTCTTGCCACCGCCCGCGAAACGGCGGAAAGCCTTGCCGCGATCTGGGGAGCCATTGCCTCCGCCCAGAACGAGGAGCGCCAGGCCATGCTGATTGCCCGCTACGGCGAAAGCCTGCTGAAGGCACTCAACACCCACAAGGCGCTGATGCACAGCTTCGGCATCGAAGGCCCGTTCAAGGCCTGACCCTTGCGGCCAACAAGATAGCAAAAGCCCGGCTTTCCATTCGAAAGCCGGGCTTTTTTTCGTCATCGGCAGGGTTTAGCGCCGGTGCGTTCCGCTCTGGAATGCGGCGGTAAAGAGCGCCAGAAGCAGGGCACCCTTGTGCTCCTTGAAGATCGCCTCCATCTCTTGCTGCTGCTGGCGCAGGGACGTGGCGGGGACGGTGACGATCCGGCGTCTGCGGGAGAAAAGCAGGAAGATCAGGCTGAGGAGCAGGAACACCCCGCCGACCACCAGAGGTGCAGCGGCGGCCCCGACCTCCGGCACCAGCCAGATCCACAGGCCAGCCAGCCCGCAGAACAATGCCAGCAGACCAAACAATCCAGCTGCTGCCGTACAGGCAAGGCGGGTGACAGGCCCCGGCTTTTCCTGGGGCATGGTCCTGCCTGCCACCATGGTCAGCAATCGAAGCAGATCGGACATGGTCTATCGCACCGTCAACGGCTCATGGCCCGGCCACCCAGATAGCCAGCGCCCAGAACCACAAGAATCGCCAGCAGCGGATGATCCTCGATCCGCTTGCTGATCTGCCTCGCACCCTCGCCACCATTGTCGAGGGCCGAGCGGTAGAGTGCCTGCACATTGTCATCAATCTGGCTGGCGGTCTTCGAGACGCCACTGACAGCCTCGGATTTCAGGTTGGAAACGAGGCTCGAGAGATCCTGGCGCAGGCTGGCAAGGTCTTCGCGCAGGGCGGCAATGTCATTTTCGGTCGTGTTGCTGGTGGCCATGTTGTTCAAACTCCGTTCATCAGACAAAATCGTGGAATGACCCACTTATACCAGGGATCACTGACAGGCACCGCACTGACTGGAATGCGCCGCCGTGACTGGCATGTAGGAGGCCTTGGGCGGGCTGGCAGGGTCGGAAACTACTCAAGGACAAGAATGCCGTGCCGGCCCTGCCCCGCTCTCTGGCAATTCAAGGGAGGGAAATTACGTATTTTCTCATGCCCGCGTGGAACTGAATGGCGGGCTTGGCTGTTTTCCCGGCGAGAGCGCCCTTCGGGCAAGCTCCACCGCCCTGGAATTTGGGAAACAGCAATGCCGCTTCAAGAGATGCAAAGCCGGACAGGGGTGCAGCCCCGGATCTGGGTACTGGAGGCCGAGGGTGCCGACCGCACCCGGCTAGCCAATGTGATCCAGCGGATCTGCGAGAGGGACATCGATCCCGGCGGCCTGTCGATCCTTGTCGTCGGCGATGGCGATGACCAGCAGGTTCGTGCCGGGCAAGCCTCGCTGCCGCTGCCGCGCGGCATGGTTCTGGTCCCGGCCACCCACGGTTCCCGGATAGAACCGGGGCATGTCTATCTGCTGCCATCCGGTCGGCTGTTTGTCGCAAAGGGCGGTGCGCTGCATCTCAGCCCGCGCAACAGCCTGCCATCACCCTCGCCCTTCGCCCATCTCGCGACGTCGCTGGCCCCTCTCCATGGCGACAACCTCCATATCCTTCGGCTTTGCGATTCCTGTGACGGGATCGGGCCGGAAATCGACGCGCTCGGCACCTTTGGCTGCCATGTGCACGCGCTTGACCTTCTCCTGCAAAAGCCCGCAGACAGACGGGTGCCGGCCGCAAGCCTGCCCCATTCCGATCCCCTGCGGCATCCGCCCCGGTCGTCGGCGGCCAACGGGCAGGTCTGCAGCAGCCATCAATTGCGCCAGCCGCTGCAATCGCTGACCCTTCTCCAGTCACTGCTTGCCCGTCGCGTAACGGAACCGCGAACCTGTGAACTCGTGCACAGGCTTGGCGAAACGGTCCAGCAACTGGTGACGATGCTGACCCAGTCTTCGGCCCCCAACCGCCTGCCGGAACCGGAAGCCACCGGGCCTCTCCCGGTCCCGTCGATGCTGCGGAACGACGCCGCCGCCGTTGACGACACGGTCTCGATGGTCTTCGTCATAGATGACGACCATGCCATCCGCATCGGCATGCGGGATGTGCTGGAGGCGGAGGGCTTCGTTGTCCGCGACTTCGAAAGCTGCGAGGCCTTTCTGGATATTCATTCCCGCCATGCGCAGGGCTGCCTGCTGGTCGATGCCTATCTGCCCGGCATGAGCGGGCTGGAACTGCTGCAGCATTTGGCGCGGCACGGCCCGTCTCTGCCCGCAATCATGACAACCGGCAGCAGCGATGTGCCGATGGCGGTCAAGGCGATGAAGACAGGGGCGCGGGATTTCATCGAAAAGCCTGTCGCGGCGGACGACCTTGTCGCCGTCGTCAGGAGGGCGCTCGCCCTTGCGCGCGACAGCGAAGAGGAAATGGCGCGGCGCGAAAGGGCAGGTCAGTCACTGAAAATCCTGACACGCCGCCAGAAACAGATCATGGCCATGGTGCTCGAGGGGCACCCGAGCAAGAACATCGCTGCCGATCTCGGCATCAGCCAGCGCACCGTGGAAAACCACCGCGCCGCGATCATGCGCAAGACCGGTTCGCGCTCGCTGCCGGCTCTGGCCCGGCTGGCCCTTTCGGCACCGGCAGGCAATTTCTGAGTGTTTTCCGATCCTGTGAGCGGGCGAGGCGCACCCTATTTCAGTTTTCGGGTGACGATGGCGGCGGGACCGCCCCTGCTGTCGTTGCCCGCCCGCCTCTTACCGGCGGGTGATTTCCAACCCAGGGAAGGGATATCATCATGGACAAGGATCGTATCAAGGGTGCTGCAAACCAGGCAGCCGGTGCCGTCAGGGAAACTGCCGGCAAGGTCGTCGGCGACGCCAAGATGACCGCCGATGGCAAGATGCAGAAGACCAGGGGCAAGATTCAGAACGCCATTGGCTCCGTCAAGGATGCGGCACGCGATTGAGCACCTTCATGCCCGACCTCCCGTCGGCGGTGGGCCGCCGCCGACAGAATGCATTTCCAACGGCTCAAAACCTCAGCTTTTTAATGGAACACATCATGCATCGCACCTTTCTGCTTCTCGCCACCACCTTTGGCATCGCAACCGCCGCTTTCATGCCGGCCCTGCATGCCCAGACCGCCAAGGAGACCGTCACCCTGGAACAGGTCAATCCGACCGTTCTGGCCAATGGCTACCGGGCTTCGAAATTCATCGGCAATTCCGTGGTGAATGCCGAGAAGGAAACCATCGGCAAGGTCGATGATCTCATCATCACCCCCGAAGGCACCGCCCCCTTTGCCGTGCTGTCGGTCGGTGGCTTTCTCGGGATTGGTGACACTCTTGTCGTGGTGCCCGCAAGCGCCTTTGAACGCTCCGACGGTGCACTGGTTCTGCCCGGCGCGACCAAGGAAAACCTGAAGCAATTGCCACCCTTCACCTACGCCAATTGATGTCGGGGATCGCTCCCGCAACGTTCGAGACGGGGTCCATTCCTGACGCCCCACTCATCAAGGAAAGGATAAGCCCATGAGTATCGGCACAATTCTGATCGTTATCCTCATTCTCGTGCTGATCGGCGCATTGCCGCTGTGGCCACACAGCAGTTCATGGGGCTATTACCCCAGTTCCGGCCTCGGGCTGGTGCTGGTGGTCATCATCATCCTGCTGCTGCTCGGGCGAATCTAGCCCTTCGCACGTCCCCGAAGTGCCCCCGCCGGACAAAGTCCGGCGCGGCGTTCTGGTATCTGCATCGCTGCCCATCCATCCTGATCCGGGCTTCGCGGACAGCACTTTCACAGGCTTGTGCATTTTCCGTCATCGGCACCCGTGATAGCCCGGGCCAGGGGAATATTCCCGTTTTGCCCGGAAGGATAAAACCACCATGGTGCCCTTTGCAAAGCCGCTGATTTTTATGCTCGCCCCTCTCCTCCTCGTCGCAGGCCCCTGTCTGGCCCAGCCGGTGACCTTCAAGGCCGCCGATGGCAAGGTGGTCCATGCCGATTTCGAAAAGCCTTCAGGCCCGGTTCGTGCCACGCTGCTGCTCTTCCACATGGCGGGCTCGAACCGTGGCGAATATGCACCGCTTGCCCCCTGGCTGAACAAGGCGGGCTTTGCCACCCTCGCCGTCGACCTGCGCTCGGGAGGTTCGCTCTGGGGACAGGACAATGAAACGGCGGCGGCTTACAGCGATGAACAGGCTTACGCCGACGCGCTTCCGGACATGGAGGGCGCACTGGCCTTTGCCGCCGGGAAGGAGAAGGCACCCCTTGCCGTCTGGGGGTCGAGCTATTCCTCGGCGCTGGTCTTCGTGGTGGCAAGCACCCATCCCGAGGTGAAGGCGCTGTTGTCCTTCTCGCCTGCCGAATATATCGACGGCTATTCGATTGCCGGAGCCGCCGGAAAGCTCGCCATTCCGGTTTTCGTCACCTCTTCCGACGACGCCAGTGAAGTGGCAAGTGCCCGCCTGCTGGTCGAGGCCGCCAAAGGCGCAAAGGCAGAACAATATGTGCCGAAACACGGCGTCCACGGTTCTTCATCGCTGCGCGACGACCAGAACCCGGAGGGAGCAGCGGACAACCGCAAGGCCGTGACGGACTTTCTCGACCGGACATTCCCGGCGAAGTAAAAGGCAGCGTGCCCCTATCCCCTCGCCACGAAATGGCGGCTGCCGACATCCTCGAAAACAGTTGGTTGCGGGCGAAAATCCAGCGACCGGACGGGGCTCTTGATCTCGCGCGCGGCGGGATCATAGGCGCTGCGCACGCGGCGCGGATCGGGCACCGGCACGGCCTTCAAGAGAGCCCTGGCATAGGCATGCTGCGGATCTTCAAAGATCTGCCGCCGCGTGCCGGTCTCGACGAATTGCCCCATATACATCACCGCGACGCGATGGCTGATCTGCTCGACCACCGCCATGTCATGGGAGATGAAGACATAGGAAATGCCGGTCTCGTTCTGGATATCCTGCAGGAGATCGAGCACCTGTGCCTGGATCGACACGTCGAGCGCCGAGACGCTTTCATCCGCAATGATCACCTTCGGCGACAGGGACAGCGCCCGGGCAATCGAGATCCGCTGGCGCTGGCCGCCTGAAAATTCATGCGGATAGCGGCGCGCCTGATCGGGGGACAGACCCACCCGCTTGAACAGGTATTCGACCCGGTCGGCAAGCTCGGCCCCCTTTGCCAGCCCGTGGATCAGCAGCGGCTCGGCGACGAGATCGCCGACCCGGTAGCGCGGATCGAGCGAGGCATAGGGGTCCTGAAACACCATCTGCACCTGGCGCAATACCGGCTTCATCTCCCGGCGCGAGAGGCCTGCCGTCTCCCGCCCGTCGATGGTGATCGATCCGGTCCAGGGGATGAGGTTCATCAGCGCCTTGCCGGTGGTCGATTTCCCGCAGCCGCTTTCCCCGACCAATGCCAGGGTCTCGCCACGATAAAGCTCGAAATTCAGCCCTTCCACCGCATGCACCCGGGCGACCGGTCGTTGCAGGATGCCGCCCTTGATGTCGAAGCGGACAGTCAGATCCCTGACCTCGACCAGCGGTTTTGCAAGTGTCGCCACATCCTCGCGGGTGGCGGCGACGGGCTTTACCGTGCCGCGCTTCGGGCCGTCGCTGCCCTGCATTTCGCCAAGCTTCGGCACCGCATCGAGCAGCATCCTGGTATAGGCGGCCTTTGGTGCCTCAAACAGCGAAACGGTGTCGCCATGCTCGACCGCCTGCCCGTCCTTCATCACCAGCACCTGATCGGCCATTTCCGCCACCACGCCCATGTCATGGGTGATCAGGATCACCGCCGTGCCATGCTCGGCCTGCAGCATGCGGATCAGGCTCAGTATCTGCGCCTGTACGGTGACATCAAGCGCGGTGGTTGGCTCATCGGCAATCAGGATGTCCGGCCCTTGTGACAGGGCAATCGCAATCATTACCCGCTGGCGCATGCCGCCGGAAAGCTCGTGCGGATATTGGGAAAGCCGCCTGACGGCATCGGGGATCTGCACCTGATCGAGCAGCCGCCGGGCCTCGCCAAGCGCTGCCGCCTGCGCCATCGGGCGATGGGCGGTAATCGCCTCGGTCAGCTGGCGGCCAATGGTCAGCACTGGATTGAGCGAGGTCATCGGCTCCTGGAAGATCATGCCGATTTCCCGGCCCCGCACACCGCGCATCTGGTCTTCCGACAGGGTGAAGAGATCGCGGCCCTTGAACAGCGCCGTGCCGGAGGCAACCCGGACGGCCGGCTTCGCCAGGAGCTGCATCAGCGACAGCGCCGTCATCGATTTGCCCGAACCGCTCTCGCCCGCAATGCACAGCGTCTTGCCCCGATCGAGATCGAAGCTGAGGTCGCGGATCACCGCACGCGTGCCGTCCGGCGTCGCCACCTGGGTGACCAGGTTGCGGACAGCAAGCAGCGGAGTTCTGGTGTCTGGTCTCACGGGGTCATGCCTGTTTGGTGAAATGCCGGATGAATCGGGGGCCGCGCCCGGTGGCGCGACCCTCGAGGATGGCTCAGTCGAAGACCACGCGCGGGAAATAGAAGGACACGACCCAGTTCGGCATGTCGACGATTTCGCTGATGCGCAGGTCGCCGCAGACCGAACAGAGCATGTAGGCGTCATTGGCCGAAAGATTGTGCTGGCGGCCGAGCAGGTCCACCATGTTTGCCACCGCCGCCCGTGCCCCTTCCATCAGGTCGGAGCCGATCCCCGTCGTCACCTCGTAGCCCCGGGCATCGAGATGCCGGGTAACCGGGCCGGGCGTGGTGAAGCGCGGCATCGAAAGACGGGCGTCCTTGACCAGATCCAGCGTCAGGGTCAGGTTCATCTGGCTCTCGATGGCCGTGCCGCAGACCTCGCCATCGCCCTGTGCGGCATGGGTATCGCCAATCGAAAACAGTCCGCCCGCCACTTCCACCGGCAGGTAGAGCTCGGTGCCGACGGAGATGTCGCGGATATCGAGATTGCCGCCGACCCGCCGGGGCGGGACGACGGAATGCAGGCCCGCTTCCGCCGGCGCAAGGCCGATGGTGCCCGCAAACGGCTTCAGTGGCACTTTTGCATGGGTCCCGAACATCGCGGGTGCCATGGTTGCGGCATCATAGGTCCACAGCGCCAGCGCCGGATCGGTGAACTGGTCGGCCAGAAGCCCGAAGCCGGGGATGATCCCCGTCCAGCCGAAGCCGGACGGTTCGAATTCGTGGATCGTCACCCTGATCGCATCCCCCGGCTCCGCCCCGTCGACAAAGACCGGACCGGTGACCGGATTGACCTTTGAAAAGTCCAGTGTGCCGATATCGGCCACCGTGCTCTGCCGGGTGAAATGGCCGCTGCCGCTGTCCATGCATTCAAAGCGGATGGTGGAGCCGGGCGCGACCTTTTCCACCGGCGGGAACGCCCGGTTCCAGCCGAAATGGTGGTGCGCGCCATGGATGGTATAGCTGCAGTTATTGCACATCTTTGGCATAGACCTGATCGAAGTTGACGGGGATGTGAACCGGATCGACGAAGATCGAATCCGGGCCGCCGAGGCGTTCCGAGCGGATGGTGAAGCGCTGCTCGTTCATGATCGGCACCCAGGGGGCGTCCTTCATGATGTCGGTGAAGATGCCTCTCCAGGCCGCTTCCCGCTCCGTCTTCTTCGCCGGGTCGGTCATCGAATCGGCAGCGGTCGCGCGGGCGTCGAGATCCTTGTTGCAGTAGTAGGACCAGTTCCAGCCGCCCTTGACGGCACCCGAACAGCCAAGGATCGGCCCGTAGAAATTCGAGGGATCCGGGAAATCGGCAATCCAGGCCATGCCGCCCGACCAGACCATCGGAGCCTGATCCGGCTCGCCGCCGGCCGCGATGACATTGGCCTGGGCCAGCGCCTTGATCTCTGCCTTGATGCCGATGGCGGCCAGATCCTGCTGGATCGCCTGGGCGATGCGGGGATTGGGATCGGTATTGTTGGCATAGAGCTCGGTTGCGAATCCATCGGGGAAACCCGCTTCCGCCAGCAGTTTCTTCGCCCCGTCCACGTCGTATTTGTAGCCGGTGAAGTTCTTGTCGTAGCCGGGCATGGAAGGCGGCAGCGGCTGGTTGGCCGGAACGGCGCGGCCATTGATGATCTTGACGATCCTCTCCTTGTTGATCGCCATGTTGACGGCCTGGCGCACCTTGACGTTGTCGAAGGGCTTCATCGTCACCTTCATCGTCAGATAGTCGGTGTTGAGCTGGCCGCCCTCGACGATCAGCCTGGCATAGTTCGGATCGTTCTTCACCTCGAGGAATTTCGCCGGCGGAATGCCGTCACCGGCCACGTCCACCTCGCCCTTCTGCAGCCGGAGCAAGGCGACGACCGGCTCCTGGCCGACTTCGAAATTGATCTGGTCGAGCTTCGGCAGGCCCTTGTTCCAGTACTCCTTGTTGCGCTCGAAGGTGATCTTCTGGCCGAGCGTCCATTCCGTCATCCTGAACGCACCGGTGCCGACCGGATGCTTGCCGAAATCGGCACCGTATTTCTCCACCTCTTCCTTCGGCACCACCGAGGAGAAATTGATCGCCATCACATGCAGGAAGGTGGCGTCGGGGCGCGACAGCTCGATCCTGACCGTATAGGGGTCGACCACGGTCACGCCTTCAAGCGAGGTGGCCGAGCCATCCGCCATCTTGTCGGCCCCCTTGATCGAGCCGAAGAAACCGGCGCCCGGGCTCTGGGTCTTCGGATTGGTCACCCGGTCCAGCGAATATTTGACGTCCTCGGCGGTCATCTCGCGGCCGTTGTGGAACTTGACGCCATGGCGCAGCTTGAAGGTGAAGGTCTTGCCGTCTTCGGAAATCGAATAGTCCTCGGCCAGATCCTTGCGCAGGGTCGAGGTGCCGGGCTCGTAGTCCATGAGACTGTCGAACAGGCTCTTGATCATCGACCAGTTCTGCCAGTCATAGCCGATGGCCGGATCGAGGGTCGACACGTCGTCCTTGTAGGTAACGGTCATCGAGCCGCCCTGCTTGATGTCGTCGGCACGGGCGTCGGGTGAATAGGCGGAAAGCGCGATCAGCGCGACACCCGCAAGCCATGTTCTCTTCATTGTCGTTCTCCTCTGTTTTTATGGTTGGCGGCGCCAGCCTCGCGGGTCAGCGCAGCTTGATCCTCGGGTCGATGAAGGGGGTGACGAGATCGGCAAGGAAATTGCCGGTGACGATGGCAAAGGCAGAGACCAGCGTCACGCCCATGATGATCGGGATATCGACGCGCTGGATCGCCTGCCAGGCAAGCTGGCCGATGCCGGGCCAGCCAAACACGCTCTCGACCACCACGATCCCCGACATGAACAGGCCGATATCGATGCCGATCATCGCGATAACGGGCAGGATGGCATTGGGCAGCGCATGGCGGAACACCACGACCCTGCCGGATATGCCCTTGGAATGGGCGGTGCGGACGAAATCCTGCCGCAGCACGTCGATCATCGACGAGCGCATCATCCGCGCATACCAGCCCGCCCCGAGAATGCCGAGCGTGAGCGACGGCAGCACCAGATGGGAAAAACCGCCATAGCCGCCAATCGGGAACCAGCCGAGTTTGACCGAGAAAATGTAGAGCATCATGATGCCGACGACGAATTGCGGTGCGGAGACGCCGACGAAGGACACCAGCATCAGCAGGTGATCGACGGGCTTTCCCCGCTTCAGCGCCGCAACCAGCCCCATCGCAATGCCGAGCACCAGCTCGCAGGTGATCGCCCCCGCCATTAGAAGCAGGCTTGCAGGCAGCCGCGAGGCAAGAAGCTCGCCGACACTGGTCTTCTGCAGATAGGAACGGCCGAAATCCCCCTGCAGCAGGCCGAAGGCATAGCGCAGATATTGCCTGTAGAACGGCAGGTTGAGGCCGAGCTGTTCACGGATATTGGCAACCGTTTCCGCCGTGGCGCTGCGCCCGGCAATCTGGCGGGCGGGATCGGCGGGCAAAAGGTAGAGCAGCGCGAAGGTGACGACCGAGATGCCGATCAGGATCAGCAGGGATTGCAGCGCGCGGCGGGCGACATAGGCGATCATCAATGATGCCCTCCGAGTGTCGGATCGAGGAGATCGCGCAGCGCATCGCCGACCAGGTTGAAGGCCAGCGCCAGAAGGATGATCGCCGCCCCCGGGATGAACACCAGCCAGGGAGCGCTGGTGAAATAGGTCTGGTTTTCAAAGATGATGTTGCCCCATGACGGCGTCGGCGGCTGCACCCCGATGCCGAGATAGGAAAGCGTCGCCTCCAGCAGCACGGTGGTGGCGATGCCAAGCGTCGAGTAGACCAGAATGGTCGGCAGCAGATGCGGCAGGATATGGCGGGTGAGGATGCGCAGCGGCCCCGCCCCCAGCGCCCGCTCCGCCTCGATGAAATCCCGTTCGGCCAGCGACCGGGTCTCGGTATAGAGCACCCGGGCGATCTGCACCCAGTTGACCATGGCAATCACCATGGCGACGATCAGCAGGCTCGGATGGAACATGGCGGCGAGCACGATGGCGAGCAGCAGCGCCGGAAAGGCCATCATCAGATCGGTAAAGCGCATCAGCAGCGAACTGATCCAGCCCTTGAAATAGCCGCCGGTGACGCCAACCAGCGCGCCGATCAGCACCGAGACGCCATTGGCGAGCACGCCGATGATCAGCGATGTCCGGGCCCCGAACAGGATGCGGCTGAAGAGATCGCGCCCGACAAGATCGGTACCGAACCAGTAGTGCCCGTCGGGCGGCAGCGGTGCCCCTTCCAGCGTCAGCCCGTCGAAAAACTGTTCATCGGGATTATAGGGCGAAATCCACGGGGCAAGAAGCGCTGCCGCGACGATCACGCCGAGCAGGACAAGCCCTGCCATCGCCAGCTTGCGCCGCCGGAAACGCGGCCAGAAGCTCTGCGCGGACGGGACGGCAAGGGCTGGAGCCGGGGAACTAAAGCCCATGGGACTGGCCCTTTTGCGTCCGGGTTTCATCGAGAAGGGCAAGGGCCACGTCATCCATCGTCATGCGGGTTTCCATCGCCTGGCGACGCAGGCGGTTATAGGCGGCATTGGCACCGATGCCGTGGCGCACCATCAGCACCGCCACCGCTTCGGCGAGCAGTTCGCGATTGTCGAGGCGTGCGGCAAGCGTCTCCACCCGGTCCTCCAGCGCCCGCCGCCGCTCGAACGCTCGGGTGGCAATGACCAGCGCGCTGTAGACGCCGGAACTGCCGATCGGCTTCAGGAGCTGCGCATCCGCGCCATGGCTGACGGCCCAGCTGATGCGGCCCGGCGCTTCCGAGCCGATCAGCGCAATGGCGGGAACCGGTGCGGCCCCCGCCGCCCAGGGGAATTGCCCGTCATAGCCCATGTCGGCATCAAACAGCAGCAGGTCGAAACCGCGTGCCAGATCCTTCGGTGTGATTTCCGGCCAGATCCGGTGTGCCGTCACGCCGATGCGGGCAAACTGCCGCTCCAGCGCCTCGGTATTGGCATGCGCACGATGCAGGATCAGCGCCCGCAGCCCTTCGAAGGAGGGGGTTGAAAAGGCGCCGCTCATGGGACGATCCTCAATTGGCGGGGAGGTCTCTGGCCGCTGCCGAACGAACGCCCGGAGTCGCTTGCGCCGATCTCCAGCGCGGTGCGGCTGAGAAAAGGATCGGGAGCCACAACGTGGGCCGAGTGGTGGAAGACATCATAGCGGCCATCCGCCGTGCCGCGGGCAATATGCACGGTCGCGTGCAGATGGTTGGTGGCGGCATCGATCTGGAGGGGACCGAGCGGCGTCAGCGGACGCAGCGCCTTGACAGCCTCCAGAAGATCAAGCGCCCGCACCGGGCCCGCAGCATCGAGCCCCGCCCGGATCAGCTGCACCGAGGCATAGGCCTGGGCAAAGGCGGCCGAAATGCCGCTTGCCACCTCATCCGGCGCAAGCTTACGCAGGAACTGCCGGTTCTCCGGGCTTTCGAGTGCCTGAAAATAGATCGCCGTGGTAAAATTGCCCTGATAGGCCGGAGCAACCGCGTGCAGCTCGTTTTCCAGGAAATTGCAGCTGAGCACCGGGCGGCGGGCAGGCAGGAAGTCCGGCTCCTCGAGGCCCAGCGCATGATAGGCGGCCAGGAAACGGTAACAGGAGGGGCCGATCAGCGCGTTGAAGATGAAGTCCGGCTTCTTGCGGCGGATCTCTTCGATGATATGGGCAATGTCGGTATCGCCAAGCGACACCTGCCGTTCGCCGAGAACGGTTCCGCCGGAACGGCCGATCACCTCGCGGGCCAGCCGGCAGGTCTCCCAGCCCCAGATGTAGTTGGAGCCAAGCAGGAATCCGTTGGTGCCGAAGGCGGGCATGGCGAATTCCAGGATCGGCAGCACATGCTGGTTGGAGGTCGCCCCGACATAGACGACATTCTCGCTCGCCTCGAACCCCTCGTACATGCAAGGGTACCAGAGCAGCGCATCGGTCTTTTCGATGACGGGGATAACCTCCTTGCGGCTCCAGGATGTGGTGCAGCCGACAATATGCTGAACCCGGCTTTCGTCCAGCAACCGCCTTGCAAGCGGCGCGTAGCGATCGGTGTTGCCACCGGGATCGGCCACCACGGGCAGCAGTTCGAACCGGCATTCCCTGTCCCGGTTGGTCGCCTCGATGGCGGCAAGCGCACCGGCATAGCCCTGGCCCGCCGGTCCGGCATAGGAGCCCGAGCGGGAAAAGAGCACGCCAACCGGTACCTTGATCTTTTCTGCCAAAACTGCCCCCAAACGCCAAAAGCCCACAGAAGCGCGGAAGCTTCCGTGAGGCGTAACTGCCCAGACATTTCAAGATGTATGCAGGAGAATAGAATTGGCCGGCGGCAGGAGTCAAGCGTCTTTGCGGGCTTCGGATCACCGGCACCAACAGATGCTTTCCGGCCTTGTCCGCTCCGATTGACTCGCTGTTCATTTTGTGATCAATGACGAAATATGAAATTCGTCATTATTAATCCATCAATATTCAGAAACTGAGCACCAGCAATGACCGACAGCACCCATGACGACAATGTGAACAGAATTCTGGAGAGCGCCGAGCGGCTGTTCCGGGTCTATGGTTATTCGAAGACCAATGTCGCCGACATCGCCCGGGATCTCGGCATGTCGCCCGCCAATATCTACCGGTTCTTCCGCTCCAAATCCGACATTCACGAGGCGCTTGCCCGCAAGATCCTGGCGGGCAAGGACCAGCTGTCGCATGCCATTGCCGCCCTTGACCTTCCCGCCGGGGAGCGGCTGCGCCGCTACGTTCTCGAAATGCACCGGGTGACGGTCGAGACCCTCATGGATGCCGAAAAGGTCCACGAGATGGTGGTCATCGCCATGGAGCAGCAGTGGGGCGTGATCGAAGCCCATATCGAGGGCCAGTGCCAGATCGTCGAGGCCATCATCCGCGACGGCCTCGACCGCAGCGAATTCCCGCCGCAGGACGCGCATCTGGCCGCCAAATGCTTCACCTCCGCCATGACGGCGCTGGTGCATCCGCAATGCGTGTCCCAGTGCCCGCCCCGCAACAACCGCGCAACGCCGGAAGAGATTGCCGAATTTCTCCTGCGCGCGCTGAAATATGTACAGCCCTGTACGACCCCGACCGCGTGAACCCGAAGGACCAGAAGCCATGAAGCAGCCCCACACCTTTGGCCGCTCGATCAGGACACTATGTGCCACCGCAGGCGCCATCGGCCTTGCAGGCCTGCTGTCTGCCTGTTCGCCTGAAAAGCCTGAGACCGTTGAAGAAATCCGCCCGGTCAAGGTCGTCCGCCTCGCGCCGACCTCCGAAACGGTGACCCTTGCCTATTCCGGCTCGGTCAAGCCGCGAACCGAGATGAACATGGGTTTCCGCATCAACGGCAAGATTGTCGAGCGCAATGTCGATATCGGTGCCCGGGTCCACAAGGGCGATGTCCTGATGCGGCTGGATGGCGTCGACCTCCAGCTCGCCGTCAGCCGCGCCCGGGCCAGCCTCGATGCCGCCCGCCAGCAATTCGACACCGCCAATGCCGCCTACCGGCGCGCCGACCAGCTCTATGCCCGGCACACCATCCCGATGGCCGTGCTGGAACAGCGCAAGCTCGCCTATGACCAGGCACTGGCCGGGCAAACCTCCGCGAAGTCTTCGCTGGACGAAGTTCGGAACCAGCTCTCCTATGCCGATCTGAAAGCGGACCGCGACGGGGTCGTCACGACGATCAATGCGGATCGCGGCCAGGTGATCGGTGCCGGCAATGTCGCCATCGTCATTGCGGCTGACGACGAGAAGGAAGTCCAGATTGCCGTTCCGGAAACGGAAATCACCCAGTTTTCGACCGGGCAGAAGGTCAGGGTCAGGTTCTGGGCCGATGCCGCCCTTGATCTCGACGGCAAGGTGCGGGAGATCGCGGCCAGCGCCGATCCGCTGTCGCGCACCTTTGCAATCCGGATCAGCCTCAACCCGGATCCGCGCGTGCTGCTTGGCATGACCGCGACCATCGAAGCCGCCCGCAATGGCGCCACGCCAGACATGGTGGTGCCGCTGTCGGCGCTCTCCCGGCAGGATGGCAGGACAGTGGCCTGGGTGGTCGATCCGGAAACGGAAAAGGTAACGGCCCATCCGGTGACGACCGGCAATTTTGCCGCCGATGGCGTCAAGATCGCCTCGGGTCTTGCCGAAGGTGACCTGGTGGTGATTGCGGGCACCCAGTTCATGACGGACCAGCGCAAGGTACGCCTGCCCGACGGCCTCAAGGACACGCTTGCCGCTGCCGGCACGCAAAAGCCGTCAAGCTGAACGCCCGCGTCCCTGTCGCAGCCAGCTTTTTCCGCCTGATGTCCAGGGTCGCCCACTCCGGGTGACCCGGGCCGCCCGCGCTCCAGTGTCTTGAAGGTCCCGCCATGTCGACCCCAGCCTCCGCCCCTGCCACCGGTTTCAACCTCTCCCGCTGGGCAATCCAGCATCCGGGCATTGCCCGTTTCCTGTTCGGGCTGATCATCATCACCGGGGTGCTCGGACTTGTCAGGATGGGGCAGAAGGAAGACCCGGATTTCACCTTCCGCGCCATGATCATCCAGGTTGCCTGGCCCGGCTCCTCCATCGAGGAGATGCAGGATCAGGTGGTCAACAAGATCGAGCGCAAGCTGCAGGAAACCCCGCATCTCGACTATATCCGCTCCTTCAGCCGGGCGGGCAGCGCCATCATCACCATCAACATCAAGGGCGACACCAAGGGCGATCAGGTCAAGGATGCCTTCTACCAGGTGCGCAAGAAGGTCGGCGACATCAGGAATGAACTGCCCTCCGGCATCTATGGCCCGTTCTTCAACGACGAGTTCGGCGATACCTTCATCACGCTGCATGCGCTTTATGGCGATGGCTTCAGCTTTCCCGAGCTGAAACGCTATGCAATCCAGGCCCGCGACATGCTTCTCGCCACCCCAGGCGTCGAAAAGGCCGTGATCCTCGGCGACCAGCCGCAGAAGATCTTCATCGATGTCTCGACCAAGGCATTGGCCGAGCGCGGGCTCACCGTCACCGATATCTCGAAGGGCCTTGCCGGACAGAATGACATGGACCCCGCAGGCACCGTGACCACCGCCGACCGGTCGGTGCGCATCGCGGTCGATGGCGGCATCACCTCGGTCAGGGATGTCAGCGAGGTCAGGCTTACCTCCGGCCATCAGGTCTTCCGGCTCGGCGATATCGCCCATGTCTATGAGGGGCTTGAAGATCCCGCCGCGCGCAAGTTCCGTTTCAACGGCAAGGACACGGTGGAACTCGGCGTGGTGATGGCCAAGGGGTTCAAGGTCACCGATGTCGGTACCGCCGTCGAGGCGACCTATGAGCGGTTCCGCAAGACCCTGCCGGTCGGCGTCAGCGTCGGCCAGATCTCCAACCAGCCGGACGTGGTGCGCGAGGCCATGTCGGAATTCGGCCATGCGCTGATGGAAGCGCTTGCCATCGTGCTGGTCGTGTCGCTGCTGTCGATCGGCTGGCGCTCGGGCATGGTGATCGCCATCACCATTCCCCTGGTGCTGGCCGCCACCTTCGCGGTGATGGACCAGTTCGGCATCGAATTGCAGCGCATCTCGCTCGGCGCGCTGATCATCGCGCTCGGCCTTCTGGTAGATGACGCGATGATCGTCGTCGAACTGATGGAGCGCAAGCTGGAGGAAGGCCTGCCGAAGCTCGAAGCGGCCAGCTTTGCCTATACGTCGACTGCCTTCCCGATGCTGACGGGCACGCTGATCACCACGGCCGGCTTCATCCCGGTCGGCTTTGCCGCCTCGACAGCGGGCGAATATGTGAGCTCGCTGTTCTACGTGGTCGGCATTGCGCTGATCTGCTCGTGGATCGTCGCGGTCTATTTCACCCCCTGGCTCGGCTACATGATCCTGCGCCAGCGCCCGCATGCGCCGGGAGAAGGCCATGACGTGTTCGATACCGGCTTTTACCGGCGGCTGCGCAGCACCGTCACCTGGGCGGTACGCCACCGGGCAATCGTGCTGATGCTGACGCTTGCAGCCTTTGCCACCAGCATTTACGGCTTCCGCTTCATCCCGCAGAATTTCTTCCCGCAATCCTCCCGCCCGGAAATCCTCGTCGACATGTGGCTGCCGGAAGGAACCGCCATCGGTGAGGTCGAGCGGCAGGCCAAGGCGCTGGAAGCCCGGATCATCGACGATCAGGACAAGAATTTCGTCGCCACCTTTATCGGCGAAGGCGCGCCGCGCTTCTTCCTGCCGCTCGACCAGCAGCTGCGCAATCCGAATTTCGCGCAGTTGCTGGTGATGGCGAGGGATGTTCCGTCACGCGAACGGCTGATCCTGAAGCTGCGAGGCATTCTCGCACAGGATTTCCCGACGGTGCGCTCCAAGGTCGACCGCCTGTTCCTCGGCCCCCCCGTCGGCTGGCCGGTGCAGATGCGGGTTTCCGGACCTGACCGCAGCGAGGTTCGCAAGATCGCCGACCAGGTGCGTGCGGTCTACATGAAGAACCCGTTGCTCTCGGCCATTCACGACGACTGGCTGGAGCCCGTCCCGGCGATGAAGCTGGTGATCGACCAGGATCGTGCCCGCGCCCTCGGCGTCTCCTCGCAGCGCGTGCGGCAGATGCTGCAGGTGGCGATGTCAGGCGCGCCGCTGTCGGAATTCCGCTCCGGCGAGGAAACCATTTCCATCGTGGTGCGTGAGCCTGAACAGAGCCGCTCGCTGCTGACGGCGGTCAATTCCGTCTATGTCCCGACCGACCTTGGCCGCTTCGTGCCGGTCTCGCAGGTGGCGCATGTGGTGCCGGTGCTGGACAACGGCATCGAATGGCGGCGCGACCGGATGCCGACCATCACGGTTCGCGGCGTGACGCCGGATCAGGTGCAGTCGAACGAGGTGGCCAATACGGTCTTTGCCGATCTGAAGCCGCTGCGCGACAGCCTGCCCGAGGGCTACAAGATCGAAATCCAGGGTGGGGTCGAGGAATCCGCCAACAGCCAGGCCTCGATTGCCGCCAAGGCGCCGGTCATGCTGATCGTCATGCTTCTGCTGCTGATGGCGCAGCTCCAGCATTTCGGCAAGGCGATGCTGGTGCTGGCCACCGGCCCGCTCGGCATCATCGGCGCTGCCGCTGCGCTGTTGATCAGCGGCTCGCCCTTCGGCTTTGTCGCCATTCTCGGCGTCATCGCGCTGCTCGGCATCATCATCCGCAATTCGATCATCCTGATCGACCAGATCGACCAGGACATTGCGGCGGGCATCGAGCGCAGCGAGGCGATCATCGGTTCGACCGTGCGCCGGTTCCGGCCGATCGTGCTGACCGCGCTCACCGCCGTGCTGGCGCTGATCCCGATCTCGCGCGGTGCCTTCTGGGGGCCTCTCGCCTATGCGATGATGGGCGGCATCCTGATTGCCACGGTGCTGACCATTCTGGTGCTGCCCGCAGCCTATGCGCTGTTTTTCGGACGCGCACCGCGTGGCCATGAACCGGCTCCGGTACCGCTGCAGGAGGACGATCAGCCGAAAGCCTCCGTCAGCGCCGGCATCTGAGCGACGGTCGGGAGATCAGATCACCAGATCGATGATCGCCCGCACTGCCTGGGCTGCCTCGGCACCCTTCTTGAGGAAATGGGCGTGGTAGAACGCGCCGTGTTCCTTCGTCGGCTGGAAATGGTGCGGGGTGAGCGAGACGGAGAAGGTCGGCACGCCGGTCGCCATCTGGGCGTCCATCAGGCCTGAGACCACCGCCTGCGCGACAAAATCGTGGCGGTAGATCCCGCCATCCACGACAAGGGCGGCACAGACGATGGCGTCGAATTTGCCGGTCGTGGCAAGCTTCTTTGCCAGCAACGGCATTTCAAAAGCACCGGGCACATCATAGACGGCGATGTCGGCGGCCCTCGCGTTCTGTTCCATATCGGCACGAAAGCCGACAAGCGTCTGATCGACGATATCGGCATGCCACCGCGCCTTGACGAAGGCAACTCTGATCGGTTTTGTCATGAATTCAATGGTCCTGGGTTCGGTAGATCCGGAATGGGCGTGTCCGACTGTGCCTTCGCAAACCTGCCCCTCACCTGTCAAGCGGCGACGAAGCGGGGCAAAAGCCCGACACATCGGGCCAAAACAGCCATTTTCCGGAAGCGGATGGCCATACCCTTGCGAAAATCTTCGGCAACCGTCTGGATTGGCGATATCGAATGCGGCACTTTGCTTTCCATGCCAAGTGCCACACCCGCCCCGCCAAAGCCGGAGAACCGCCGAGATGACCGAGCCTGTTGTTGACCGCTTCCTGCGTTACGTCGTCATCGATACCCAGTCCGATCCGAACTCGGACACCCAGCCTTCCACCGAAAAACAGAAGGATCTCGGCGATTTGTTGGTCCGTGAACTGCACCGGATCGGCGTCGCCGATGCCGTGCTCGACGAACATGGCTATGTCTATGCGACCATTCCGGCCAATACGGCCAAGCATGTGCCGGTCATCTGCTTCTGCTCGCACATGGATACGGCCCCCGATTTCACCGGCACCGGCGTGAAGCCGACGGTCATCGAGAATTACCGGGGCGGCGACATCACGCTTTCCGGCGATCCCAGCCAGGTGATCCGGGTGGCGGATCATCCCGAGCTTGTGAACCAGATCGGCAATGACATCATCACCACCGATGGCACCACCCTGCTCGGTGCCGACGACAAGGCCGGGATTGCCGAAATCATGACGGCGGCGGAAATCCTCGTCAGCCGCAAGGATCTGAAGCACGGCAAGATCCGCATTCTCTTCACCCCGGACGAGGAAATCGGGCGCGGCGTCGACAAGGTCGACATAAAGCGGCTCGGTGCCGATTTCGCCTATACGATGGATGGCGAGACGGCGGGCCATATCGAGGACGAAACCTTTTCCGCCGATGGCGTCGACATCACCATCGAAGGCGTGGCGATCCATCCGGGTTTTGCCAGGGACAGGATGGAAAACGCAATCCGCATCGCCGCTGCGATCATTGACCGGCTGCCCGCGGATCTGAGGCCGGAGACCACCGACGGGCGTCAGGGTTTCATCCATCCGACCCAGGTGACCAGCGCGATGGACAGCGCCAGACTGAGCTTCATCATCCGCGATTTCACCGAGGAAGGGCTTGCCGAAAAGGAAAAGCTGCTGGAAGACATCCTGAAGCAGGTGATGGCCGGTTACCCGCGCTCGCGCCCCACCTTCACTGTCCGCCAGCAATATCGCAACATGAAGATGGTGGTCGACCGCCATCCCGAAATCATCGACAATGCGCTCGAGGCGATCCGGCGGGCGGGAATGGAGCCGGTGCAGGGCAGCATTCGCGGCGGCACCGATGGCTCGCGCCTGTCCTTCATGGGCCTGCCCTGCCCCAATCTCTTTGCCGGTGGCCACGCCTTCCATTCGCCGCTGGAATGGATCAGCCGTCAGGACAAGGAAAGAGCGGTGCAGACGATTGTCGAACTCGCGCAGGTCTGGGAAGAGCGGGCCTGAGGCAATCTGGTCCGCCCGTGGCCCCCGTGTCAGGGGCAGGCATAGAGGATCGGCATCAGCCCGGCAATCGCCCGGAACCTTTCCCAGGACTTTGCCTCCGGCCTCGTCCAGGCGCTTTCGGCAAGGGCTGAGAGGCGGGGGAAAACCAGCCGGTCGAAGACCGCGCGATCGGACATCGGCTCCGACCAGATGCAGGCCTGAATGCCGAGCAGGAGCTGCTTCTGGCTTTCCGTCCAGCCTTCGACCGGATCGAAACCATAGAGCTTTTCCGGCTCCGACCAGCCGGCCCAGCTTGCGCCCGGTTCGTCCCAATCCGGGCTGTTGGCCATGTCGAGATAATAGACCTGGCCAGGGCAGACCACCATCCGGTAGCCTTCACCGGCAAGGGCTGCCGAGACCTCCACATTCCGCCAGCCGCAGAGATAGGTTTTCGCCTTGTCGATGACATCGCCGTGCGCCGCCTCCTCCCAGCCGCCGGTGATGCAGCCCCGGGAGGCAAGGAAAGTCTGGATGCGCGCAAGGAATCGCGCCTGCAGTACCGCGGCCCCGGAGCCCTGGATATCGTCGGCCCCATGGGTGTTGGTAAAGACATTGAGGCGCTTTGCATGGGCCTGCGCCACGGCGGGTCCTGCAAGGCTTTCCAGCATCTCGAGCGCTTCCGGCGATCCCGACCAGGCCCCGAGCGGCACCTCGTCGGCCCCGACATGGATGGTGCGGAACGGGAACAGCGCAATCAGCTCGTCAAGGATCGTCTCCAGCACCGCATAGGTCTTGTCGCGGGCGGGGTTGACGCAATTGTCGGGAAACCCCTGCACCGAATGATAGTGGCCGGTCTCGGCCGGGGTCGCGCAGTTCCGGCAGGGCCTGAAGCAGGGCAAAGCAATGGCCGGGAAGGTCTATTTCCGGCACCACCTCGATGCCGAGCGAGCCCGCGAAGGCGACGATTTCGCGCACCGCTTGCCTGCTGTAATAGCCGCCTGTCGGTTCGGGTCCGGAACCGAGCAGCGGCGGGATCGGCAGACCGTGGCCGCGCCAGGCACCGATTTCCGTCAGCGACGGATAGGCCTCGATCTCCACCCGCCATGCCTCGTCGTCAGACAGGTGCCAGTGGAAGCGGTTGAGCTTGTTCCAGGCCATGATGGCGAGCAGCTTGCGGATTTCCGCCGTGCCGTAGAACTGCCGCGCCACATCGAGGTGCAAGCCCCGCCAGCCCATCGACGGCTGGTCACGGATCTCGCCCGAAACCGGAAAGGTGAAGGAATCGGGATGGCTGCGCGCGCCGCGCCAGATCTGGCCGAGCGTTACCAGCCCGTAGACAAGGCCCGTCCTGTCCCCGGCGCTGATCGTCACGCGACCATCACCGAAGCCAATCCTGTAAGCCTCGGCCGCAAATCCCCCGGCAAGGTCGAGCAGAACCGGCATGCCGCCTTCCGCCAGGGGACGGACGATGCCTTCGACGCCAAACAGTGTCGCGGTGAGCGTTTCGAACGCCTGTGCGGCTTGCGTGGCGACGGGATCCCCTGCCTGAAGCGCCAGGCCCTCAGGACAGGTGCGCGAACCCGCGACCGCAACATGGTCCGGCCAGGGGATGATCGACACCGCCACCGGCGGATTGCGCGGCACCGGATAGATCTCCGCCCCCCGCTTCAAGGGCGCATTGTTGCCTCTGCAAACGGTTTGGCCGACGGACACGGCGACCGTCGAGCCATCGGCAAGCGCCAGATAGGCATTGCGGGCGCCATCGGTCCAGTGCTGCAAATTGTAGCTGAGCTGCCGCACCGTCAGCGTCCAGGTCGCGCCGGGCTCAAGCACGAACCCTTCCGGCGGATCGAATTCGCTGAAATTCGACAGCCACTTGCGCAGGCTGCCGCCCTCGACTTCGGCCTGCGGGTCGAGCCGTCCGGGCCCGCCGACGACCAGCCGGAAACCGGAGAGCGGTTCCCGGCCGCCATTTTGAAGGGTCAGGACATAGGCAGGCTGGTCCCCCTCCGCAGCGGGTACCCAGGTGGTTTCAAGCGTGATCTTCGGCTGACGGGAAAAGGACATGGCGCACCTTCATGGCGGGTGTCAGAACTGGAGCATTCCGGCATAGATGCCGGGTGCGGAATCGGGGATCATCACCGCCCCAACGGTCTTCTCGTAAAAGCTGGACGGGCCGACCGCGCCGATGATCGCATAGGCATAGCCCATGGATTTCAGATCCATCAGGCTTGCCAGAAGCAGGGCATGGCCGATCCCGAGACCCCGCGCCTCTTCCTCGACGCCCGTGGGGCCGAAGAAGCCCCTCGCTGTCGTTTCGTGGCAGGCAAAGCCGAGCAGCCGGTTGTCGCGGGTGGCGACAAAAGAGGTCGGCGGCTGGCGCGTCATGGCAATGGCGGTCTCGCTGGCCCAGCGCGGGTTGAATTTTTCCCGCACCCAGTCCGTGACAAAATGCGCTTCCGGTGCCAGCGCCCGGCGGATGCTGACACCGGCCGTTTCCATGCGCGCCGTCACCGACGCGTCCGCCCCGATTGGAGAAAGATTGACGAGATAATCCAAGCTTCACAGGCTCCCTTGTTTCACGGCCAATGACAGTGCGAACCGGCTGCTTCCGCCCCTCACCGCCGCGTTTCGGACGGCTGCCCCGAATCGTAGTCAACCAAATTGATTTAATCAATCCGCGGATTGTTGCCCGTGCTTTTCCCGCGACGCGAAAAGCTCTCTCCCGCGACCAAAAATCCAGCTTGTCCGGAGCCCGTTCGCAAGGCGGTGTTAACGTTTATTTTCTATTGATGGAGTGTCTGGGAAAAGTGCTGTTTCGGTAAAGCGGTCGGGTTGCCATGCGTCTTCCACGTACAAATTTCTTGAGTTCTGGCAATGGTTTAGGAGTAATGGACATCGAAAAGCGGGCGAATGACCTTGCCTGGCGGAAAGAGCCACGGCTGAAAGATGGCGAGCATGTCCAGGCGACAGGCGCGGGTGCGCGCAGTGCCGACGAAATTGCAGCGAGTGAAATCGAGGGGCGGGATGCGCTTCCGGTCTGGCAAAACGCCTTTACGCTGAGCCCGAATGTGCGGTTCAGCCGGACGCCGGAGGCGGCGCTGACCCGCAAATCCGCAGCCGAAGCACCGGAAATTGCCGCACAGGCCGTGCCTCTGCCGCCGGAACCGGTGGCAGGGAGCGAACCGGAAAATCCACCATCCGCGCAGGTGCAGTCCATCGATCCGGCGCTGCCATTGCAGGCAAATTCCATCGGCCCGGAAACGCTGGAACATCACGCCGCAGGCATCAGGGCGATCACCTATCGGCTGCGGCAGGAATTTTCCGCCGCATCGCCCCGCCAGCCTCTCGCTGCCGCACCCATGGCGGCCTCCCCGGTTCCAACCACCCCGGTGGTTTCTGCCACCCCGATGCGCCCTCACGAGATCGAGGCGGCCCTTGCATCGCTGGCACGGTCGACATTTGCCGCCGCACCTGCAATGCCGCAACGCACCCCGCAACCGGCCGCGCCCTATGCCGCCTATCTCTCCGATCACGTGTTCTGGGAGGCGATGGGGGCTGGCGAAGGCGAGGATGATGGCGGCTTGGCCACTGCCGCACCCGTTTCCACCCGCCCGGCAGGTCCGGCGGCAATGGCTGCCATCCAGGCCATTGCCCCTTCGCCCGAGCCGCCCGCAGCGCCGAGCCCGATGACCCTGCCGGGCTTCGTGGCGAGGCCGCCTGCCGTGCAAATTCCGCCGACCGCACAGCCGGATGGCTGGAGCGTCACCGCGCTCTACCGGTCCGTCGACGTGCGCCCGGCACCCGCACCCGCACCCGCACCGATGATGATCGAGCCTGTCGAGGAAACGGCCATCGCAGCGGTGCCTGATCCGGCCACCCGGTCCCCGGAGACCGAACCTGCGATGCCGCAGCCCGCAAGCCGCCCGGCACGACCCGCGCCCATGCTGGTTGTCGACGGCGAATACGAGCTGCCGCCGGTCGATCTCCTCCAGGTGCCGCAGATCCAGGAGGCCGCCGCCATCACGCCGGAGGCGCTTGAGCAGAACGCCGGGCTGCTGGAAAGCGTGCTGGAGGATTTCGGCATCAAGGGAGAGATCATCGATGTGCGCCCCGGCCCCGTCGTCACGCTCTACGAATTCGAGCCCGCGCCGGGCGTCAAGTCGTCGCGGGTGATCGGGCTTTCCGACGATATCGCCCGCTCGATGTCGGCGCTGTCTGCCCGCGTCGCGGTCATTCCGGGCCGCAACGTCATCGGCATCGAACTGCCCAATCCGATCCGCGAAACCGTCTATTTCCGCGAACTGATCGAATCCGAGCCCTATACCCAGAGCCGCTTCCACCTGCCGGTCTGCCTCGGCAAGACCATCGGCGGCGAGCCGGTGATTGCCGAACTGTCGAAAATGCCGCATCTGCTGGTGGCAGGCACCACCGGTTCCGGCAAGTCGGTGGCGATCAACACCATGATCCTGTCGCTGCTCTACCGGCTGAAGCCGGAGGAATGCCGGCTGATCATGGTCGATCCGAAGATGCTCGAACTCTCCGTCTATGACGGCATCCCGCATCTTTTGACCCCCGTCGTTACCGATCCCAAGAAGGCGGTGATGGCGCTGAAATGGGCGGTGCGCGAGATGGAAGACCGCTATCGCAAGATGTCGCGTCTCGGGGTGCGCAATATCGACGGCTACAATGCCCGGGCCGCCACCGCCCGCGCCAAGGGCGAGACGATCCTTTGCAGCGTCCAGACCGGCTTTGACCGCTCGACCGGCGAAATCGTCTATGAGCAGGAGGAAATGGACCTGACGGCCATGCCCTATATCGTCGTGATCGTCGACGAGATGGCCGACCTGATGATGGTGGCGGGCAAGGAGATCGAAGGTGCCATCCAGCGGCTTGCCCAGATGGCGCGGGCGGCAGGCATTCACCTGATCATGGCGACGCAGCGCCCCTCCGTCGATGTCATCACCGGCACGATCAAGGCAAATTTCCCGACCCGGATCTCTTTCCAGGTCACCTCGAAGATCGACAGCCGCACCATCCTCGGCGAACCCGGTGCAGAACACCTGCTCGGCCAGGGCGACATGCTGCATATGGTCGGCGGTGGTCGCATCGCGCGTGTCCACGGGCCTTTCGTTTCGGATTACGAGGTGGAAAAGGTCGTCGCGCATCTGAAGACGCAAGGCCGTCCGGAATATCTCGGCACGGTCACCGAGGATGCCGACGAGATCGAGGAGGTCCCGGAAGACGACGGTGCCGTCTTCGACAAATCCGCCATGGCCGAGGAAGACAGCAACGACCTCTATGACAAGGCCGTCAAGCTGGTGATGCGCGACAAGAAATGCTCGACCTCCTATATCCAGCGCCGCCTTGCCATCGGCTACAACAAGGCCGCCTCACTGGTCGAGCGGATGGAAAAGGAAGGTCTGGTCGGCCCCGCCAACCATGTCGGCAAACGCACCATCATCGCCGGTGGCCGTGACATCACGCCGCCGCGCGACATGCCTGAAGTGCCCGGTGCCGACAGCGACGACTGATTGTCGCGATGATCACCCGGCCCATCAGGGCCGGGGGACCATCAGGGCCGGGGGACCATCAGGGCCGGGGGACCATCAGGGCCGGGGGACCGCCCGTTCGGACAGGATTGCAAACAGCTGGCTGGCAATTGCCTCGCCATCATGGGTGCCCCGGTTCCAGGCATCCTCGTTTTCCCGCACCACCGGCTTGCAGCCAATCGCAGCTGAGGCCTCGTCAAGCCCCTCATTGCCGAGATAGGCAAAGGCCCCGACGGTCTTTTCGAACGGAAACAGCTCCCGGTTGGCAATCACATGGGTAAGCGAGGCCTGTTCCCGCCCGCCCTCGGCGCGCCACACCGCATCGAAGCGCCGGATGATGTCGGCAAGGCCGAGCCCCACCGTTTCCCGGCATTGCAGGATATTGCCGATGAAGACGCGGGACGCCCGGTGGTTGGCGTCGACAGCGGCGACCAGTCCCTGCACCGAGAGATGCGGCAGAATGCTCGAATAGAAACTGCCCGGCCCGAAGATGATGCAATCGGCCTCGCTGATCGCTTCGAGCACCGCCTCGTTTGCCGGTGCCTTTCCGCCCTCGGCAGATTTCAGGGTGACACGGGCAATGCCGCTCGCCGCATCCTCGGGGGCAAGCATGGTGACGAGGTGCTGTCTTTCGATGCGCTTGCCGGAATTCAGCACCGCCACCAGATCCGAACCGTTTGCTGTCGAGGACGGCCAGACGCTGCCCTCGATGCCGCAGAGTTTTCGGAACACGAAGATCGCGGTGTTGATGTCGCGGTTATGGGCGAGATAGGCACCCGTCAGGATGAAATTGCCGATGCTGCCGTTTCGGAAATTGAAATCGGCGGGAATATGGGCCCTGAAGGTCTGGAGATAGTTCAGCACCGCGCCGCGCAGGCCCGGCTCCATCCGGCCAAGCAGCGGGTGGCGGCCACCGGCATAATAATCGAATTCGTGTGCCGCCTCCTCGAGACCCAGATTTTCCGAAATCCGGGAATTGCAGATCTTCACCACTTCGCCGGACGAGCCCTCGCCATGCGCCATGGTCATCAGCGCCTGCCGGATATCGCCAATCGACAGGAAATTGCTGAAGGCGTCGCGCAGCACTTTCGAACTGCCGCCACTGTCCCAGCTCGGCACCACCCGGGTGATGGCGACCGGATGCCCGGCAAGGGCGATATTGATCGACCGGCAGGCGCTGCCGCCGGAAAACATCACGATCCTGGGCTTGGAGGCAGCGGACATTCAATGGCTTTCTCTGGATTTCCTGACTGTCGATTGTGCGGCAAGATGGCCGCCAATGCCATGCACTTTGACCGGAAACCCACAGGCTGGACGGCGGCAGGCGCTCCATCCGGCGAAAACCCGTCGCGCGGACATGAATTTTCCGGCAAGATGGCCGGGTGAGACAAGAGAAGTGCAAGGCATGAGCGCTCCCGCGACACCACCCCATTACGCCCTGTTTGCAACCCCCCTCGGGCAATGCGGCATCGCGTGGCGTGACGGGGTGATCATCGCCTCGCAACTGCCCGAAGAGAATGACGAGATCACGGCTGCCCGCCTCTCCCGCCGCGCGGGCGGCGCACGTCCGGGGATGCCGCCGCCCCATGTCGCAACCGTGATTGCCGCGATCCAGCGCCTGCTTTCCGGCGAGCGGGATCAGGACGGCAAGCTGCCCGATCTTTGCGATATCAAGCTCGACATGGGCGGGCTCGAACCGCTGGCGGCCCGCATTCTGGAGGAGACCCGAAAGGTTCTGCCCGGCCAGACGCGCCGCTACGGCGAGATTGCGGTGGATCTCGGCAACCGGCAACTGGCGCAGGCCGTCGGCCAGGCGCTCGGCCACAATCCGTTTCCGGTCCTCGTTCCCTGTCACCGGGTGGTGGGGGCAAATGGCCGGCTTACCGGTTTTTCGGCAGGCGGCGGCATCGGGACCAAGATGCGGATGCTCGAGATCGAAGGCGCGCGGCTGGCCGAGCCCCCGACCCTGTTCGACACGCTGCCGCTTTCGGTCAAGCCGCCCCGCCGCTCCTGAACCGCACCTGTCAGGCGTGGCGGCCGGGAAGCTTCGGCAGCAGCACGGTTAAAAGCCCGAGCAGCGGCATGTAGGAACAGATCCGGTAGACGAACTGGATGCCCTCACGGTCAGCAAAAAGCCCGAGCACCGCTGCTCCAATGCCGCCGAACCCGAAGGCAAAGCCGAAGAACATGCCAGCGATCAGCCCCACCCGTCCCGGCACCAGTTCCTGGGCGAAGACGACGATGGCCGAAAAGGCGGAGGAAAACACGAAGCCGATCACGATCACCAGCACCGCCGTCCATTGAAGATTGGCATAGGGCAACAGCAGCGCGAAGGGGATGACGCCGAGGATCGAGAACCAGATGACGAAACGCGCCCCGAACCGGTCGCCAATCGGCCCGCCGAGGAGCACGCCCGCCGCCGAGGCACCGAGAAACAGGAACAGCATCAGCTGCGCATCACGGATGCCGATGCCGAACTTGTCGATGGCAAAGAAGGTGAAATAGCTGGAAATGCTGGCGAGATAGGCATTCTTGGTCGCCGTCAGCACCACCAGAATGAGAAGTGTCCAGATCACCTGGCTGCGCGGTAGGGGCAGCGCCCGGCTCTCAGTCTTGCGCCCCGCCGACGCCCGGCGATGGCGGGCATACCAGACGCTGACAAAGGACAGGATGACGAAGCCGGTGAGCGCAATCGCCGAAAACCAGCCGAGACTGCCCTGGCCATGCGGTATGACGATGAAGGCCGCCAGCAGCGGCCCGATGGCCGTGCCGGTATTGCCGCCGACCTGAAACAGCGACTGGGCAAGGCCATGCCGTCCGCCCGACGCCAGCCGCGCAATGCGGGAGGCTTCCGGATGGAAGATCGCCGACCCTACGCCGATCAGGCAGGCACCGGCGACAAGCGCATGAAAATGTCCGGCATGGGCGAGCGTGAGCAGCCCGGCGCAGGTCGACAGCATCGCCACCGGCAGTGAAAACGGCATTGGCCAGCGATCGGTGATGACGCCCACAGCCGGTTGCAGCAGCGATGCGGTGACCTGGAAGGCAAAGGTCAAAAGGCCGATCTCGACGAAATCCAGCGCATAATTGGCCTTCAGCATCGGATAGATCGAGGTCAGCAGCGATTGCATGATGTCGTTCAGCATGTGGCAGAAACCGGCCGCCACGATGATCGGAATTGCCGCCCGTTGCGGGCTGATGGCAGTATTGGCGGCGGTGATGGTCATGGGTCTCGCTCCGGGAGAGGGTCTGTCCGCACGCATCAGCCAGCGGTCAGGAGGCGATGGCGACTTGCGGTTTGTCATGCACCTTCAGCACTACCGGAGTTGCGACTGGCCTGCTTTTGTGCTCTGGTCTAGTTCTTTCGAGATTGGGCCAAATGCGGACTATCGACCTCACCGCGCCGGGCAGTGACGGCGACCTCAAGCACGAACAGAGCCTGTCCTGGATCGACGGGGCGAATGAACCGCTGCTGGCCCTTGGCCGGATCTACCCTGCGGGCTTCACGGTGCCCGCCCATTCCCACAACAAGGTGCAGCTCTGGTATGCCCGCCGCGGCGTGGTGCTGGTGATGACGGCAGAGGGACGCTGGATGATCCCGCCCGGCCATGGCCTGGTCATTCCGGCGGGGCTCGACCATTCGACCGAAATGATCAGCGAGGTCGACATGCATTCCATCTATGTCGGCCCGGGCCAGGCCGGTCCCGACAGGCCCCGGGTGGTGGAGGTGACGGCGCTTGCCAGCAGCCTGATTGCCGAACTTGTCCGCATCGAGGAAAAGCCGATGTCACCGCGCCGCGCCCGGCTGGTCACCGACCTGCTGCTGGAGGAAGTGGCCGTCCTGCCCGAACGACCGCTCGGCCTGCCTTTCCCGAGGGACGCGCGCCTTGCCCGGCTCTGCAGGCGGTTCCTGAAGGCCCCCTCCGCCACCATCGGCATCGACGACTGGGCGGCAACACTCGGTATGAGCCGACGCTCCTTTACGCGGTTCTTCAGGGCCGAAACCGGCGTAAGCTTCGTCACCTGGCGGCAGCAGGCCTGCATCTTCGCCTCGCTGCCAAGGCTTGCCGACGGCGAACCGGTGACCAATGTCGCGCTCGATGCAGGCTATGAAAACGTCGCCGCCTTCACCACCATGTTCCGCCGCATGCTCGGCAGCGCGCCAAGTACCTATCTGAAGACCCGGGCGATGTGAGAGGGTGAAACTGCCACATCCATGCTTTCCGACCGGCCCTGTGGTCACGCGTCGGCTGAGGCGTGGGAGGGATCGACGCCCCGTTGCAGCTTGTCGAGAAACAAGGGCGCACTGGCGCCCGGATAGCACGCGGACAATTCACTGGCAGCATTCATCATCACCGGTTTGGATCCGGCAACAACGGCAAACATGAGCGGGAAAATCAGGAAGGGCAGTCGTTTGAAACGGGGCGGCAATGCGCCGCCGAGATCTGTGCATTCCCGAAGGGCTGAAGCGAGTTCGATGGACAGGTTGCCGAAAATGCCGAACCAGAAATTGGTGGGGAGGCTGGTGAGCACGATCCAGACACTCAAGTGCGGTCTCTCATGGCACGACGGACATGACCATCACCCAGCCGCAGGAACCACAATTGCTGCCCGAGGCGGCGGATATTGACCGCCAGCCGTCCGGTCTCCCGATGATGCATCCGCAGCACCATCAACAGGATATTTGCTGCCAGCAGACAGAACATAAGCGTAAGGTAGCCAGCAAACATCAAGGCGAAAACGGGATTTTCATGCATCATCGGTCTCCCGAGAGACGAGCAGATCCTGTCTCCCTGCCGGTTAGCTCTCGTAAGAGACACTGGTCGGATACCCGTTTATGCCCATTCGATATGGACTTGATACCACCGGAATAAACTGCATGAAAACTAATGTTCTACCCAATGCAACCATTGGGAACATTGGTAGCCCTATTTCGCCACCGTCAGACTGGAGAGGGTCTCCCGGATGCGCGGGGTGGCAAAATCGAGGAAAAGGCGGACCTTGGCGGCGAGCAGGCGGCTGTGGGGATAGACGAGATGCACCGGCGCCGGTGGCAGGCAGAAGGGTTCGAGGACCAGTTCCAGCTTTTTCTCGCGGATCAGGTCGGCGACCATGTAGGAAAGGGCAATGGTAATGCCCTCGCCATTGACGGCGGCGCGGATTGCGGTTGGCCCGTCGTTGATTTCCAGTTGCGGCGACAGCAGCACGCGGCCCGGCACCTCGCCATCCCGGAAGCGCCATTCGCGGTTGGGCATCAGGGCGGTAAAGGCGATGAAGGCGTGGTTCTTGAGATCGGCGGGTTTTTCCGGGCGACCGCATTCGTCCAAATAGGCGGGGCTGGCAACCAGAATGCGGCGTACCTCGCCCGACCGCCGCGCGACATAGCTGGAATCCGGCAGGTCACCGACCCGGACGGCAAGGTCGATGCCTTCTTCGACCAGATTGACCACCCGGTCGAGCAGCAGCACGCTGACCTTCATCCTCGGATAGGCTTTGAGGAAATCCCGGACCACATCGGCAAGCACGGTGCGGCCCATGGTAACGGACGCCGTCACGGTCAGATGCCCCTGCGGCACCGCCACTTCCCCCGCCGCTTCCCGCTCGGCCATTTCCATTTCGCCGAGCAGCCGCCGCGCGCTTTCCAGAAACCGCATGCCGGATTCCGTCAGGCTGAGGCTGCGGGTGGTGCGGTTCAAAAGCCGGGTTCCGAGCCGGTCCTCCAGCGCCGCCACGGCGCGGGTGACGGCGGGGGGCGAAATGTTGAGCCGGTCGGCAGCGCGGGCAAAACTCCCGGCATCGGCCACCACGACAAACACTTCCATCTGGTGCAGCCGGTCCATTTTATTCCCCACCTCGCAACAATGACTTCCGCATTATGCGCATTCCGCCAGAAGATGGAACAGCCTATCGTCAGGGCATCAACCAGCAAAGGATAAAATCATGCAGGATCTTGCAACGGAATTCCGCGCCTCGCGGCGCAATGCCTATCGCGATTGCGTCGAGAGGGCGATGGCCGGACTTTATGACGGCCCGTGCGGCAGCGCGGCCTCTGCGGGAGGAAAAGGTGCAGGCAGCGGGCGCCATTCCTCCCTGCTGCGATCCCTGGTCTCGTTTCTGGGTTTTGCCGCGCCCCGATAGGCCTGCCCTGCCCTCACGCGAGGTCATAATGTCGTGAGTGCGCCTGCTCGGCCATTGCCGCATGCGCGACAAACGCGCAATTGTAGACATAACTGACTTTCGAAGGAGACTGCCGATGAAATTGTCCAGCACGGTCCGCCACATGGCTGCCATCGCCCTTGCCACTGTCGTGATGAGCGGCTTTGCGCTGGCTGCCGAGTTCAAGCCCTTCATCACCGCCGATTTTGAAGCCGCGCAGAAGGCGGGCAAACCTGTTATCGTCGACGTTGCCGCCAGCTGGTGCCCGACCTGCAAGGCGCAGAAACCGGTCATCGACGCGCTTGGCAAGGATCCTTCAACGAAGGACATGACGATCTTCCGGATGGATTTCGACACGCAGAAATCCGAGCTCGCAAGCCTCGGCGGCCAGATGCAATCCACCCTCATTGCCTTCAGGGGCACCACGGAGACCGGACGGTCCGTTGGTGACACCGACCCGCAGTCGATTGCGGCCCTTTTCGCCACGACGGCCAAGTAGGGATGCTGACCTCCGGTTTTCTGGCACTGGTCGCAGGCCTGCTGTCGACGCTGTCGCCCTGCGTGGTGCCGCTGCTGCCGGTGGTGCTGGGCGCGGCCCTTTCCGAACATCGCTATGGCGTGGTGGCGCTTGCCGGCGGGCTGGCCTTGTCCTTCACCGCGATTGGCCTGTTTGTCGCCGTCATCGGCTTTTCCATCGGCCTCGACCTGACGCTGTTCCACACCGTGGCAGGCGTGTTGATGGTCGGCATCGGCCTTGTGCTGGTGCTGCCGCTTCTCCAGGAACGGGTGGCAACGGCGGCAAGCCCTGTCGGTGCCTGGGTCGACACCCGCTTCGGCGGTTTCAGGGGATCAGGCCTGTCGGGACAATTCGGCGTCGGGTTGCTGCTTGGCGCGGTCTGGAGCCCCTGCGTCGGGCCGACACTGGGTGCGGCCTCGATCATGGCCGCGCGCGGCCAGAACCTGGGGTCTGTCGCCCTCACCATGGCAAGCTTCGGCGTCGGTGCGGCCATTCCGCTTCTGGGGCTCGGTCTCCTCTCGCGCGACGTGATGCTGCGCTGGCGGGGGCGGATGATGAAGGCCGGAAAGGGCGGCAAAATGCTGCTCGGCGCGCTGCTGCTGGTCATCGGCCTGATGATCCTGACAGGCATCGACAAGACGCTCGAGGCCGTGCTGGTCGATGCCTCCCCGGCCTGGCTCACCCATCTGACCACCCGGTTCTGATCTTTTCCCGGCATTGCACTCTTCAGCCCCGCCCGCAACCAACGTCGCGGGCGGTCTTGTTTTTGCGCAGCTTCCTATAATTTCATTTGTCGTAATAATCAATTTCAAATTCGAAGGATAATCACCGTGGAAGAAATGATGTAGGGTCTTCTTACCGGTCCAGATGGCCGCAAACACCCAAAGGAGTTTCCCGATGTCCCGCATTCATATCCCCGCCACCGTTGCCGACGCCCCCGAAGCTGCACGGCCGTTGCTGGAAGCGGTCAACAAGCAGATCGGCTCGGTGCCGAACCTGTTCCGCATGGTGTCCAACAGCCCGGCAGCGCTTGAAGGCTATCTCTCGCTGTCTGGCGCACTCGGCAAGGGCGCACTGCCCGCCCAGACCCGCGAACGGATCGCGCTTGCCGTCGCCGAGATCAACCGCTGCGGCTATTGCCTGTCGGCCCATACATTCATGGCCGCCAATCTCGCCAAGCTCGGTGCCTCCGAGATCGCCGCCAACCGTCGCGGTCATTCGGAAGATGCCAAGGCTGATGCCGCCGTGCAGTTTGCTGCCGAGGTGACACGTGAGCGCGGCCATGTCAGCGGCGAAGCGCTGGATGCGGTCAAGCGGGCCGGTTACACCGAGGCGCAGATCATCGAGATCGTGCAGCATGTGGCGCTGAACACCTGGACCAATTACATCAATTCGGTCGCTGAAACCGAGATCGACTTCCCGGTCGTTGCTCCCTATTCTGCCGCCTGATCGAACACCCGACCCTAAGCCGAGGTATACCATGAACGCCCGCCCACCCCTTCCTCCCTTTACCGCCGAAACAGCCGCACAGAAGGCGCGTGCTGCCGAAGACGGCTGGAATGGCCGCGACCCCGCCCGCGTCGCGCTCGCCTATACGCCGGACAGCCGCTGGCGCAACCGCGACCTGATCTTTTCCGGCAGAGAGGCCATCGAGGCCTTCCTGAAGGCGAAGTGGGAAAAGGAACAGGAATACCGGCTGATCAAGGAGGTCTGGGCCTGGTCCGGCAATCGCATCGCGGTGCGCTTTGCCTATGAATGGCTGGATGCAAGCGGCCAATGGTATCGCAGCTATGGCAACGAGAACTGGGAATTCGACGAAAACGGCCTGATGCAGGAACGCCACGCCAGCATCAACGACCTGAAGATCACCGAAGCCGAGCGGAAATTCCGCTGGCCCCAGGGCCGCCGCCCCGACGATCATCCCGGTCTTTCCGACCTCGGCCTCTGATTTCAATCACAGCTGCTGTTCTGCCCCGAACTCCCCCGTGCTCCGGCTCGGGGGAGTTTTTGTTGTTCGGGTTTTGCATGTTTAATTCCACGAATTGCAATAATTAATTTCGAATTATGAGAATTCAGGCATTGGATGAAACAGTACATAGTCTTCCCACGCCACACGGAATGGCGATTGAACACCCGGTTCCACACAGAAGGATTTTTCCCATGACGCTTTCCCTCTCCCGCCGTCTCGTCGGCTTCGCCCTTGCAGGTGCCGTCCTTTCCGGCGCGCTTGGCCTCACCGTTGCCCCCGCCTCCGCCCAGTCACGCACCGGCGGCATCGTCAACCAGATGATCGCCGGCATGGGCCTCAAGGGCTATGATCCGGTCAACTATTTCACCGATGGCAAGCCTGCCAAGGGTGCCGACAAGATCACCTATGACTGGCATGGCGCCACTTGGCATTTCGTGTCGGAGGAGCACCGCGCGGCCTTCATCAAGAACCCGAAGCATTTTGCCCCGCAATATGGCGGTTTCTGCGCCTGGGGCGTGGCCCATGGCAAGCTGTTCGACGTCGATCCGGAACATGGCTGGGCGCTCGCCAATGACAAGCTCTATGTCAACCTCAACGCCGATATCCTGACCGCCTGGACGAAGGAACAGAAGAAGTTCATCGCCGATGGCAACCGCAACTGGCCGAAGCTGAACCGCTGATCCCTGCTGGCGCGGGTCCACCACCCCATGGATCCGCGCCTCCCCCGGCATCTCAATCCGTCCCCCGCAGAACTCGACAGAAAAGCCCGGTCATGAAGCTCTATTACCATCCACTGTCAGGCCACGCCCATCGCGCCCACCTGTTCCTGTCCCTGCTCGGCATCGAGTTCGAACTGGTCACCGTCGACCTGAAGGCGGGCGCGCAGAAGACGCCCGACTTCCTGAAGCTCAACCCTTTCGGCCAGGTTCCTGTCCTCGATGACCGGGGAACCGTGATTGCCGATTCCAATGCCATTCTGGTCTATCTCGCCAAGAAGCATGGTGATCTCAACTGGCTGCCGGAAACGCCCGCCTGCGCGGCTGCCGTCCAGCGCTGGCTGTCGGTTGCGGCCGGCGAGATCGCCTCTGGCCCCGCCCGCGCCCGGCTGATCACGCTGTTCAACGCGCCCCATGATGCCGGACAGACGATTGCCAGCGCCCACCGGGTGCTTGCCATCATAGAGAAGGAACTGGCGAGCCGGGAATGGATCGCGGCCCTCCACCCGACGATTGCCGACATCGCCCTCTACAGCTATGTGTCGAAGGCGCCGGAAGGCAATGTCGATCTCGCGGCCTATGGCAATATCGACAAATGGCTCCGGCGGATCGAGGCCTTGAAGGGCTTCGTGCCCTTCGTCCAGTCGCCGGTCGGGCTTGCCGCCGTGAAACAGGAAATGGCCCGGTGGCGGTGAACCCGCAGCCACCGGAGACACCCGGTTTCAGAGCGTGGCGTTGTCGATGACGAAGCGATATTTGACGTCGCTCTTCACCATCCGGTCATAGGCCGTGTCGATATCCTGGATGGCGATCATCTCGATATCGGAGACGATGCCCTTTTCGGCACAGAAATCCAGCATTTCCTGGGTTTCGGCAATGCCGCCGATCAGCGAACCGGCAATCGAGCGGCGCTTGAAGATCAGCGGAAACACGTTTGGCGAGGGATGCGGGTGCTCGGGCACCCCGACCAGCGTCAGCGTGCCGTCGCGCTTCAGCAGCGTGGTGAAGGCATCCAGATTGTGGCTGGCCGCAACCGTATTCAGGATGAAGTCGAAACTGTCACGATGCGCCTTCATTTCCTCCGGATTCTTCGACACGACGACCTCGTCGGCACCAAGCGCCAGCGCATCGGCCCGCTTGCCTTCCGACGTGGTGAAGGCGACCACATGCGCCCCCATGGCATGGGCGATCTTGATGCCCATATGGCCAAGCCCGCCGATGCCGACGATCCCGACCTTCTTGCCCGGCCCCGCACCCCAGTGGCGCAGCGGCGAATAGGTGGTGATCCCGGCACAAAGCAGCGGGGCGACAGCGGCCAGTTGCATCTCGGGATGGCGGATCTTCAGCACGAACCTGTCCTTGACGACAATATCGCCGGAATAGCCGCCCAGCGTATGGCCGGGCGCGTCTGCGGTCGCGCCATTATAGGTGCCGGTAAAGCCGTGATCGCAATATTGCTCCAGCCCGTCGTCGCAGGCAAAGCAGCTCTGGCAGCTGTCGACCATGCAGCCGACACCGACGGTTTCGCCGACCCTGAATTTGGTAACCGCAGAACCGACAGCCGTGACATGGCCGACGATCTCATGGCCGGGCACGCAGGGGTAAAGCGTGCCTGCCCATTCCGAGCGCGCCGTGTGCACGTCGGAATGGCAGACGCCGCAATAGGCAATCTTGATCTGGACATCGTCGGCGCCGGGCGCGCGACGGGAAATGCTGATCGGCTCGAACGGCTTGCTGGCCGCATAGGTGCCAAAGGATTTGGTCTGCATGGTAATCTCCATTCTGGAAAATGAGGGAGTTCGAAAAAGGAACAACAGGGCTTGCCGGCTTCCTGCTGGAATCTGGGGGCAGAGCGGACATTTTCAAGCACCCTGTCACAAACCGGCTGCCGGAATCGGCAGGCTGCGCGAAGCCCCCGGCGGCAGGTTTTCAGGGATCGGTACTGTTGGCCAGATTACCCCGGCTGTAAAGGCGCGCGGTCAAACGAAAGGCGGCGTCCCGCACGAGACGCCGCCTTCATGTTTCATCCCCGGACAAATTCCGGCCGCTCGGGCAGCCGGTCGTCAATCCCGGACGTCGACGACCGTTCAGGCAATGTCGAAGCGGTCGAGGTTCATCACCTTGGTCCAGGCCGCAACGAAATCACGGACGAAGCCCGCTTCCGCATCCGCCTGCGCATAGACTTCCGCCAGTGCACGCAGCTGCGAGTTCGAGCCGAAGACCAGGTCGACACGGCTGCCGGTCCACTTCAGCGCGCCGGTTGCCCGGTCGCGGCCTTCGAAGTCTTCCTGCGCGTCAGACATCGTCTTCCAGACCGTGCCCATGTCGAGCAGGTTGACGAAGAAGTCGTTGGTGAGCGCACCCTCGCGGCTGGTGAAGACGCCGTGCCTGCTGCCTCCGGCATTGGCACCGAGAACCCTGAGACCACCAACCAGAACGGTCATTTCCGGCGCGCTCAGCGTCAGGAGCTGGGCGCGGTCGACCAGCAGTTCCTCGGCAGAGACGCTGTAGCGGGTCTTCAGGTAGTTGCGGAAGCCGTCGGCAACCGGTTCCAGCACGGCAAAGCTTTCGACATCCGTCTGGGCCTGCGTCGCATCGGTGCGGCCGGGCGTGAAGGGTACCGCCACCGCGTGACCGGCCGTGGCTGCAGCCTGTTCGACGGCTGCCGAACCTGCGAGCACGATCAGGTCAGCCAGCGACACCTGCTTGCCGCCCTTGGCCGCCGCGTTGAAGGCCTGCTGGATGCCTTCGAGCACCGGCAGGACCCGGGCGAGTTCGGCGGGCTGGCTGACCTGCCAGTCCTTCTGCGGCGCAAGGCGGATGCGGGCACCATTGGCACCACCGCGCTTGTCGGAACCGCGATAGGTGGAGGCCGACGCCCAGGCAATCGAGACCAGCGATGCAGGCGTCAGGCCGGAGGCGAGGATCTTCGCCTTGAGATCGGCAATATCCGAAGCATCGACCAGCGGATGGGCAACGGCCGGCAGCGGATCTTGCCAGATCAGGTCCTCGGACGGCACTTCCGGGCCGAGATAGCGCGCCTTCGGCCCCATGTCGCGGTGGGTCAGCTTGAACCAGGCGCGGGCAAAGGCGTCCGCGAACAGGGCGGGGTTTTCGTGGAAGCGCTTCGAGATCGGGCCATAGATCGGGTCCATTCTCAGGGCAAGGTCCGAGGTGAACATCACCGGCGCATGGCGGCGGGCGGGATCATGGGCATCCGGCACGCTGTCCGCACCGCCGCGATCCTTCGGCACCCACTGCGTGGCACCGGCAGGCGACTTGACCTGCACCCAGTCGAAGCCGAACAGGTTGTCGAAATAGTTGTTGTCCCACTTGGTGGGCTCGGTGGTCCAGGCACCTTCGAGGCCGCTGCTGATGGTGTCGACACCCTTGCCGCTGCGGAAGCTGCTCGTCCAGCCGAAGCCCTGCTCGGCAAGGCCTGCGGCCTCCGGCTCCGCGCCGACATGGCTGGCATCGCCCGCACCATGCGCCTTGCCGAAGGTGTGGCCCCCGGCGATGAGGGCAACGGTATCCTCGTCATTCATCCCCATCCGGCCAAAGGTGTCGCGAATGTCGCGGGCCGAGGCCAGCGGATCGGGATTGCCGTTCGGGCCTTCCGGGTTGACGTAGATCAGGCCCATCTGCACGGCGGCGAGCGGGTTTTCCAGATCGCGTTCGCCGCTGTAGCGCTTGTCGCCGAGCCAGGTGCCTTCCGAACCCCAGTAGACATCTTCTTCCGGCTCGAACACGTCGGAGCGACCGCCGCCGAAGCCGAAGGTCTTGAAGCCCATCGATTCCAGCGCGCAATTGCCGGCAAGAATCATCAGGTCGGCCCAGGACAGGCTGTTGCCGTATTTCTGCTTGATCGGCCACAGCAGGCGGCGGGCCTTGTCGAGATTGACATTGTCCGGCCAGCTGTTCAGCGGCGCGAACCGCTGGGTGCCGGAAGACGCGCCCCCGCGGCCGTCGCCGGTGCGATAGGTGCCGGCGCTGTGCCAGGCCATGCGGATGAAGAACGGGCCATAATGGCCATAATCGGCCGGCCACCATTCCTGCGAGTCCGTCATCAGCGCATGGATGTCCTGCTTGACGGCGGCGAGATCCAGCTTGCCGAAGGCTTCGGCATAGTTGAATGCACCGCCGAGCGGGCTGGAGAGCGCCGTGTTCTGGTGCAGGATGCGCAGATTGAGCTGGTTCGGCCACCAGTCACGATTGGAACGGCCACCCGAACTCGTCGGTTTGCCCGCACCATGCATCACCGGGCACTTGCCGGCAGTTTCCCCATTATGTCCGTCCATATCGCTACTCCGATCTTGGCTGTTTGAATCTTACCCGGAACGGGGCCACCCCATCGGCGTCCCCGGCAACCTCCCCTTGCAGGAACGCTCCGTAGTCCTCGTCTTTAGCCCCGCAACGGGGACCTGTCGTTGTTCTCTGGCAAGGAACTGGGCACAAAAGGCCGGATCACCGCATTTTAGCAGGCGCTCCGCCCCTCATCGCCCAATCCCCGCTTCGCTGCCCTGTCTCTATCAAAGGCAGATCATTAGCGTAAGCAGGATTTTCCGATCATGGCGATAAGCTGGGGTTATCGAATTGATGGGACCGGGTTGCTTTGGGGGTGCAACTGCCACCGACCGGAAAGGCATGTCGGCGGCAACGGTGCAACAGTCAGTGTGTGCCGACGACGGTCCAGCTGTATCCATGACGGTGATGGGTTTTGATATCTCTGAAACCGGCTCGAACCAGCAGGTCTGTGGCTTCGCGCTCTGTATAATACTTGGCCCAGCGAGGGTTCAGCTGATCGATGATCACCAGCCGGATTTCCCTGGCCCCGATGGGGCGCAACACTTCGCGCATGTACTTGCGCATCGGCAGGGGCAACAACCCGCAAAGTTCGATATAGGCGGCCAGTGGCGGATATAACAACCAGGACAGGGCCGAATTGGCCCAGAGTGGCAAACGTCGCGTCACCCAGCGCAGCGGCTCGGCAAAGCTGAGGTAGAGCCTGTTGCCTTCCCGACCGTAAAGCCAGATGACGGCCTTGCCGCCGGGTTTCAGGGATGCGTGCATGTTCCTGACTGTCGGGTCCGGGTCAGGAATGTGATGCAGCACACCGATGGACAGAATATAGTCGAGATCGCGGGCCTCGAACTGGTCGCCAGGCCTGGCAAGCACGGTCACCCTGTCGGAGAATTCCGCCAGATTGGCGGACAAAACGCCATTTGCCTTCGACGGTTCAACAGCCGTGACGTGGCGGGCACCTGCCCGCAGCAGCATCAGGCTGATCCGGCCCGTCCCCGCTCCGACCTCGCCGCAGGTCTTGTCCTTGAAATTACCGGGCTCAACCAGCGGGCTGACAATGTCGCGCAGCATCTCCTGACTGCCGTAATAGCCATCATTCGACGTATATGTGGTCCATTGCTGGCCGAAATCGGAAATCGTCTGGTTTGTGGCGCGCTCAAGATCGCTGTTCATCCATGCTCTCCCCCGGGACACGGCCAGCCATGCCCGTGAGGTGCTGGTCGCAGGAAGGACATGGGTTAAGGGATTGGCATCCAGTTGTCCATGAAAACGGTGCAGACAGGCTCGCTTTCAGCAACATCCGAAGCCCCGGTGCCAAATCGACGGTTGACGCCCTCCCCTATTTTTGCGCATGAACTTAAAGGTAGTCATACATGCTCGAAACAGCAGGCAACGGAAACAATGCGATCTTTGCGACTTCGCGACTTTTCAGTTTTCGCCGTGTTTGGCGTTGTCGCTCTCCTCTGGCAACTGGCCGTTGTCGGTCCTGTACCCTTTGTGGTTCCATCGGGTGATGGTGGCAATGTCGGGTCGATGATCGCGGCAGGGCATCAACCTGACCGGTTCCTGCTGGACCCGGTATTTTCCGATCCGCAAAACTACGCCTTCTATGTGACGATCAGTCGCCCCTGGGTCGCTTTCAATTTCCTCCTGACCGGCGATATCGGCCAGGCCTATATGCTGATGCAATTTCCGATCCTGTTTCTTCAGACGGCCGGATTTTACCTGCTTGGACGGAGACTTTTCGGCGGGTGCTTCTGGCCAATGGTGCTGGCACTCCTCAGTATTCCGCCCGTCTTCATCTTTAATGGCGAATTATGGGGAAATCTGCCCGCGCCGCTGACACGAAGCATCTTCGGTGCCCTCTATCCCTTTCTGCTCCTGTCCGCCCTGCCACCCTTTCGCGGCTGGCGCGCCTTCCTGACGATGGGCCTGTGTGGCTTGAGCGTCTATATTCACCCGGTCAGCGCCCCCAGTGTGGCGCTGACCCTCTGGCTCGCCATGGCCATATCGCCGCAGCAGGCATCGGGATGGAGCAAGAAGCTGGGGATCCTGGTCGGTGCCGGGCTTTTTTTCCTGGCCATCGCCGCTCCCTTTGCACTGATGTTTCTGTCAGCGCTTTCTCACGCCACCTCGCCGATGGTCACGCAGTTGCAAGAGTCGAGCCGCGGCCTGGTCGGCGAACAATATTACGACGCCATGCTGGCCCTTTCCATCGCGGCACAGGGCGGCGGCAATAATCCCCTGCCCGACTGGGGCTGGCTCCACGGCCTTTGGGCAGCTGCCTTTCTGTTTCTTCTTGCGGGCCTCTCGCCGCGCAGATGGCAAGATACGCATGGCTTTCTGCTGCTCATTCTGCTGGGAACGCTGCTGTCGAGTTTCGGCGTTGCCTGGCTGGACCAGACCATCGCCCGGCATCTGGGCCGCAACCCGGCCGAGATCGACATCATTCGCAATCTGCGCTTCGTCATTCCTGTCGCCCTGATTGGTCTCGTCTGGCTGCTCAAATGGCTTGAGATGCGGTTTTATGGTGCACTGCTCGCTCGCTATGCCCTGCCGGTCATGGGACTGCTTCTGCTTGGCTTCTGGTGGCACCATTTCCCAAATCCGCTATATGCGGCAATCGAAGACCGCCGGCAGCCGGACCACGCCAGGCAGCAAGCATCGGCAACTGAAGAGTTTCGCACTGTCATCGAGCGTCTGAGGCAGGAGCCTCCCGGCTCCCTGGTGCTGCCCTTGCCGGTCGGCGCTTTCGAAACAAACGCACTTGCCGTACGCTACGGTGCCTTCCAGCCGGTTCTGTTCCTGCAGAAGGACATGAATTTCCTGCTTTATAGCAGCAGCCAGCACCTGGAACATTGGGCAGGCATGCGAGACCGCCTGAGCAGTCTGGACACCAGCGATGCACCCGGCATCAGATCAACCCTCAACGGCCTCAAACAGACCGACAACCTGCGTCTTGTCCTTGTCGATACCCAGGCTGCAACGCCACGTCTCGCCACTTCTGTGGCTCAATCGTCCGATCTTCTGCTGAGCGCCGGGCGCTGGCAGTTGTTCAGGCTGAAAAATTAGCGGAACCGGTGCAACATGTGCGGCATTGTCGGCGTCTATTACTTTGACCAGCGAGCCGTCGACCGAGACCTGGTCGACGACATGGCGCGCCGCATAGCGCGGCGGGGCCCGGATGGCGGCGGCAGCTGGACGGAAGGACCTGTCGGCCTCGGCCATCGTCGCCTCGCGGTCCGCGACATTTCCGCCGCCGGTGCCCAGCCCTTTCATTCCGAATGCGGACAGATCGTCGTCACCTATAATGGCGAGCTTTACAATGATCGGACGATTGCGGGCCTGCTGGGGAAAAGCCGGGGATTCGTACCGAAAACCGGCTGCGATACCGAAGTCATCCCGGAAAGCTATCTCGAATGGGGCGACACCTTTGCCGAACGGCTCGAGGGCATCTTTGCCCTCGCGCTCCATGACCGGCGCAACGGTCGCCTGCTTCTGGCGCGTGATGCGAACGGAACCAAGCCTCTCTATGTTCGCGAGTTCCCGGGCGGCATTCATTTTTCCAGCGAAATCAAAGCCTTCTTTGCCGATCCAGAATTTCGGTCAACCCTGTCGCCGCCATCGCTGGCCGCGTTTCTGGCAACCGGATATGTGGCCCCTGATTCCAGCCTGTTTGCGGGCATACTGCAGGTTCCGCCCGGAACTGTCATGATCTGGGACCGGGACCGGAAGACGGAGCGCTGCTTCTGGCGCCCCACGCGAAAGCCGGCGGAGCCCGTCAGCCTTGACCAGTCGTCCGACCGTGTCCTTGACACCCTGCGATCCGTCGTTGCCGACCAGGTGGTCTCCGATGTCCCGATTGCCGTTTTGCAGAGCGGCGGCATCGATTCAACCCTGATTTCCGCTTGCCTGCCCGACCATTGCGATGTCAGGCTCTACTCGGTTCGCTTCCAGGACCGGGCCCATGATGAATCCGGCCTCGCCGGTCTGGTGGCGGCACGCTTGAAGCGACCGCTGGACTTCATTGATCTCGCACGATCGGATGTGGTGGCGGATTTCAGGGCAATGGTCGACGCGGTCGATGGCTCGCTTGCCGATTCCAGCGCGCTTGCGACCTTCCAGCTTGCGCGAGCCGTCAAGGCGCATGCCACTGTCGCTCTGTCAGGAGATGGTGCGGATGAGTATTTCGGCGGATATCCGACCTACAGGGCCACCGCTCTGGCCCGTCGGGCGGGAGCCCTCATCCCCAACCCCGTGCTCGATGGCCTGAGCCGCCTGTTCCAGACCCTTGGCGGACAATCCGATCAGCGCATCGGACGCAGCGAATTGATGGTACGGCTGCTCGACGGAATGGCAAGCTCTTCGCCCCACGCCAACTGGCGTCGATACCTGCGCGCCGCTGACCGCAGGGCTCTCTACGGACCAGATCTCCAGACACTGTCGGCAGCAGATCCATTGGTGCGCTATGCCGCAGCCGGAGAGGATGGAAAGGACAGCTGGGAGCAGGGACTTCTCGCCGACCAGCGCTACTACCTGCCGGGCGACATGCTGATGAAAACCGACCGGACGAGCATGTATCATGGACTTGAGGTCCGCGTTCCGTTCCTGGATCGCCGGATGTGCGATCTGGCGGCGTCTCTGGATCGGTCCCAACTCATGGACATCAAGGGGCGCACGAAGATTGTGCTGCGCCGTGCCGTCGAGAAGCTTGGCTTGCCGGCAGAGATTTTTGCGGCGCGGAAGATGGGCTTCAACGTGCCGATGAACGCCTTGTTGCGCCATGAACTGCGGCCGCTCGGGGACCACCTGCTTGATCGCAATGCAGATATTTTAGCTCCCTTCCTGTCGGCCGACGGCGTTCGCCGCCTTTGGCGCGATCATCGCCGACAGGCAAGGGATTACCGTTTTGTCGTCTGGACCCTGCTGGTGCTGGCGACCTGGATAGAGGATCATTCCCACCCATGACAGCCCCCCTTTTTGACGCCTCCGATCTCAGCATTGTCATTCCTGCCTATAACGAGGAAATGGGCATCGGCGTGACACTGGATCAATTGCTGGCGACCTTCAGCAATGCGGAGATCATCGTCGTGGATGACCGCTCAAGGGATGCAACCTTCGCCACCGCCGCTTCACGGCCATCCGTGCGGGTGCTGCAGCATGCTTTCAACCGTGGGCAGGGTGCTTCATTGAAAACAGGCATGCGCGCGGCAACCCGCCCCTATGTGGCGTGGTTTGACGCCGACAATGAACACCGGCCCGAGGATCTGGCCCGCTGCCTCACCACCATCAGGCGGGAGGAGCTTGTCGCGGTGATCGGCCAGCGTGACAATGGTGCCAGCAGTCACGTCCGCGGGCTGGGCAAGGCGCTGATCCGTCTTGTCGGGCGCGGGCTGAAGATCAATGCCGGACACGACCTGAACTGCGGCTTGCGGATCTTCCGCCGCGAAGTCATCCTGCCTTACTGCTCGCTCATTCCGAACCGTTTCAGCTCGAGCCTGGTGACGACTCTCGTCATGATCGAACGGCGCTATCCCGTCACCTTCGAACAGATACGCACCACCCCGCGCATCGGACAGTCGACTGTGCGCATGAAGGACGGTTTCGAGGCCATGCTGGCTCTTTTCCGCGCCGTCCTGCTCTTTGCACCGATGCGCTTCTTTCTGCCCATCGGGCTCGGGCTCACCGGTGTCGGCATCGTCTACAGCGTGCTTGTGGCCCTTCTGGCCGGACGCGGCATCCCGCTCGGCGGAACGCTGGTGATGGCGGCGGGCCTGATGAGCATCGCCATGGGCCTGGTGACCGATCAGATCAGCCAGTTACGGCTCAACATGCTTCCCGATACGACACCGCTTTCAAAGGATACGCAGGCGGAGTAGACGTGGCCATCTGCCGGATCGGGCATCAGCCGGGGCCGGTTTGAACATTGATGTAACTTCCTTCGCCTGATAAGGGACGGGGCCTGTCTCGGCACAGCCGAAGCCATTTCCTTTGACCATCAAGCCGTTTCAAGGACCAAGTGACGTGACCGAAATCAACATGTTCAGCGGACGCCCGCCTGCCTGGTCCCTAAAACGGCCAAAGCCGCCGTTGCAGCAGGTCTATGATTTTTTCGGCGCACCGTTGCGGATGATCGCCTTGCCGGATCATGTCAACGAGCGCATGCATCTGACCTCGTTGCGGGCCGAGCGGCTTTCGATGGTCCTGCCCCAGTTGACGGGTCGCGTCCTCGATATCGGTGCCGGCGACAATATGCTGGTCAATCTCTACCGGGAACAAAGTACTGGCACCACGAATGCCGGCGGGGCAGGCGCCAGCGTCGGTCTCGACGTGGTCGACTGGGGTGGCCAGTGCACGATTGTCGAAAATTGCCGGCATCTCCCCTTTGAAGACAACAGCTTCGACACTGTCTGTTTCGTCGCCTGCCTAAATCACATTCCGGAACGCCGGGAAGCTCTGGCGGAAAGCCTGCGCATTCTGAAGCCCGGTGGTCGTCTCGTGGTCACCATGATCGGCAAGCTTATCGGTGATATCGGCCACGCCATCTGGTGGTACAGCGAGGACAAGCACCGGGATGTCGCTGAAGGTGAAGTCATGGGCATGGACCCGAAAAATGTCATGGACATGATCCGTGAGGCAGGATTTCCCGCCGTCCGGAGGTCAAGCTTCGTCTATGGACTCAACCATCTTTTCATCGCGACGAAGTAAGAACAGCGAAACCGGAGATCAGGATCATGGGTCAGGCCGAACATTACGATGCAATTCTGGATGACTATGAGCGTCATTACTTTGACGAATCCTCCATGGAATACCGTCGTGCCTTCATTTACCCGGCACTGTTCAATAACCTGGACCTCAATGGCAAGGATGTTGTGGATCTGGCCTGCGCCAGTGGCCTGAACTCGACGGAATGCGCCAAGATCTATCCGCGTGTCCGCCTCCAGGGTGTCGATATTTCTGACGAATGCTGCGCCTCCTATCGCCGGCACACCGCTTTTCCAGCCCATATCGTCGATTTGTCGTCACCGGCAGCAAGCCTGTCCGAACCCTGCGATACAGCTTTTGTGGTTGGCGGCCTGCACCACTGCGTCAACGACCTTCCCGCGACGCTGCAAAACATGGCCCGCTTCATCAAGCCGGGCGGTCACCTGTTGATGGTTGAACCCAATGCGGGTTTCATCCTCAATGCGGTTCGCAATCTTTGGTACAAGAAGGACCGCTGGTTTCGCGCCGAGGAGGAGCATCCGTTGTTCCATGACAAAATTCTGGAAATGGCATCCGGCAATTTCGAACTGATCAAGGTGACCTATCTCGGCGGTCCTGCCTATTTCCTGATCCTGAACAGCCTGATTACCCGTGTTCCGCACCGTTTCAAACCATTGCTGGCCAAACCCCTGATGGCCATCGAGAGGCTCTATAACCTCCTGCCGGGATCTGCCCCCTTCCCCATGTTCATTGCCCAGTGGCGTCGCCGCTGACATGGACGAAAACGAAGTCGACCCCGGTCACTGGAGCGCGACGTTCTGGCAATTGCTGCGATATGGTTGCACCGGCGGTGCAACATTCCTGATCTTTCTGGCGCTGGCGAGTCTGCCGCTCGTCGTCCCGAGCATCCGTCAGGGTGTGGCCTCCGGGGCTGCAATCTTCGTGTCGGGCATCTTTAATTTTGCCGTGCAATATGCCTTCACGTTTCAGAGCAAGCGCCCGGTAAAAGCAGCCATCTTGCGCTATCTACTGCTGGTGTCCTTCAATTCCCTCTGGGGCGGTGCCCTGGCAAATGTCATGGTCCAGTATTTTGGTATCTATCCTGTAGTCGCAAATATTACCTGCGCTTTGGCACTTACCGCCTTCACCTATCCCGCAATGCGGTTTTTTGTAATGTAATACCCTTGGTGTCTGCTGCCATTTCAGGGTCGCCCCTCGAAGGAGAGAATGTCTTGTCCAGCCTTGCCCATGGAATCGAGACCACGGAAAACGGTGCCAAGGCGATTGGCTCCCGGTTGACGGCAATCATGCTTCTGGCCTTCATGTCCGGGCTGGTGGCGTTCTTCGCCAGTACGGTCAACAGCCTTGGTGCGGTCTGGCGTGTGCTCTTTTATGGGTTCTGGCTGGTGTCTGTTGTGACGGTGCCCGTGCTGCTGCTGAAAATGCCGCGTGATTTCAAGGGACGAGTTGCAGGCCTCGCCGCAATGACAGCCCTGCTGCTCGCTGTCTGCCTCATGCATCCTCTGGACGGCATGACCCGGAACTACATTTCGCTCATCGTCCTGATCTCTGTCTTCGCCGTGATAAGCGCCGCCCATGCAGGCAACAGCGTCCGTGGCCTTGCCGCATGGATTGTCGTTCTCAACGCACTCATCCTGTTTGCCGATATTCTCTTTCCCGTCGGGCTGTCGAATACACTCGGTCGGGCCGCCGGTTTCATGGTCAACCCGAATATTGCCGCCCTGAGCCTGCTCATCGGTGCATCCGCGTCCATCTCGGGCGTACCGACCCGCTGGAAATATGCCTTCTGTACCCTGGTGGCGGCGGCGATTTTTTTCACACTTTCGCGCTCGACCCTGATCCTCGGGTCTGCTGTCCTCGTGGTGAGCCTGCTGCTGAACGGCAGCCTTCGCGGATCAGGGCGCACTATCGATCTGCGATTTCTTGTGCCCGACCGGCGGGCCATTGGTGTGGCCGTGTTTTTTCTGCTGTGGCTGGTCTTGACCCTTCTGGTGAATGACCGTTTCTCAACCGCGGCCAGTTCTTCCTACACCACCTTGCGGCTGGCCCTGGACCTGCTGGGACTGGAAGGGTATGGCAATGGCAGCTATGCCGACCTGATCGGCCAGCTTGGCGACAGCAATTCGGTTCTCGCCCGCAAGGTCCTGTTCCTGCGCTCCCTCTACGCCTTCCTGCACGGACCTTTCTTCGGCCAGGGTCTGGCTTATGCCTATGCACTTGAGCCGCACAATACGTACCTGCTTTTCGCCGTGGCCTTTGGCTATCCGGGTCTCTTCATCGTATTCCTCGCACTGGGCCTCCTCACTTATGTCTGCGGACGCCGTGAGATCCACCTCGCCTTGAGCCTGGCCGCCGGGATGCTGGTGTCCCATGATTTGCTGATGCCGGTTTTTGCGGCACCTCTGGCCGTTGGCCTCGGCTGGCAAATGGCAAACCGCTTGCCACCTCCTCCGGCCATAATCAGAACAAGGTTCGCCCCCTATGTCTGGGGCGCGGCCATGCTGGTCAGCGTTACGGTCGCCTTTGTCTTGCTGCATGACCGTAGTGCTGTTTCCGTGCCGCTCGAAGCCGGAGCCATGCGCCATGACAAGGGGGACGACTATATCGCCCTGGTGCCCAATCCTGCCTATTCCGGAATAGTGCGCGTGGCTGCCAGCGATGATCCGAGCCTGGGTCTTCTGGAAAATGGGCAAGCGCTTGCAAGCGTGCCATCCGCGCAGGCGCGAACCGGTGCGAGAGGCCAGTTCCTGCTCAAAGATGGTTATGTGGTAAAATTTTCCAGCACTGACGGAAGCGATCCAACGACAAACAGCCGCGCCTACAGCCTGCACTACATGCCGCGCCCACATCCCCTCGCGGCAATCGTCCTTTGTGTTTTTTTGCTCTGGGCTGCCGGGTATAATCTTCTGTCACGACGCATCGGCACGGTGGAAAGATCCTCCGCCCGCTAAGCGCAAGAGAGTTTGCCTGGTTCACATTGAACCTGGCAGACTCTCTTGCGCCGTTCAACCTTGGCACTGTTTGACAGCGTCAAAGCCTGAATACAGCTTCATCTCCTCCCGCACGCCGCTGCATTCTGACAGTGGTGCGATGGGCAGCGGAATAGGCGATACCCCATGCCATGAGCAGGAGGCACATTATCCATCCGAGCGGATGCACCTCAGGCCGATATTCCAAAAAGTAGGATCGACCATTTCGTGTCGGATTGCTTTGGTCGAATGGAGAGAAGTCAAGCGCATAGCGCTCCACCAGGGCAAATTTCCCGGCATAACCGCTGCCTGTCGCTGTGGATGGCATGGGCGTCAAAGGATTTCCGTTTTCCAATAGCCGGACATTCTCATAGGCCGTGGCTGGCGGGCGTAGGATGCCTGAAAACGCCTGGGTCGGAACCAGAATCACAAAATTCGCATCCGTGTTGGAGCGGACGGCGCTCGCATCAAGCGTATACCTCAAATTTTGACCTCGAAAATGAACCCCGACAAACACCGTTGCGAAGATGACCGCAGCAGCCGTTAACCAGACATACGTCACAAATCCATTTTGACACGAATGCGCTTCGGCTTCCTCTGCTTGCAACGCATAGCCAAGGCCCAGGGCAATCGGCGCGGCCAAGGCAGGCATGAGCAGATCGTGCGAAACCAGCATGGCTGCAATAACGCTCAGCGGAACGGCCACACTGCGACGCCCGCAGGCACCAAAGAGAAAAACAACCAGGAGGATGTCGAGGGCGACGCCGGGATAGCCGAACGCCACAGCAAAAAGGAGAAACATGTTATGGGGTGCAAGGCTGTATGCCGCTTCCAGCCCCTCTCCCATGAAAGGCGCGGTCTCAAAGGCGTAGAGTGATCGCATCAGCAAGGATTTGCGCGACATCACCGAATTGGTGCTGCCAGGTTCAGCAGTTGGTTTGGTTAAGTCCGCCTTTCCCAACGCCACTTGATCCTTGTTGGCCACAGACGTTGCAGTATCACCAGAGATTTGATGCCCTGTTTTGAGAACGGTCTCCAATGTCGCTTCAAGGGTGCCTAAGGATCCCTTCAAAGCGACCGGAAACCGATCATTCGACCAGACAACGCCAAGCAACCAAAGGCCCGAGAAACCAAGGAGTACAAACAGCCTGACGTCGGGCCAAATCAGCCGCATGATGTTTTTTGCCGATGCACGGTCGAAGGCAAAATGCAGGGAAAGGCTCAGAACCATAATGCTGAGGCTCAGGAGTAGGGTGGAGCGCGAAATGGTGAAGAAAATTGCGCTGCCGACCAATGCAAAAAAGGTGTACCGCCACCGCAGGGGAACTGCGGAACAGGTCGCGGCGCATCCCAGCATCAGGCTGAGAGCAGCATCGTTCGGGTTCACGAGAAAGCCACCCGCCCGGCCAAGAGTGTTAGAGAATCCTACCGGGAATATAATGTCAACAAATATGACACACGCATTAAAGACGACAACCCAAGCCCCCAGCCGCAGAGCAGACCTGTTGCGGGTAGCCGCGGATAGCACGGTAAACGCGAATATGAAGATCGTGATGGCAATAAAGTTTTTCGAAATGCGAGTGACTGGATGGGCAAAAGTGAGGCCAAGCATGACAACGGTAGTCAGAGACAAATACACCAATCTCCGCCTCAGTCCGACATCCTGCATCAAAACGAGATGCAAGCCTGCAGCACCGAGTGCACACATCCAGAAACCAAAATAGACGATTCGCCACACAAAACCGGCATTCTCGAGAAGCGGGCTGAAGAACGGCAAAAAACCGGTCATAAAGGCCAGAACCATTACCGCAAGCATTCCGGCGGACGCCGCTTGAAACATCCGCACCGCAGTCAATTTGTCAAATTTCATAGATGCATTTACTCCGTAAATGTAATTGTTTTATACAATTATTTCCTGCCTAGTGCATCTTCCGATAAATTGCAAAAAAATATTTTCTATCTTAAGTGTAGCTAATACGAATAATTCCGTCCGATTATTCGAATATAATTCCATTTTAATATGTTTTTATTGGCAGGCGCTGGAAAAGTATAGTTGCGACAATCCAGCGGAGAGTTCGCTGTCCCAGGCGTGCTTTGGACGATTACATGGAGATATCCAGACGTTCACAACAGCCAGCCGGCAAGCAGCGCCCGCCTGTCAGGCAAAGCCGCAGAGCGGCCTTCCCATTTAATCCTGCATGACGACGTCATATGCGGGGACCGAACATCAAGGTTCGCTCGCGGGTCTACAAGCATCAGAGTCTGCCAGGTTCATACTGAACCAGACAGACTCTGATGCTCCTTGTTTCCGTTTGTATTTTCACTCCTGTGAGTCTGAGCGCTCAAGCATGTTTGAGCGGGAGAACCGGCTTCTACCTCTCCCTGACAAACTCTAGCCGTTTCCGGCAAGCACATCCTCGTACAGTTCCAGATGCCGTTCCGCGATGGCGGAGGCCTGAAAGCATTCCACGGCCAGCTTGCGGCCAGCTTCACCCATGCGGGACCTCAGGGGGGCATCGGCAAGCAGGGACTTGATGCCCCTTGCCAGGGAAACCGGATCCCGCACGGCGACAAGCACCCCCGATACGCCGGGAAGAATGACATCGCGACAGCCAGCCACATCGGTTGTCACCACCGGCTTTGCACAGGCGGCCGCCTCCTGGAGCACCTTGGGCATGCCTTCGCGATAGGAGGGAAGGACGACGATATCGGCCTGTCGCAAGGTCGCGGCCATGTCGGTACGCGGTCCCCATATTTCGCAGATGCCCTGTCTTTGCCAGTCTGCCAGCTGGTCTGCCGAGACGGAGCTGGTATTATCAGGATCCACCGGACCAACAAGGACAAAGCGAGTGCCGGGGGAAAGGGATTCGTCAAGCTTGAGCAGCTGTGCCGCCTCGGCAAACTCGACGACCCCCTTGTCCTTCAGCAACCGCCCGGCCAGCATCACAATGGCATTGTCCCGGGTGCCAACTGTCGGCTGCGGGCAAAACTGGTCGATATCGACGCCGGAGCCATGAATTAGGGTGAATTTTTCCGCAGGGAGGCCAGTCATCTCCTCCAGGAGGGCCTGGTCATCCCTGTTTTGCACCACCAGCCGAAGATTACGGTGTCCAAGTGCCGCCTTGTAAAGCCGTTCGACAAGCCACCGGCGAAGCCGGGCCCTATGGCCCTCCGCGACAAACACCGTTCCCAGCCCCGAAACCGCTGCAACCACACCCCGTGTTCTGGTCAGTCGGGCAACGATGCCCCCGATCAGCACGGGTTTGATCGTCACAAGATGGGCAATATCAGGCTTGAGCTGCGCTACAAGTTTGTACAGCGCCCGGAACTCCGTAAAAAGGGTGACCATTCCAGCCGCCCCACGCTTGATTGGCAGATCGTGGATGTGAAAGCCCATCCCCTGCAGGGCCGCTGCCTGATCGGTCATGCGGGCAGCGATATGCACCTCGTAACCAGCCTTTTGCGCGGCCACCGCAATGGGCAGCCGGTGCGAGACAAAGAACCAGTCAACATTGACGACAAAGAGTAACCTGCCTTTCAAGACTGTTCACTTTCGAGCCAGGCCTGGAAGCAAAGCACATCCCAGAGATGATATTGCCAGTTGCGCTTGCCGGACAGGTGTTCTGCCCATTTCTGCCGGATCGGTTCCGGCCGGAAAAACCCGTCACGGCGCAAGCGCCCTTCGTCCAGCAGGTTCTCGGCCCAGTCCCTGAGCGGGCCGCGCAGCCAGCTGTCGATGGGAACTCCAAATCCCATTTTCGGACGCTCGATCATTTTGGCGGGAACGTAGCGGTACAAGACCTGACGAAGCGGCCATTTTGTCATGCCATCCTTGCGCAGGATTGACGTGGGCAGGGACCAGGCAAATTCCACCAGCCGGTGGTCGAGCATGGGAACCCGTCCCTCAAGCGCCACCGCCATCGCAGCCCTGTCCACCTTGACCAGAATGTCATCCGGCAGATAGGCCACCGCATCGAGATACATCATCTCGTGCAGGAACTCCTTGATGGCAGGGATCTTCGTCAGCCCGGTCATCTGGGTTGCAGGCTCGCGGCCGCCAATGACGATATCTTCGGGTCTGTCCCAGTGGGAGACCAGTTGCCGGTAGATGTCAGTGGGAGACGACGATCCGATCACCGAGGCGATCTTGTGCAACCGGTCCCCCGGTCGACCATGCCGAAACCGGCTTGGCCCCACGGACAGAAGTGGCCCCAGGACAGCATTCCAGCCAGAAACCGGAATACTCTTCAAGAGTGCGGCAACTGCCTGGCGCACCGGCTTGGGAACGCGCGACAGCTTCTCCCAGGAATTCTCCGTCAGATGGTAGCGCGAATAGCCGGAGAAAAGCTCATCCCCGGCATCCCCGGACAGGCAGACGGTTACATCGCGGCGGGCCATCTGCGACACGAGGAAGGTCGGGATCTGCGAAGAATCGGAAAAAGGCTCGGAATAGATCGAGGGCAGGCTCGGGATGACATTCAACGCATCCTGTCCGGTGACGTAAAGCTCGGTATGCGCGGTGCCGAGATGCTGGGCGACCGCCTTTGCATGTTCGGCCTCATTGTAGCCTGGCACGTCGAAACCAATCGAAAATGTGCGGACAGGAGTGGAACTCATCGACTGCATCAGGGCCGCAATGGTCGAGGAATCGATACCGCCCGACAGGAATGCCCCAAGCGGCACATCCGCCATCATCTGGCCTTGCAGGGAATTTCGCAGATGCTGCTCGACTTGGTCGACCGCTTCGGCTGCCGTGCCCGTGAAAGGATGGGCCCGGCCACGGGTCGCATGTTCCGCAGCATTCCAGTAGCACGCCACGCGGGGATCGCGCTCGCCGGCATGCAGGGTCAGAACGTGGCCGGGCAGCACTTTCATGATGTCACGATAGATCGAGTAGGGTGCCGGGATGTAATTGTGGCGCATCATCAGCGACAGCGAATTGCGGTCAACCACGCCAACAAAGGCGGGGTGCGCCTTGAGCGCGGCAAGTTCAGAACCGAACAGCAGGATGCCGTTCTGCCAGCCGTAATAAAGCGGCTTCTCTCCCATCCGGTCCCGGGCGAGCGTCAGGCTGCGTTCCGCCCTGTCCCAGACCGCGATGGCAAACATGCCCACCGAGCGCTTCAGCGTTTCCTCCGCGCCGTGCCGCACCCAGGTTTCCAGAAAAACCTCCGAATCCGAATGGCCCCGCCAGCTGACGGGATCCGGACTGTCGTCAATGTCCTTGCGCAACTCGCGATGATTGTAGATTTCACCATTCAAAACAAGGATGTAGCGACCACAATGCGAGATCATCGGCTGGTGGCCGGCAGGCGACAGGTCGACGATCGCCAGACGCCGCTGTCCGAGCGCTACACCACTCCCGCCATCGGTCCAGGCCCCTTCATCATCCGGACCACGATGGGCGATCGCGTCCGTCATCCGCCTCAGGTCTGCCGACGCATCGCTGGAAAAGCCGTTCCAATTCAAGAAACCTGCGATGCCACACATTCTTCAAACACTACTTCCCATTGTTTAATGCATATACAGAAGTGCATTCGGCGATGCCATTTGGCGGCACAGGCCAGGGCCAGTTGCTCATGCGAGTCGGGGGCACCCCTAACATGCAGAGAAGGGAAGCGTCAATGCAACGCCGCGAAACGCGTTTGCCCGCCTCATTCATCTGTCGGAACAGATCGACATCTGCCCGGCATAGAGGGCCAAATAGTGATCGCGCATGGTTTGCGGCGCATATTTTTGCCGGATGGCGTCGACCTGCTCCAGACGTTCCTCTGGTGTACGCGTCAGACCAAAGGCGCGTGAAAGCGCTGCGGCGATGTCATCCGGGGAATTGGGGGCAATCAACTGGCATCCGGCGATCCCTTCGACCGCTTCCACATTGCCGCCCACGCGCGTTGCGATGACAGGCAGGCCGGCATGCAGCATTTCCAGCAATGCATTCGAAAAGCCCTCCTCATGCGAGGCCATCAATCCGATATCCATGCCGGCCAGAAGTTGCGGCACATCGCGACGCTGTCCCATCAGGAAAACCCTGTCCTGCAAATGTAGCTCGGCAATCCTGGCGTTCAGGCTGTCGCCGATACCCCTGTCCTCCCCGATCAGGAACAACCGCAGACCCGGCAGGTCACCGGCAGTCAGGGCCATGGCCTCGATCATTTCCGCATGGCCCTTGTAGGGGATGAGGTTTGCGACCGAGACGACGGCTTTGTCCTCCGGGGCAAGTCCCAATTCACGGCGCACCTTGTCCCGGACGTCCACTTCGAGGGGCGGGAGATCGATGCCATTGTAAATGACGACTATTTTCGCCGGATCCGCTGCGTCGCGAAGGATTGCGTCGCGGGCAACGGCCCGGGAATTCGCCGTGATGTCATCGCTCATCCAGTTGGCAAGCCGGTCCATCGGGGCCCAGAAGCGATGCCTGTCCTGGTGTGTGCCGAGAGCGCGTCTTGAGGTAACGATTCGGGGCACGCGGTTCAGCGCCCCCGCCAGCGCTATCATGAAATTGGTCAGGGGCAGAAAACCGTGCACCACGTCCGGACGCAAGTGCCGGGCCAGCGCGACAAGCCGCAGTTGTGCCCTCACAAGTCTGAGCAGCCGCTTTGCCCTGGAACCGCCGCCATGAAATCCGCCGGGGTGGACGATGATGCCCGCCTGCTCGAAACGGCTCTTCAATGGTCCCCGCCCATCCACGACGAAGAGATGCACCTCATGGCCAAGCTTGCGCATTTCGCAAGCCAGCATCAGCAACTGCCCTTCCGCACCGCCGATCTGCAGACCGCCAATACTGTAAAGAATAACCATTTTTCTTTGAATCGAGCTCATGATTGTCTTGCAATAGCGCCAAGCAGGGTCGCACGCCAGAGCGCTGTGACGGCTTGAGGTTCGAAGCGCTGGCACGAGGCGAATGCCGCGCGGGCCAGAGACATTCTCAGATCACCGTCGCAGGCGAGACGTATCATGGCACGAGCCAGAAAATCCGGATCGTTGACAGGTATCAGCAACCCATCCTTGCCGTCCGTGATCAATTCGCGCGGCCCGCTCTCGCAATCGGTGGAAATGCAGGCGAGACCCGCTTGCATCGCTTCCAGCAGGGCATTCGGGAAGCCCTCGTATTCCGAGGTCATGACGAAAATATCCGCAGCGTCCAGTGTCGCAGCCACATCCGCGACATGACCGGGCAAGGACACGTTCGCCGCACATCCGAGTTCCGCCAGCAGGGCTTCAAGCCGGGCCCGTTCGGGCCCCTCACCAAGAATAACCAGGGTCCAGCCTGCAGATGCAAGCCCGGTGGACACAAAGGCCCGGATCAGCAGATCGAATCGCTTTGATGCCACAAGCCGCCCGACCGAGATGAGCCCACGGGCTGCGGGGTTGGCTTTCGGCAGCTTGTTGCCAACGGGTTGCGCGATGCGCAATGCGTTGGGGATCACGGTAACGGGGCGGCCACCGAGTTCTCCGCGCATCCAGTCTGCCACCCGCCCGGTCTGCACCACCACGCCTCCGGCGGTGCGGTAGAGATATCGGCGCAACAGGGTCCATGTCCTGCCGATCTGGTGGTGCCGGGGATCGGTCCGCTCGGAGACCACCACCGGGATCCGGGTAAAAAGAAGCGACGCCAGCACGCGAATATTCGTCGTGTCAATGAAACTCAGCACCACATCCGGTTGCATGTCGAGGATCGCGTGCCGCAGAAGGTACCAGCGACGCAGCATGCTTGCCAGCCTGTCGCGGAGGGATGAGGAAGGCCACAGCAACTGTATCCGCCGGCGCTCGATGGTGGGGTCGAGGGGATAGGCATCCCGCGCACCCTTCCCTTCCAGGGTCAGCACTGCGACGTCAAAGCCACTGTCCGCAAGGCTACTTGCCAGCTCCGTCAGCACGCGTGCCGCGCCGCCACCATCAAGGCTGGAGATGATCAGCAGGGCCTTGTGCCGGTTCACGCTGCCACCTCGTCTTCCATGCCGCGCAGCAATCCCGTCCCCCATGCCAAGCCGGCAATGACGGCCGGAAACAGCAGGCCGTGCAGGATCGTGTCCAGGATGGAACGGACGTCCAACCCCCCGCGCCGAAAGGAAAGTTCCGCAGCCACCGGCACCGCGCACAGCAGCAGCACGATGACAGGAAATGCTGCCAATCCCGGCAGTCTGACGGGCTTTTCGGACTGACCTCGGAACGTGAAGGAAAAATCGGCAAGAACGAACATCTGCGTCACACCAAGCGCTCCGGCCACCACCGAAGATCTCCTGGCATGGATGCCGATCTGGCACAGGATGGCGGCCAGGCAGAACGAGATAAACGAGGACATGCCCGGCTCGCCCGGTTGCCGCATGGCCTGGAACAATTTGGCGAAAAAGGTTGAAACGGCAAAGACAGCAGTGGACAGGGTCAGCACCAGCCAGATGGAATTGACCACTGCGCGAAGGAACCTCCCCCGCCCGAACGGCCTCAGGATCATACCGGTTCCAGACAGACAGGCCATGGCCGCCGTTCGGGCGAAGGCAAAGATCTGCCCGGGAAAGCCGATGACGACCACCGTCCGCGCATTGCTCAGCAAGTGGCCACTCCTTCGGCAGATCGCATTCCGACAGTTCGGCAGCCTATAGCAAGGCCGCCGAAAGGATGCAAACAGGTCGGTCGGTTGACAGGTTCGCAAAGCAACACGCCGCCACAGGCCCGAATACGCGTTGCGCCGAATTCCGAACGCAAAAGCCGTTAAACCGGACCTGTCAACCTTGAGCCAACAGATCGCAAAACCACCAGGCCCTAAAGGCGCCAGTCGGTCAACTCTTTGGCAAACAGCGACTTCACGTCCAGCAGCGCAGCCCCCGGCACTGCGAGCTTGCGAATGCCATCCACACCCATCTCCCGAAACTGCCGATGCCCGACAGCGATGATAACGGCACTGTAGTTTGCGGCCTTCGGCAATGCTTCCAGGCAGTCAAGCCCATACTCGCTCCTGGCTTCGGCCAGATCGATCCAGGGATCGTAGACATCCACGGCAATATTGTAATCCGTGAGGGCGCTGACGATATCGACCACCTTGGTATTGCGCACATCGGGGCAATCTTCCTTGAAGGTCAGGCCAAGCACCAGGACGCGACCGTCCTGCACCGGCAGCTTGCGCTGCAGCATCAGCTTGACGGTTTTTTCGGCCACGAAGGCACCGATGCTGTCATTGATGCGCCGGCCCGCCAGGATGACTTCCGGATGATAGCCGACTTCCTGTGCCTTGTGGGTGAGATAATAGGGGTCGACGCCAATGCAGTGGCCACCGACCAGCCCCGGACGGAACGGCAGGAAGTTCCACTTGGTGCCGGACGCTTCGAGGACCTCCAGCGTATCAATGCCAAGCCGCTGGAAAATCAGGCTGAGTTCGTTCATCAGGGCGATATTGACGTCGCGCTGGGTATTCTCGATCACCTTTGCCGCTTCGGCAACGCGAATGGAGCTGGCCTTGTGTGTGCCTGCGGTGACGATCTGCCGGTACAGCGCATCCACCTCTTCGGCGGCTTCCGGCGTGCTGCCGCTGGTCACCTTCACGATGGTCTGCAGCCGATGCACCTTGTCGCCCGGGTTGATCCGCTCGGGGCTATAGCCGCAGCAGAAATCCGTGTTGAATACCAGGCCCGAAACACGCTCAAGGATCGGAACGCAGATTTCTTCGGTGGCACCGGGATAGACGGTGGATTCGTAGATGACGAGATCGCCCTTTTTCAAAGCCTTGCCGACCGTTTCGCTTGCCTTGACCAGCGGCGTCATGTCAGGCCGGTTGGCCTTGTCGACCGGGGTCGGCACCGTAACAATGAAGATTTTCGCCTCGCGCAGCAGGTCCCGATCGGCCGTGAACGCGATATGAGCTATTTCCTTCAGATCCTCCTCGCTGACCTCCAGCGTATGGTCATGTCCGGATTTCAGCTCCTCGATGCGCGCTGCATTGATATCGAAGCCTATGGTCTTGCGAACCTTGCCGAACGCGGCGGCCAAAGGCAAACCGACATAGCCAAGGCCAATGACAGCCACGGTCTTTTCATTCACGTTCATTCCAGGTCCTTTCGAACAGATTGCCGCGCGATCCGATCACGCAATGTGCGAATGGCAAGGCGCATAGCAAATTCGATCCGACTTTGCGACTCGGCGACAGGGAAAATATGGCCCCACAGGAGAAATTCTCTCTCTGGTTGTCCCCGCGGATGCAGTCGCCTCCTCACTGGAAACGAACGGCAAGCCGACAGGCACGCTCCCTCATCGCCGGGTAAGCTCACGGGATCGACGCCCGCTTTCCGCCCCCTTGAGTAGTTTCCGAAGCTGCTGGTCGCCCAGGGCTCCAGATAGGGTGTACTCTTCCGGCTCCAGACAGCTGTCGCTCTTACCGGCGAGATGCCGGATGGCAGAGAAAGCCGGGCCTCCCGATGAAAATTCCACCTCGTTCCGTGATCTGGCTGTCTCTCGGCCTCGCCTGTACCGGAGCGGGCCTGTATTTTCTGTTGCCGGCCCTGCTGGGCACCTCGGTCACACCGCTTGCGGTCACGAGGGGCGAAATCGTTCAGACGATTGTGGCCAGTGGTCGGGCCGAAACCCCGTTTGGCCTCGAGATCGGCAGTCAGGTGATCGGCAATGTCACACGGGTTCTCGTCGAAGAAGGGGCAACCATCCGCAAGGGGGACGTGCTCATCACGCTGGATGACAGCCAGAAACAGGCATCTGTTGATCAGGCGAGGGCCACCGTGCTTCAGGCCCGCACCAGCCTTGCCCAGCTGACCGAGCTGACCCTGCCGGTGGCGGAGCAAACGCTGATCGAGACAAGGGCGACAGCGCTGAACGCCCGGACCCATCTGGCCCGCACCCTGCAGCTGGCCGAACGGGCTGTTGCCACCGGCCAGACGGTCGAGAACATGCAGCGCGCATATGATGTCGCGGCGACCTCTGTCCGTTCGGCCGAACTGGCGGTCAGGAGCGCCTCACCGGGGGGAAGTGCGCATCAGGCCGCCCTTGCCGGCCTCGCCCAGTCGCAGGCAGCCCTGCGCGTCGCCGAGGCGCAACTGCGTCTTGCCACCATCACCGCACCGATTTCAGGCGTGGTGATCGCCCGCCATGTCGAGGCGGGGGCGGTGGTTCAGGCAGGCGCACCGCTGCTGGTACTGGCCCCCCAATTGACAAAGGAACTTGTCGTCCAGATCGACGAGCGAAATCTCGGTCTGATCGTGGTTGGCCAGCCGGCACTTGCCTCCGCCGATGCCTATCCGGATGCAACCTTTGACGCCGTGCAGTCGGCGATCAATCCGGCCATCGATGCGGACCGGGGCTCGGTCGAGGTCAAGCTGGCGGTCCCCGTACCGCCAGCCTATCTCAAGGAAAACATGACCGTTTCGGTCAATATCGAGGTGGTCCGCCACAAGGACGCCCTGGTGGTTCCGAATGAGGCCGTGCGCAATGCCGCAAGCCTGACACCCCTGGTGCTGATTGCCAGCGACGGGGTGGCGGTCGAGCGCCCCGTCATCCTTGGCGCACACGGTATCGACAAGGTGGAGGTCCTCAAGGGGCTAGCCGCCGGGGATCTGGTCATTGCGGCCAGCGGCAACAGCATCAAGGCCGGACAAAGAGTGAGGGTCGTCAGGCCGGAGGGCGTGAGATGAAAGGCTTTCTGCCCTTCGAACTGATCGCCGCCTTCCGTTTTCTGCTGGAAGGCCGGATGCAGACCCTGCTGACCATCATCGGAGCCGCTGTCGGGGTTTCCGTCATCGTCTTCATGTCGTCATTGCTGGCAGGCGTCCAGGCCAATATTTTCAATCGTGTCCTCTCCACCCAGGCGCATATCGTGATATCGCCGCCGGAGGATGTGGCCCGGGTGTTGCCGCGCACAACTGCCGGAAACGAGCTTGCCGTCGTCCAGAAGCCGACGCAGCGGTTGCGCTCCATTGACCAGTGGCAGGCGATTGCCGCCCGGCTGGCCGCGCGGAGCGATGTCGTGGCGGTGTCGCCCGCCGCTGCCGGTGCGGCCTTTGCCGTGCAGGGCGATGCCGCCAATGCGATTTCCCTGACCGGCATGCTGCCCGCACAATTCTACCGGATCGTCAACCTGCCCGGGAAGATGGTGACCGGTTCGGCGGTTCTCGCCCCTGACGGCGTGCTGATCGGCATTCAGCTGGCCGAAGACCTCGGGATCTCCACCGGTGAGAAATTGCGGATCCGCACGGGCAGCGGTTCGGCTGCCGGCATGCCCGACCGCACCTTCATCATCGGTGGCACCTTTGATCTCGGCAGCAAGGACGCCAATCGCCGCAGCGTCTATGTCACGCTGCGCTCGGCGCAATCGCTGCTGGGGCTGACCGGTGGCGTCACCGCCATCAGCGTCAATCTGGTCGATCCCTATCAGGCCGAAGCGGTGGCCGAGACCCTGCGCACCGCCCTGGGTGTCAATGCGGAGAGCTGGATCAAGACCTTCGAGCAGCTGTTCACCGCTCTCAACACCCAGTCGATTGCCAATTATGTCATCCAGTTCTTCGTCGCCGTGGCAGTGGCGCTTGGCATTTCCAGCGTGCTGGTGGTCTCCGTGGTACAGCGTTCGCGCGAGATAGGCATCCTGCGCGCCATGGGGGCCTCGCAACGCCAGGTGTTGCGGATCTTCCTGGCGCAGGGGGCAGTGATCGGTCTCCTGGGCTCGGTGGCGGGTTCCGCACTCGGAGCGGGCTTCGTGCTCGTCTGGCGCACATTTGCCCGAAATGCCGATGGCACCGAATTCTTCCCCATTGCCCTGCATCTCTCCCTGTTTCTCACCACCGGGCTGGTGGCGACCCTGACCGGGCTGGTGACGGCCGTGCTTCCGGCGCTGGGTGCGGCCCGGCTCAACCCGGTGGATGCGATCCGTGGATAGCGCAAGAGATACGACACCTGCCGTGCTGCAACTCAAGGGCGTAACAAAATCCTTCGGAATCGGCACCGATATCGAAACCGAAGTCCTGCACGGCATTGATCTGGTGCTGAAAAGGGGGGAATTCTGTGCGCTGATCGGCCCATCCGGATCGGGAAAGAGCACATTGCTGAACATCATCGGCCTGCTCGACCGCCCGACCAAAGGCACGATGCAGATTGAAGGTCAGGATACCGCTGGTCTCACAGATCAGCAGCAGACCCGGATGCGCGGCCACAGCATCGGCTTCGTCTTCCAGTATCACCACCTGATCTCGGCCTTTACCGCGCTCGAGAACGTGATGATGCCGATGCTGCTCGCCAAGGGCTGGCCGAATGAGGCGATGCGCAAGCGGGCAGGCGACCTGCTCGACAAGGTCGGGCTGGAGCGCTGGAAAGACAGCCTCGCCAACCGGATGTCCGGCGGCCAGCAGCAGCGGGTTGCCATCGCCCGGGCGCTGGCGATGAACCCGGCCCTGGTTCTGGCCGACGAGCCGACCGGCAATCTCGACACCAAATCCGCCGATGACGTGTTTGCCATGATGCGCGACGTCAACACTGCGGAGGGAACGACTTTCCTGATCGTCACCCACAATCTCGACCTTGCCAGGCGCACCGACCGGACGATCGAGATCGTCGATGGCAGGATCGTCGAAGCGGCAGCGGTCCAGACGTAGCAACAGGCTCTATTTCAGCGCCCTGAGCGCGTTGAGGATCACCGCGACATCGATCACTTCCTGGGTCAGCGCCCCTTCCACCGGCGGCAGATAGCCGAAACTTGCCAGTGCCATCGCCGCCAGCGACAGGCCAAGACCCGCAACAACGCTCTGCCAGGCAATCGCCCGGCTGCGTCGTGCAATCGCCATCGCCTTGACCAGAGGTGCCAGTTCATCGACCAGCAGGACCACGCCTGCGGCCTCCGACGACGAGGCAGTGCCATGGGCCCCCATGGCAACACCGACATCGGCAGCCGCCAGCGCCGGGGCATCATTGACCCCGTCGCCCACCATCATCACCGGACCATTCGCACGTTCGTTCTTGACGGCGCTTACCTTGGCATCCGGCGTGAGATCGCCGAGCACCAGGTCGAATCCAAGCTCCCTGCCGACAGCACCGGCAATATCGCTCCGGTCCCCTGATGCCATCACCAGACGGCTGACGCCCGCCTGCCTGAAATCAACCAGCATCTGTCTGGCATCACCGCGAATCTGGTCGGCAAGCAGGATGATCCCCGCCATCCTGCCATCGATGCCGACCGCCACACTGATCGCTCCGGGATCATTTTGCCGGAGCGGGTCACCGGAGCCGGCGGCACCGGTCTCGGCGATGACGAAAGCAATGCTGCCGACCACGACCCGGTGACCATCCACGGCTCCGGAAATCCCGGTTCCCGGCTGTTCCACCACGGCGGTGGGGGCCGACAGGGTCAGCCCCCGCGCCTCAGCCGCCCGAATAAGGGCTGTCGCCACCACATGGCCGGAGGCCTGATCGAGACTGGCTGCCGCCTGCAGAACCCGGGCTTCGGCAAATCCGTTCTCTGTCCGGATGGCGGTCAACGCCGCCTGCCCGTGGGTGATGGTACCGGTCTTGTCGAGGATGACGGTGCGCACCCGCGACATCGTCTCCAGCACGCCGCCACCCTTGACCAGTACACCCATCCGCGCCGTGCGCGACATGCCCGAGATCAGCGCCACGGGGACGGCGAGAATCAGCGGACAGGGCGTCGCAACGACAAGCACCGAGAGCATGCGGATCGGATCCTGCGTCACCACCCATGTGGCCGCGGCAATCGCCACCGTCAGCCCCAGAAAGCCGATGGCATAGCGATCCGCCATGCGCACCATCGGGGCCTTGCTGGATTGCGCCGCCTCGACCAGACGAACGATACCGGCATAGGTACTTTCGCAAGCAGGCCGGCTGGCAACCATTTCGAAGGCGGCACCGGCGGAGGCCGAGCCGCTGAGGATCTCCCCGCCCTTGCCGATGGTGCGGGGCAAGGCCTCGCCTGTGAGCGCCGACAGATCGAGCACGGCAACATCGCTCGCCACATGGCCATCGACCGGCAGCACATCCCCCTGGCGAATGAGCAGCCGGTCACCCGGACTGATCGCCGCAATCGGCACGGATTTCAGCCCGTCGCCCTCAAACCGCATGGCAGTCTGTGCAACGCGCCCCATCAGCGCCGTCATTTCCTTCCTGGCCCGGCCCTGGGCGAAATCCTCCAGCAACTGGCCGCCCGCATACATCATCGCCACGACATTGGCGGCCAGCGGCTGGCCGAAGGCAAGGGCTGCCGTCATCGACAACGCCGCCACGATGTCGAGCCCGATATCCCCCTTGCGCAGGGAGACGGCGATCTGCACGAAAAGACCCAGCAACACCGGCGCCGGCGCCACCGACCATACCAGGCCTGCCTCGGCGGGCTGGTCAAGCCAGGCCAGCATTGCCCCGAGCCCAAGGCCCAGAGCCGCAAAACCGATCAGAATTCTGGATTGATGAACGCGCAAGAATGCGCCGATGCTTTGCGGCATTGTTGTTTCCCCCTGTCCTGTCGGACGAGACCCGGCCTGTGCCGGGCGAACCACGCCTCTGGTGTCCCGCAGACCTGGAGTCTGTCAGGTTCAGATAGAACCTGACAGACTCCAAGCAAATTTGTTTTCGTTTGTCTTTTCGGGAAAACGAGTTTGAGCGGGAAAACCGGATTCCACTTTTCCCTGACAAACTCTATTGTGGCAAAGCCAGCCGCATCAAGCCACCAGCCGGGCCGATGGCATATCGCCACAGCCCTGCGGGGGGGCGTAGGGCAAAACCGGCCCCGATGACCGGGCAGGATCATCGGGGCCGGCTGTCGGTTCAGAGAACCGTAATATCGTTCTGGACGCCGGTCGCACCGGGGGCCGCCCAGGCGGTGGCGCTTGCCAGCTGCCGGTCAGACCAGGAATGAGCCGTACCGGTCAGATGGACATGTCCGCCCCTTGCCGTGACGCTGATGGTTGCCGGATCGAACCTTGAGCGATGCAAGGCCTGCCTGATGCTGTCGGCAATGTCTCCGGCATTGGCCCTCGGTTTCAGGCTGATCTGGTTGGAAACCCCGACAACGCCGTGAAGCGCCCTGATATCGCGCTCCGCCGCATCCTTCTGATAGAGTTTGTCAGGGAAAGGTGGAATCCGGTTTTCCCGAAAAGACAAACGAAAACAAAGAGAATTAGAGTTTGTCTGGTTCAGTCTGAACCTGACAAACTCTAGTGCCATTCCACCTCGCCGGTCAGCGTGACCCAGCCGTTTTCCACCTTGATCCGAACGACGTCATCGGGGACTTCAACGTCCCAGTCCAGACGGTTGAGCGCAGCGGCCGCTATGTCCTCATCCGTCCGCCTGACATCGAAGGCGAGCTTTACCTCAAGTTCCTCGGCGACGGCCTTGACGCCCCTGACACGCCGGGCGGCCTTTTCGGCAATGGATTTTTCCCTGTAGGTATCGACATGACCGGTGAGCGTCACCACGCCATCATTGGCAGCAACGCCGATATGCGCCGCCTTGATGCTGGGTTCCCAGTTGAGCTCCGCAATTACGGCTGTTTGCAGTTGATCGTCATTGGACATCACATGTTCCTCGGTTTGGCGACCGGATGACAGACAGCACCTCATGTGCCATCGACATCACCGGTCGCAGCGCAGAAGTCCGTCGGTCAGACCGTCGCCAGCGCCCTGGCGGCCCCGGTTCCCGCGGGGCCAGCGTGAACATCGAGTGTGGACGGGCCGGTGGCATGCAGAATGGCTCTCGCCCGTTCAATGTCTTCGGTCGTGCCATGCGCCATGACCAGGAAACCATCGGTCCTGATCGCGGTCTCATAGGCAATGACGCTGTCCTTCGGGACGCCGAGACTGTAGAGCGCTGCCGCCAGACCGCTGAGACCCCCGACGATGACGGCACCTTCCAGCGCGGAGACGACCATTGCCGCCAGGGTTCCAAGCACGATGACCTGACCGACAAGCGGAATGGTCAGCATGGCACCCCCGAAAAACAGGCCCCAGAATCCGCCCCAGAACGCCCCCCTGCTGCCCCAGAAGGCGACATGGTCGCCGACAGTATAGAAACCGACCACCTTTTCCTCGGTATGATAGCCTTTGCCGACCAGGCTGAGCTGCTTCATGCCGAATCCGGCATTGGTCAGGTTCTTGATGGCTGTTTCGGCGGAATCGTGGTCGGGAAAGACCGCGATGACGGAATCGGTGATGCTCATTTTTCGTATTCCCTGATGTGAATAGTGTTGTCGTCGCCTGCAATCCGCAACGCGGAAAACGCCGCAATCCTTCCGCAAGGCGTCGCAGTACAGGATTTATAGGCCCGCGCTCCTCCCGACCGTCAGGATCGGAAACTACTCAGCGTGAGGATGGGAGCCTGAAGTCTGCGGGCCCCTGCCCGATCAACACCGCAACGCACAGCTCTGCGTAGATTCCGAGGCTTCCGGCACAATCAATGAAGACTAAGCTTGGCTCTGACGCAATTGCACCTCCATGGTTGTCTTGCCGCAGTGGCAGCACTCCCTGGTGCAGACGGGAATATCTTCATGGACACGTTCACCGGCACCACGTCCCGCAGCCCCGCCAATCGCCATCCGGCGGGCGGGGTCAGGACATGACCACCCTCAGCGACCCGATGCCGCCGCCTCCCGGCTCGCCCACCGCCGCGATCCCGGTGCGGGGGACCGCGTCCCGCAAGCTCGGCCTCGGTGCCCTGACTGCCATCGTCATCGGATCGATGATCGGCTCTGGCGTGTTCAGCCTGCCGCAGAACATGGCACAGGGTGCAGGGCCGCTGGCCATCCTGATCGGCTGGGGCATAACCGGCATTGGCATTCTGGCGCTGGCACTGGTTTACCGCAATCTGTCGATGCGCATTCCCGCGCTCAATGCCGGACCCTATGCCTATGCGAAAGCCGGATTTGGTCCGTTCATCGGCTTCAACAGCGCCTGGGGCTACTGGATCTCTGCCTGGCTCGGCAATGTCTCCTATGCCGTGGTGATGTTCAGTGCCCTGTCCTGGTTCCTGCCGGTGTTTGGTGAAGGCAACAGCTGGCAGGCCATAGCGGGGGCCTCGGTGGTGCTCTGGTCGATCCATGCCCTCACCCTGCTTGGCGTGCGGCAGGCGGCCTTTGTCAATCTGGTCACCACGATTGCCAAGGTGGCCCCCATCGTCCTGTTCATCGGTATCGTCGTGGTCGCGTTCAGGATCGACATCTTTTCGCCTGGCTGGAAGGGCACGCAGGACATTGCCCTCGGTCCGATCCTCACCCAGGTGAAAAGCACGATGCTGGTGACCCTCTGGGTGTTCATCGGCATTGAAGGTGCCAGCGTGATTTCAGCCGATGCGGCACGGCGCAAGGATATCGGCACCGCCACCATCCTTGGTTTCCTCGCCTGCCTCGGCATCTATGCACTGGTTTCGCTGCTGTCGCTGGGCATTCTCTCCCGGCCCGAACTTGCCGCCCTGAAAAACCCGTCGATGGCGGGCGTGCTTGAACATCTGGTGGGTCGCTGGGGTGCCATCGTCATCAATGTCGCCGTGGTGATCTCGGTGCTCGGGGCCTTCCTCAGCTGGACAATGCTGGCCGCAGAAATTCCCCATGCCGCAGCCCGCGACGGAACGATGCCGGGCTTCCTCGGTCGGGAAAACCGCAATGGCGCGCCTGTCGTCTCGCTGTGGATCACCAATCTGCTGGTCCAGCTCTTCCTGCTGGTCACCTATTATGCCAGCAGTACCTATCAGGCGCTGTTTTCCATCGCCTCCGTCGCCATTCTGGTGCCCTATGTGTTTTCCGGGGCCTATGCGCTGAAGCTCAGCCTGTCCGGGGAAACCTACCGGGCGGGCGAGAGCCGGACGGCAGATCTCGTGACCAGCGGCATCGCCACCCTCTACGGTATCTGGCTGGTCTATGCAGCGGGTCCAACCTATCTGCTGATGGCCGCACTGCTCTATGCCCCGGCATCATGATCTACATCTGGGCACGCCGCGAGGCAGGCAAGCAGAGCTTCACCGCGCTTGAAGCGGTGCTCGCCATCTGCCTTGTCCTCTCCGGCATGCTTGCCGCCTGTCTGATCTGGAACGGCACGATCAGCCCCTTCTGAACAAGGACGAATTCATGACAAACCTGGGCGCTTACTCAGAGGTCGGCCGCCTGCGCGAAGTGCTGGTGCATCGCCCCGATCTCAGCCTGCAACGGCTGACACCCGGCAATTGCAAGGACCTGCTGTTTGACGATGTGCTGTGGGTGAAGAAGGCGCGGCAGGAGCACGACATCTTTGCCGATACATTGCGCGAGCGCGGCGTCATCGTCCATGATTTCGGCACCATGCTGGCCGAAACCCTGGCATTGCCGGAGGCCCGGACATGGTTGCTCGACCGCCGGATCCAGTCCGCGACGGTTGGTGAGGATCTGGTCGACGAGATGGGATCCTGGCTGATGGGCATGCCCGCCATCGATCTCGCACGCGTGCTGATCGGCGGCATTGCCCACGCGGAACTCCCCTTTCGCCCCACGGGCCTGATCGGCCAGACCATGGAGGCGAGAGACTTCGTTCTGCCGCCCCTGCCCAATCAGCTGTTCACCCGCGACAGCTCCTGCTGGATCTATGGCGGGGTCACGATCAATCCGATGTACTGGCCGGCACGACGCCCGGAGGCGATCAATCTCGCCGCAGTCTATCGCTTCCATCCACGCTTTGCAGATGCGGCCTTCGAGACCTGGTGGGGGGATGTCGATGCGCCGCCCGCAATAGCAACGCTTGAAGGCGGCGATGTCATGCCGCTGGCCGATGGCATCGTGCTGATCGGCATGGGAGAGCGCACCACCCCGCAGGCCGTGGCGAGCCTTGCCGCGCGCCTGTTTGCCGGCGGACAGGCGACAAGGGTGATCGCCGCCCTGATGCCGCGCGACCGTTCCTTCATGCATCTCGACACGATCTTCACCTTCTGCGACCGGGATCTGGTCACGGTCTATCCCGAGATCGTCGACCGGATCAGGACCTTTTCGCTGCGCCCCGGCAAGGGCCCGTCTGGCGTCGGGATCACGGCCGAAACCACCTCCTTCCTCACCGTCGTGCAACAGGCCCTCGGCCTTGAAAAGCTGCGCGTCATCGCAACCGGTGGCGATGGTTATGAGGCGGAGCGCGAGCAGTGGGATGACGGCAACAATCTTCTCGCCATCGAGCCGGGCGTGGTGATCGGCTACGACCGGAATGTCTACACCAACACCGTTTTGCGCAAGGCCGGCATCGAGGTCATCACGGTCTCCGGCTCCGAGCTTGGCCGGGGCCGGGGTGGCAGCCACTGCATGTCCTGCCCCATTGCCCGCGACCCGACCTGACAGAAACCGGAAGGACCACCCATGCCCATCAATCTCAGGGGTCGAAGCATTCTGACGCTGGATGATCTCGCCCCGACCGAAATCCGCTACCTCCTCAAGCTCGCCGCCGACCTGAAGGCGGCCAAACAGGCAGGGACAGAACAGCCGCAACTGACGCGCCGCAACATCGCGCTGATCTTCGAAAAGGACTCGACCCGCACCCGCACCGGGTTCGAGGTTGCGGCCTATGACCAGGGGGCACATGTCACCTGGCTCGGCCCCTCCGGCAGCCACATCGGCCACAAGGAATCCATGCGCGATACCGCCCGGGTTCTGGGGCGGATGTATGACGCCATCGAATATCGCGGCTTCGGACAGAGGAATGTCGAGATACTGGCCGCCAATGCCGGAGTGCCGGTCTATAACGGACTGACGGATGAGACCCATCCAACCCAGACGCTGGCCGATTTCATGACCATGCGCGAATTCACCCACAAGCATCTCTGCGATATCAAACTCGCCTTTCTCGGCGATGGCCGTGACAATGTCGGGCTGTCGCTGGCCATCGGAGCCGCCAAGGTCGGCATCAGCCTGACCATCGCCTCGCCACGCGCGTTCTGGCCGGACCAGGCCTTTGTCGACCATGTCGGTCAGGTGGCCCGCACCACGGGCGGCACATTCGCCCTCACCGAGAATGTCGGGGAGGCCGTGAAGGGCGCCGATTTCATCTATACCGATGTCTGGCTTTCGATGGGCGAGAGCGAGAGTGAATGGCCGGACCGGATCGGCAAGCTTGTCCCCTATCGCGTCACATCCGACGTGATGGCCCTGACGGGAAACCCTTTTGCCAAATTCATGCATTGCCTGCCGGCCTTTCACAATGCCGAAACGGAAGTGGGGGCCGCCCTGAAACGCGATCTCGGCATCGACTGCATGGAAGTGACCGACGAGGTGTTCGAGTCCCCTGCATCCATCGTCTTTGACCAGGCGGAAAACCGGATGCACACGATCAAGGCCATCCTTGTCGCGACGATTGCGGGTTGACGGCGATGCGGATCGTGGTCGCGCTAGGCGGAAACGCGCTGCTGAAGCGCGGAGAACCGATGACGGAAAATCAGCAGCGCCTGAATATCGCCACAGCGGCCCGCTCGCTCGCCGACCTGATCCTGGCGGGACATTCGCTGGTGATCACCCATGGCAATGGCCCGCAGATCGGCCTTCTGGCGCTGCAGGCGGCATCCGGCCCCGGGGAGGCTGCCTATCCGCTCGACATTCTCGGCGCAGAGACCGACGGGATGATCGGTTACATGATCGAACAACAGTTGCGCAACGCCCTGCCAGCAGGCAGGCAACTCGCGACAGTGCTGACCCAGATCCGGGTCGATGCGGCGGATCCGGCCTTTGCCAAGCCGACAAAGCCCATCGGTCCTGGCTATGACAAGGCCGGTGCCAGCCGGCTTCAGGACGAAAGGGGCTGGCAATTTGCCGGAGACGGCGACCGTATGCGCCGCGTGGTGCCCTCGCCCCTGCCGGTCGAAATCATCGATCTCCCGGTGATCCGGCTTCTGGTCGACAACAATATCGTTGTCATCTGTGCCGGCGGCGGAGGCATTCCGGTGGTCCGGCAGGCCGAAGGGCAGATCAAGGGGATCGAGGCCGTCATCGACAAGGATCGCGCCAGTGCCCTTCTGGCCGTAGGGCTCCATGCCGACAGGTTGCTGCTGCTGACCGATGTCGATGCCGTCTATCTCGATTATGGTACCCCCACAGCGCGCGCCGTGACACGGGCCGGTGCCGAATCCGTCGCGGCGGGCACGTTTGCCGCCGGGTCCATGGGTCCGAAAGTGGAGGCGGCAGCCCAGTTTGCCTCCGCCACCGGACACCCCGCCGCCATCGGCCGTCTGGAAGACGCCCTTGCCCTGCTGAATGGCAAAGCCGGCACCAGGATTGAAGCCGGCAGCGCCGCCTGGGAATTTGCCGCCGGTTGAGACGGCAAGGCCTCCTTCGGACGTCCGACAGGACGGGCGGCACTGTCGCAGCGCAAGAAAAGCGGTTGACAGTCCAGCACCTTCTCCACAAAAAGCGGTGACGAAATCGCGGTATCGAGGCGATGTCAACGCAACGCCGTGACGGGGCGGACCTGGCTATTCCAGTTGTTCCGCACACGAAGGAGCCTTACACAGTGAAAATTCTTCTGACAGGTGCTGCAGGTTTCATCGGCATGCACACGAGCATCCGCCTGCTGGAACGCGGCGACACCGTGATCGGTGTCGACAACCTCAATGACTACTACGATGTATCCCTCAAGGAGGCCCGGCTGGCGCGGCTGAAGGCCTATCCGAATTTCACCTTCGTCAAGATGTCGGTGGAAGACAAGGACGGCATGGCGGCGCTGTTTGCGGGCGAGAAACCGCAACGGGTCATTCATCTCGCAGCCCAGGCCGGTGTCCGCTACTCGCTGCAGAACCCGCATGCCTATATCGATGCCAATATCCAGGGCTTCCTCAACATTCTGGAAGGCTGCCGCCACAATGGTGTGGAATCGCTTGCCTATGCGAGCTCCTCCTCGGTCTATGGCGGCAATACCGCCCTGCCCTTCAGCGAGCATCACAATATCGATCACCCCGTCAGCCTCTACGCCGCCACCAAGAAGGCAAACGAGCTGATGGCCCATACCTACAGCCACCTGTTCCGGCTGCCGACCACGGGCCTGCGCTTCTTCACGGTCTACGGCCCCTGGGGCCGACCTGACATGGCCCTGTTCCTGTTTACCAAGGCCATCATCGAAGGCCGGGCGATCGATGTCTTCAACAATGGCCAGATGGTGCGCGATTTCACCTTTGTCGACGACATTGTCGAAGGCGTGATCCGGGTCAATGACCGGCCCGCCGAGCCCGATCCCGATTTCGATCCCGCCAATCCGGACCCCGCCACCAGCAATGCGCCCTATCGGGTGTTCAACATCGGCAACAACCAGCCGACCCAACTGATGGATTACATTGCAGCGCTGGAAACCTCGCTTGGCCGCACGGCCGAGAAGAATTTCCTGCCGATGCAGCCCGGCGACGTCCCGGCCACCGCCGCCGATACGACGGAACTGGAGAAATGGGTGGATTTCAACCCCAATACGCCGGTCACCGTTGGCGTCCAGCGCTTTGTCGACTGGTACCGGATGTTCTACCGGATCAATTCCTGAGATCCGGGCCTGCCTGCGGGGAGCAGTTCGAGGCGTGGCGCAGCCGTCCTGAGTTGCGCCGCAACGCTCTGGAGCCTGTCTGCTTCACATTCAACCAGACAGGCTCTATCTCAAAAGCATCCAGATTCCGACGGCGAGAAACGAGAGCCCATAGACAAGATAGGCGGCGCGACCGTCCAGATAGCGGGTCAGTGCCTTGCCCGCAAAGGCCCAGGCATAAAAGGCCACCATTTTGTTGAGGGTAAAGATCACGGTGATGAACATGAGACGCGTCGCGGACGCGGCACTGCCCATAAAGCCTGAAAACATCGCTGCAATGATGGCGTAAGCCTTCGGGCTGGACAGCATCAGGATTGCGCCCACCGTAAATGAAGGGTGGGCCGCACCCTTGCCCGCGCTTTCCGTTACGGCCGAGAAGCGGTAAGCCGCAGCCAGGCAGACCCAGGCGATCCAGAGCATATAGCCTGCACTCAGCACCTTCAGTGCAAGGCTGACAGTCGGATCGGCAAGAAAACTCACCGACAGCCCATAGAGTTTGTCAGGGAAAAGTGGAATCCGGTTTTCCCGAAAAGACAAACGAAAACAAAGGGAATTAGAGTCTGTCTGGTTCAATATGAACCTGACAGACTCTAGCCGATGGCAAAGGTCACGATGAAGGTCGCGACATGATAGACGAGCAATGCCGGCCAGATGGCCGGCACACCATGCAGGGCACCGTTGACGGCGAAAAAGAGTTTCCGGGGCCCGGCGAGTAGGCGAGCGGCAGAAGAAAAATGAGGAGTGCGATGGCTTCGGTCATGACTCAGGTCTTGCCTAACATTAGGACTGAGTCAATTACACACTTGTATAATTTTACACCCGCAAGATATGCTGTCACCGTCCTGCAATGCCTCCAGAACTATTCCACCGCCCAGGGGAGGGAGGGCGGTGCCGATGAATTTTGATGAAAGGCGGGTTGATTCAAGTCCACTCACACCTTGCCAGCCGGACGGTTTCTGCCAGAAATGGGCACAAGCACCGCACCGCATCAGGAAGACGCGACCATGAAGACCGTTGCAATGCCCGATCTTGCCAATATCCATCTGGAAACGCAGCCGGATGGCGTGTGGATCGCCACCCTGAACCGGCCCGCCAAGCGCAATGCACTCGATGCCGCGTCCATCGAGGATCTGGTGACCCTGTTCTCCACGGCACCCCGGGCCGGTGCCCGGGCAATCGTGCTGACGGGAGCGGGCGACCATTTCTGTGCCGGGCTCGATCTCGTCGAACACCACCTTGAGAACCGCAGCCCTGCCGACTTCATGCATCTCTGCCTGCGCTGGCACGAGGCCTTCAACAAGATGGAATATGGCGGCGTGCCGGTGATTGCGGCGCTAAAGGGGGCGGTTGTCGGCGGCGGGCTGGAACTGGCGAGCGCCGCCCATCTCCGCATCGCCGATGCCACCACCTATTTCGCCTTGCCGGAGGGCCAGCGCGGCCTGTTTACCGGCGGCGGCGCGACCATCCGGGTGGCCGATCTGGTCGGCAAGGCCCGGATGATCGACATGATGCTGACGGGCAGGGTCTATCAGGGACAGGAGGCCGTCGATGTCGGCCTCGCCCAGTATCGCGTCGACGGATCAAGCCTCGACAAGGCGCTGGACCTTGCCCGCAAGGCCGCCGAAAACCTGCCGCTTTCCAATTTTGCCATCTGCTCCGGCGTCAGCCACATGCAGAACATGTCCGGCCTAGACGCCGCCTATGCGGAAGCCGTCCTGGCCGGCATCGTCAATACCCAGCCCGAAGCCCGCGCAAGACTTGCCGCCTTTGCCAACAAGACGGCGGCACGGGTGCGGCCCAACGCAGAGGCTGCGACGGCAGACAAAGGCTGACCGATCAGGCTTTCGGCGGCAAGGGTTGCAGCCTCCGCTCCATCACCCTGATATCCAGCGCGGCAAGCACCTCCCGCATGGTGTCCTGATAGGCAGAGACCGTTGCCCTCAGCCATTGTTCGAAGCGGCGGGCGGCCTTGCTCCGGGTCGGTCCTTGCGGGGTAAAGAGCGCGTAGGTAAGGGCGCTGACAAGCCCGGCCCTGAACGGCACGATCAACTGGCCCTGCCGGATGAAGGGCATGGTGAGGAAGGTATCGCCGATGGCGATGCCGCCTCCGGCAGCGGCAGCCGACATGCACAGGGCGGATTCGCTGAACAGCGTGCGCTGCTGCGATGGACCCGGGTCAAGCCCGGCATGGGCGCACCACTCCTCCCAGACGTCATAATTGGCATCGACCAGCTGCGGGGCCTGCGCAAGGTCCTGCCCGGGCTTGAGATGCCGCATGGCAAAGTCCGGCGAGCAAACAGGCATGTCGATCCAGCGGAACAGCTCCCGGCGTACCAGCCCCGGCGGCGCGGTACCAGTGTCGGGACCATAGAAGATCCGGAAATCGAAATCCTCCTCCATCCGGAAACGGGCATTTTTCTCGGCGGTGATCTCCACCGATATGCCGGGATTGCCGACAAGGAAGGTGCCCACCTGCTCGGCCAGCCAGTTCGACGCGAAGTCGCGGCAAACCAGTATCCGCACGCGCTCGCCCTTGGCGGCTCCCCGCATGACGCTGTCGGTGGTCGTCGAAATCAGGTCGAAGGCAGTCTGCAGGCCCGCCTGCAATTCGGCACCGGCAGGGGTCAGGTCGATCCGGTTGCCATCCCGGTGAAACAGCTGGCAGGCCATGTCCCGTTCCAGAAGCGCAATCTGCTTGCTGATGGCCGGGCGGGTGACATGCAGTTCCTGGGCCGCAGCCGTGATGCTGCCCTGCCGCGCAACGGCCTCGAATGCCCTGAGGGCAGTCAGGGATTGCCACTTTCGCATCCGCCACCTTGCGTAACCTCAAGTTACGCTACGGGAAAACTGATCACTTGTCAAAATGCGTCCGGGGCGGTGTGATGCCGGGCACGAGCGGGGGTCGGATATCCTGCCGCAAGACCAAGGATAAAGACATGAAGCTTTCCCGACGTGCGGCACTTGCCACCCTTGCAGGCGGCCTGGCCATGCCTTTCGTCCGCCCCTCCTATGCCGGCGCAGGCACGGTCAACATCGACAGCTGGGCCGATTACATCGGCGAGACAACACTTGCCGATTTCGAGAAGGAAACCGGGATCACCCCGGTCTATGACACCTACTCGAGCTATGAAGAAGTCGAGGCCAAGCTTCTGGCCGGGGGAACCGGGTATGACGTGGTGGATGTGGCAGGCCGCTCGATGCCGGCGCTTCTGAAAGCGGGCATCCTGGACCCCCTTGATCGCAGCAAGCTGCCGCTCTGGAAGAATCTTGATCCCGAGCTCCTGAAGATCCTTGAGCCATGGGACCCCGGTGCAGCCCATTCCGCGCCTTACATGTGGGGCTCGGTTGGCTTCACCTTCAATGCCGACATGGTCAGGAAGCGGATTCCCAATGCCGATTTCGAGGACCTCGACCTGATCTTCAAGCCGGAAAACGCCAACCTTCTCGCCGATTGCGGCGTAACGGTGCATGACAGTCCGCGCGACATCGTGCCGATCCTGCTGAAATATCTCGGCGAAGACCCCGACACGACCGATATCAGCAAATACCAGAAGGTGGTCGACCTGTTTGCCGGCGTGCGCAAGGACATCACCGCCTTCGACAACGAGAACTACCTGACCGCCCTGCCCAATCAGCAGGTATGCGTCGCCAACACGTGGTCGGGCGACTATGCGGTGGCAAAAAAGCGGGCAAAGGACGCCGGGATCGACCTCAATCTCGTCTATGCCGTGCCGAAGACCGGCGCGCCCCTGTGGTTCGACGTGATGTGCATTCCGAAAGATGCGCCGAACAAGGATAATGCCCACGCCTTCCTCAACTACCTCATGAAGCCGGAAGTCATCGCGGCCTGCACCAATTTTATCGGCTATGCCAATGCCAACAAGGCGGCACGGCCCTTTGTCAGTCCCGCCGTTCTCGCCGACCCCGCCATTTATCCAGATGCCGCGACCCTGAAGCGGCTCTGGGCACCGAAGGCGCTGAACCCGGACCAGGACCGGGCCCTGACCCGGTTGTTTGAACAGATCAAATCCGGCTGAACCCTGCGACCAGCTCACTGCTTCATCCCCTTCGCAATTCGGCCCGCTCCGGCGCGCCGAGCCCCTTGCCCTTTGCCAGAGAAAGCCAGATACCATGCCCGATCCGATCACCTTTTCCGCCACCGGTCCCGATGGCTTTATGTCCCCCGAAGCGGCCGTGGCGCTGCCGACTGCCAAACTGGTCGAAGGACAGCCCTTCGGCCTCGACCACGCCTATTTCGAGCGGCCCGAGGCAAAGCTGAAGGTCGGGATCTGGCGGTCGTCTGCCTATACCGAGTGGTATGAAAGCTACCCCTGCGACGAATTCATGGTGGTGCTGGAGGGCGAGGTGACCGTTGAAAGCGACAGCTTTTCCGCCACCTACGGGCCGGGTGCCGCCTTTCTGATCCCGAAGGGATTCCGGGGCACCTGGCGCCAGCCGGTGGCCATGGTCAAATATTACGCAATCGTCGAGTGAGTGCCATGGCCCTCCAGACACGCGACGAAGGCAGCTATGACTATATCATCGTCGGTGCCGGTTCGGCAGGCTCGGTGCTGGCCAACCGGCTCGGCGAAGACCCGGCCCTGCGCATCCTGGTGCTGGAGGCAGGCGGCAACGACCGCGCCCTGATCGTCGAGATGCCCTCGGCCCTGACCATGCCGATGAACACCAGCCGCTTCAACTGGGGCATGGAGACCGAACCGGAGCCGGGCCTCGACGGGCGACGGGTCAACCTGCCGCGCGGACGCGGGCTCGGCGGCTCCTCCTCGATCAACGGCATGTGCTGGGTGCGCGGCAATCCGATGGACTACGAATTGTGGGAGGCGCTGGGGGCCGAGGGCTGGCGCTGGTCGAATGTGCTGCCCTATTTCCAGCGGCTGGAATCGGTGCGGGAAGGCGGCCCCCTGCGTGGCACCGGCGGACCGGTCCGGGTGACGCGCGGACCCGAGAAAAATCCGCTCTACCATGCCTTTGTCAGGGCCGGGGTAGAGGCGGGATATGCGCAGAGCCCCAACATGAACCAGCGCCAGCACGAAGGCTTTGGCCCGATGGAGATGAATGTCGGCGACGGCCGGCGCTGTTCTGCGGCAACGGCCTATCTGCGCCCTGCCATGGCGCGCGGCAATGTGCGGGTGCTGACCGGCGCGCTGGTTGAAAGGGTAGTCACCGACGGCAGGCGCGCGACCGGCATCACCTTTCGCCTGAAGGGACAGGCCTGCACGGCGCGGGCCGGCCGGGAGGTGATCCTGTCGGCGGGCTCGATCATGTCGCCGGTGATCCTGAAGCGATCCGGCATCGGCCCCGAGGCCGAACTGCGCGAGCACGGCATCGGTGTCGTCCACCACCTCGCCGATGTCGGAGAGAACCTGATGGACCACCTCGAGCTTTACGTGCAACAGGAATGCATCCAGCCCGTCAGCCTCTACAGGGATGTCAGTCTGCTCGGCAAGGCGAGGATCGGGGTTGAATGGCTGATGACCCACAGGGGACTGGGGGCCACCAACCATTTCGAAACCGGCGGCCATATCCGCAGCCGGGCTGGTATCGTCTATCCCGATATCCAGTATCACTTCCTGCCACTGGCGATTTCCTATGATGGCAAGACGCTGGCAGCAGGCCACGGCTATCAGGTGCATGTCGGCACCAAGCGGTCCAAAAGCCGGGGCTGGGTGCGGCTGAGGGATGCAAGGCCGGAAAGCCTGCCGCGCGTCCGCTTCAACTACATGAGCCACGAAGACGACTGGCTCGAGTTTCGCGCCTGCATCCGCCACACACGGGAAATCTTCGCCCAGCCCTCCCTTGCCCCCTATCGTGGCCGCGAACTGGCACCGGGGGATGCCGATATCGACACGTTCCTGAAGCAGAAACTGGAAAGCGCCTATCACCCCTGCGGCACCTGCCGGATGGGCACGGATACGGCCTCGGTAACCTTGCCGAACGGTCGCGTCAGGGGAATGGACGGGCTCCGGGTGATCGACGCCTCGGTCATGCCGCAGGCAACCGCCGGCGACCTCAACGCCCCCACACTCGCCATGGCCGAACGCATGGCCGACCTGGTGCGCGGACGCCACCTGCCGGAGGCAACCGACGCACCGCTGCTTGCCGACGCGAACTGGCAAACCCGCCAGCGCAGCCCGGCAATCACCAGGGATTATTCAGCAGACCGTGCCACCTTGCGCGAGGCCCTGCTCGCCAATGCCCGGGGGTAGCCTCAACAGGGAGAGTGCCAGCCCTGCCCAACCGGCGCCCCGGATTTTGCCAAGCTCGCCGAGGCTAATACCAAAGATCATTGATAGGAACCCATTGGATGGCAGGGAAACGGTTACCGGGTAGGAGAAGACCGGAGGGCGATGCTGTTTGCATCGCACGAGGATTTCGACGCCCTCCGGTGGCCGATTTCCCTGCCACCCGCAGGGCCGGTCGATTTCGGCTTCCGGACGGCGTCGAAAATCCTCGCCGGAAACCGAAATCGATCCGGTCCAATGGGTTCCTATCAATGATCTTTGGTATAAGACGGCGATACAGGCCGCTTTCGGGCAGGTCGTGCTCGCCATGAGCTCCGTTCCGCGGTACCGGCATCAGGTTTTGGCTGATCTCGCTCATCTGGTCATTGATCCGCTTGTGCGTGATTGCATCGCAGTTGCCACCCCAAAACCTGCCGAGGCGGGCGATGAAACGGAAGCGCTGTCGCCAGCGGCCATAGCGATCTGGGCAAGTGTCTCACAAGAGGTGGAACTGCGGATAAAGGAGCAGATCAAGGCAGGCGCCTTTCCCATTCGACTCAGGGCTGATGACTGGAAAAGCGGGGACCGGGTCTGGTTGCTCGATATCATTGCGCCGAGCCGCAAGCTGGCGACCGATGTGTTGCAGAATTTCAACCGAATTGCAGGAGTGGATGCGATCAATATCCATCCTATGGTGTCCCAATTGGTGGATAAGTATGTCTTGGGGGCGTTAACAACAAACGTGTCGCTCCGAGATGCAACGGAAAAGGCCGACAGCGGGGATTGAACCTTCATAAGAGCCTGACTCGAAAAGGTTTCAATAATATCGGTACCTTGCCAAGCGTCGCGTCAGGACCCTGATGTGGGCGATAGTGATCCATGCCTGGGCTGATGCGATGGATTTCTCCCAATCCTTGGCCAGTCGCCGACATCTGCCAAGCCATGCGAAGGTGCGCTCCACGACCCAGCGACGCGGCAAAACCTCGAAGCCCTTGGCCTTGTCGGTCCGCTTCACGATCTGGAGAGTGAACGCAGCGATCTTTTGCAGTGCTCCCTTCAGCTTCGGTCCGGCATAACCACCGTCGGCGAAGATATGTTTCAGCCAGGGCCAGCGCTTGAGAATGGTTTTGAGAACGGCAGGCGCACCATCGCGATCCTGAATATCGGCGCTGTGAACCACGAGGCCGACCATCAGTCCAAGCGTGTCGACGACGATATGGCGCTTGCGTCCCTTGATCTTTTTGCCCGCGTCATAGCCTGAAATTCCGCCGCTTTCCGTGGTTTTCACGCTTTGACTGTCGATCACGCCCGCAGATGGCGAGGCTTCCCGTCCTTCCAGTTCACGCGCCTCCATCACCAGATGGTGGTTGATCCGGCCCCATAACCCTGTCGCTCGCCATTCGTAGAAATAGGACTGTACGGTTGTGAAAGGCGGAAAATCCTTCGGCAGCATCCGCCACTGGCACCCCGTTGTCGCCATGTACAGCAACGCATTCACGACCTCGCGAAGATCCGTGCTGCGCGGCCTGCCCAATCGCTTCGCTCCAGGCAGCCAAGGGGAGATCAATCCCCATTCCCTGTCCGTCAGATCGCTTGCATACCGCCTTGCGCCTCGGGCATATTGCCGACGGGTGAAATCAGTCCAGCTCATTGTGGTCTCCGTTCGTCGTAAGCAAACAAACAGAATCACAACTGGCTGATTTCACTCAACTCTTTTTCGGTCAGGCTCTAAGATGTTCCTTGTAAGAACGTGTGTGTGAGACAGGAGGGCCGGTTGGTCAAATTCGAAAAACTGGCATCGCCGCTGCGCATCGCCCTTGCCTTGGCAATAGCCCTGTCCGCCGGGGGGTGCAACATGTTCGGATTCCGCTCCTGGACCTGGCACCAGAAGCTGACGGTCTCGGTGAAGACACCAGAGGGCTTCAAATTTGCCAGTGCCGTCAGCGAAGTGTGGCTGCAAAAAAACCCCCGCTGGTGGGGCATTGGCGATGGGGCAGGGGCAAGCGATAGCTCGGTTACGGGCGAAGCCGTTGTGATTGATCTCGGCGGTCGCCACTTTCTGTTCGCATTGCCCAATCGCGGATATGATTCTACGGCAGTCAAGGCATTTTTCCCTGATCCTGAAAAGCCCCGTATGTGGGAAGAGATGGAACCCCTGTACGACTGGCTCCTCACCTTGCGCGAAACCCGTGAGGTACCGTTGAAGCGTTATCCACGCTTTGTCACCTTTGATGACATCGAGAACCCCGCAAGCGTCAAGCTGGTTAATCCCAGCGATCTCGAAGCCAGTTTCGGCCCGGGCTATCGGCTCAACCAAATCACAATCGCGGTTACCGATGAACCGGAAACCGAGGGAACGGTGGAGAAAGTCTTGCCATGGTTGTGTTCGTACAAGAATGATCGGCTCCGGCTCTCAGGAAAAACGGGTCCGATCGGTGACAATTTGTTGGCCAACAATATCAGCGGCGATGACTTTAGCTATGGGGGATGCAAATGAATATTTCAAAAGATCTTTTTATGGCGGTACTCGCCATGGATTCCTACAATCGGGGTTATAATGCTTCAGTTGGCACAGCCGCCGACGGTCTCGGCTCACAGGCTGGCCTGAAAGTCGGCTCTGCGTCGATTATGCTGTCGAGCGATTCGTCGTCAAGTAGCGCCGGTTTCTACGCCGTCGCATATAACTGGAACGGCCAGACGATAATATCCTACCGGGGCACCGACAATCTGGTTCAATTGCAAAATTTCAATCCTTTGAGCAGCGTTCCTGGCAGCGATGCCTGGAATGGATACGGAACTGGCGCAGGAAACCCCCTTGCGACCCAGGCCGTTCTGGCTGCTGAATTTTTTCAAAGGGCTACTGGCACGGATGCCACAGCGCCGTCGAATGCAAATACAATTGTCATCGGACATTCCTTGGGCGGGGGCCTCAGAGGTGGCTCGGTTTGTCTGAACAGTTCCGGGTGTCTCGCTAAGTGGATTTCCGCCTCGATTATGCTGCCACCATCATCGGTGGCAGCGCGTTGAAGTAGGCCTGATCCGGCGTCTTCCGGTCAAGCGATGAATGTGGGCGTCGGCTGTTGTAGAAGGCCAGATATCGGCCGATGCCAGCGCGGGCCTCGGGCACTGTCTTGTAAGCGTGGAGATAAACCTCCTCATATTTGATTGACCGCCAGAGCCGCTCGACGAAGACATTGTCGCGCCATGCGCCTTTACCGTCCATCGAGATGGAGACTTCCGCCTTCTTTAGCACATCAGTAAAGTCGATAGACGTGAACTGCGATCCCTGGTCGGTATTGAAGATGTCGGGTTTGCCATGTCTCGCAAGCGCGTCCTCGACCGCTGCGATGCAGAAGGCTGTCTCCATCGTGATCGACAGCCGCCATGAGAGCACGCGGCGACTGAACCAGTCCACCACGGCACAGAGATAGACGAAGCCCCGCGCCATCGGAATATATGTGATATCCATCGCCCAGACCTGGTTGGACCGGGTGACCGCCAGCTTGCGCAGGAGATAAGGATAGACCTTGTGACCGGGTGCCGGTTTCGAGGTGTTCGGGCGGCGATAGATCGCCTCGATGCCCATCTTCTTCATCAGCGTGGCGACGTGCAGCCGCCCAGTCTCCAGCCCTTCTCCCCTCAAAAGCCCTTGCAACATCCGACTTCCGGCAAACGGGTAATCGAGATGCAGTTCGTCTATCCGCCGCATCAGGACCAGATCGCCGTCGGGCACTGGACGTGGAGAATAGTAGATACTGCCACTGCTGAAGCCGAGAAGTTTCGCCTGGCGCACGACGGAAAGTTTGTGCTTGCGGTCGATCATTTCTTTCCGCCCAGCAATCCCGCCTTGCCGAGCGCACCGGATAAAAAATCGTTCTCCAGCGTCAACTCCCCGATCTTGGCATGCAGCGTTTTGACATCAACGGTTGGACCCGCCGGTTCCGCCTTGGCTTCATCGCCGAAAACCCCCGTCGCCCCCTCAAGGAGCTGGTCTTTCCATTGCTTGATCTGGTTGGCGTGCACGTCGAACTGTTGGGATAACTCAACCAGCGTCTGTTCGCCTCTGATGGCGGCAAGCGCCACCTTCGCCTTGAAAGCCGGTGTGTGGTTCCGGCGCGGTCGTCTTGTCATGATCTCTCCTGTTCCCGGCATCTAAGCCGAAGTCAGGCAGAAATTCCACTTATCCCGATTGTTCAAATTTCCCGAGCCACCTCTCTAAAGCATGTCGTCATTTATCTGATTCAGCTTCCCAAATCGGCGTGATCGTGATTCCCTTCTTTTGGAAGGGAGAAAGTCATGGGTAAATCGCATCCTGTTGAACTCCGGGAGCGGGTGATCGCTTTTGTCGAAGAGGGTCGGTCTCACCGGGAAGCGGCCCGGCATTTTCGGGTTTCGCCGCGCTTCGTGAACAACCTTGTGATCCTGAAGCGCGAGACGGCATCGCTCTCGCCACGACGCCAGGGGCATGTCGGTGGCGGGAAGCTCGCGGATCATCACGCCTTCGTGGCGGCGCGCATGGCTGAAAACGGCGACCTGACGCTCGACGCGCTTTGCCTCGATCTTGCCGGACGCGGCGTCGTCGTCCATCGTTCCAGCGTTGGAAAGCTTCTCCACCGGCTCGGCCTCAGCCATAAAAAAAACTCTGCGGGCAAGCGAGCAGCATCGAACGGAGGTCGCAAGGGCGCGTGACCTGTGGACGCAACGCCGCAAGCCCTTCCTCGACAAGGCATTGGCACGGCTCATCTTCATCGACGAGACATCGACCAACACGAAGCTGACCAAGCGCTCCGGCTGGTCACCGCGCGGCCAGCGCTACCGCACCCATGCCCCCTTCGGTGCCTGGAAATCCCAGACCTTCATCGCCGGCTTGCGATGTCATGGAATGGTAGCTCCATGGATCATCGACAGGCCGATGAACCGGCGCATCTTCGAGGCCTGGATCGAAACTCAACTCGTCCCGACACCCGCCAAGGGCGATGTTGTCATCCTCGACAACGTCGCCTTCCACAAAAGTCCCCGCGCCGAGCAACTCGTCAGGCAAAAGGGAGCTTGGCTGCTCTTCCTCCCACCTTACAGCCCGGACCTCAATCCCATCGAAATGGCGTTCTCCAAACTCAAGACCTTGCTGCGAAAACGCGCCGCACGAACCTTCGATGCCCTCTCAACAGCCCTCGGCGAAATATGCGATCTCTTCTCCGTCCAGGAATGCAGAAACTACTTCAAAGCCGCAGGTTATGAGGGGCGTTCTCTGATTTGAAGTGCAACAGGCATCCGTTTAAAGGATGCAGTTATGGGTCAGCATTATCAGCATTTTAGCGCTTTTGAGCGCAACTTTCTCCAGAGCCGTTTGAATATGGGCAACACGCAGGCGTGGATCGCTCTGGCTCTTGGCCGGTCGCGATCGACTGTGTCTCGGGAGGTTCGCCGCAACGCGCCGCCAGCGTCGCCTTCTCACTCATGCTATGACGCGGGCATTGCTTCCAGAGCCTCCTTGTCGCGCCGCCGTCGCGGACTGGTCAGGCTTGCGGAAGGGACGGCCTTGCGGGAGACTGTTTTCAGGCAGATACGTCTGGGCTGGTCCCCGCAGCAGATTTCCGGCAGGTTAAAGCACATGGACGAGCCCGAGACAGTGGCGCACGAGACGATTTACCGGGCGATCTACATCCTGCCGAAAGGCGAATTGCGCAAGCAACTCATAGGCTTGCTTCGACAGGGGCATAAATTGCGCCGCCCCCGCGCTCAAGGCAAGGACCGGCGCGGCAGCCTGCCTGGCATGGTGTCGGTGCATGCGCGTCCGGCGTCCGTGCTGACCCGTGAACTGCCCGGCGACTGGGAGGGTGACCTGATCAAGGGCGCCGGAAATGCCAGTTGCATCGGCACGCTGGCCGAACGCAAAACCCGCTATGTCATTCTGACGAAGATGAAGGATGCCAGCGCGGATGCAGCACTTGCCGGGTTCTCGCGCGGCCTGTCGCGTGTCCCTCAAGCGATGCGCACCAGCATGACCTACGACCAGGGAAAAGAAATGGCTCAGCACACCGAGCTGGCTAAGCGGCTGAATATAAAAGTGTATTTCTGCGATCCGCATAGCCCGTGGCAGCGACCCACCAACGAAAATACCAATGGCCTGATACGCCAGTATCTGCCAAAAGGCATCGATCTCAGCATCTACTCCCAGAAGGACCTCGACAAAATCGCCGACAGCCTCAACAATCGACCAAGACAAACACTCGGATTCAGAACACCCCTCGAAGCCTATCAAACCGAAATCTCAAACCAGCCTGTTGCACTTCAGAAATGAGACCGCCCTCCGCCGGTGACATGCACTTCAAATCAGAGAACGCCACACCATAGTCCGCGTCATCGGTAACGCGAAGAGGCCCCGGCCACAGGGCCGGACTTTCCAGCACTGGACGTGATCGCACGGAAGCTCTGATTCCACGATCTCACCGCTCTGAAGCGACCCGATCATGTTTCTGAATGGCCCCAAAAGCGGACACAGTGCGGACACAAGCAAAAGCCCCGCTGGCGAGAGCCAGGCGGGGCTTTGCATAAGCTGTTGAATTAGCTTTGGTATTTTGGTTGCGGGGGCAGGATTTGAACCTGCGGCCTTCAGGTTATGAGCCTGACGAGCTACCGGGCTGCTCCACCCCGCGTTATATTTTGAGCGCCGGGGACTGCCCGGTTTTTTTGCGTTTGCCCTTCCTCGAAGCTTTTCTTCTGCGGGAGGGCGGGGGCTGCTCCACCCCGCGTTATATTTTGAGCGCCGGGGTTTGCCCGGATTTTGCGTTTGCCCTTCCTCGAAGCCTGGCTTCGTGGGGAGGGTTTGGGGCGGCTCTTGCCTTTTGACACCTGTTGGGGTGTTTTTTTTGAGAAGCTGGAATTTAATGTTCTGTTTTGTTGTGAGGTTTTGATGTTGCGCTTTGCAGACCTGGCAGCGACCTACTCTCCCGCGTCTTGAGACGAAGTACCATTGGCGCAGGGGCGTTTCACGGCCGTGTTCGGAATGGGAACGGGTGCATCCACCCCGCCATGACCACCAGGTCAGCGAAGCGCAACATTTTTCGAGAAGCTGGAGGGTTTTGAGGCCCTGTTTTTGTATCAAGACATGCCAGTGACAATTTGTCTGGTTGATGAGGATTGATCAATGAGAACGATCAAGCCAATCGAGCTATTAGTACCGGTAAGCTTCATGCATTGCTGCACTTCCACACCCGGCCTATCAACGTGGTCGTCTTCCACGGCTCTGATAGGGAATACTCGTTTTCAGGTTGGTTTCCCGCTTAGATGCCTTCAGCGGTTATCCATTCCATATATAGCTACCCTGCTATGCCCTTGGCAGGACAACAGGTCCACCAGAGATATGTCCATCCCGGTCCTCTCGTACTAGGGACAGATCCTGTCAATATTCCTACACCCACGGCAGATAGGGACCGAACTGTCTCACGACGTTCTGAACCCAGCTCACGTACCGCTTTAATTGGCGAACAGCCAAACCCTTGGGACCTGCTCCAGCCCCAGGATGCGATGAGCCGACATCGAGGTGCCAAACAACCCCGTCGATATGGACTCTTGGGGGTCATCAGCCTGTTATCCCCGGCGTACCTTTTATCCGTTGAGCGATGGCCCTTCCACGCGGGACCACCGGATCACTATGACCGACTTTCGTCTCTGCTCGACTTGTCAGTCTCGCAGTCAGGCGGGCTTATGCCATTGCACTCGACGACCGATTTCCGACCGGTCTGAGCCCACCATCGCGCGCCTCCGTTACTCTTTCGGAGGCGACCGCCCCAGTCAAACTACCCACCATACACTGTCCCGGATCCGGATGACGGACCGCGGTTAGACATCCATGACGATAAGGGTGGTATTTCAAGGATGGCTCCACAGAAACTGGCGTCCCTGCTTCAAAGCCTACCACCTATCCTACACATGCCGACACGAATGCCAGTGTAAAGCTATAGTAAAGGTGCACGGGGTCTTTCCGTCTGACCGCAGGAACCCCGCATCTTCACGGGGAATTCAATTTCACTGAGTCTATGTTGGAGACAGCGGGGAAGTCGTTACGCCATTCGTGCAGGTCGGAACTTACCCGACAAGGAATTTCGCTACCTTAGGACCGTTATAGTTACGGCCGCCGTTTACTGGGGCTTCAATTCAAAGCTTGCACCTCTCCTCTTAACCTTCCAGCACCGGGCAGGCGTCAGACCCTATACGTCGTCTTATGGACTTCGCAGAGCCCTGTGTTTTTGATAAACAGTCGCTACCCCCTGGTCTGTGCCACCCCATCTCACTTGCGTAAAATGGGGTCACGCTTCTTCCGAAGTTACGCGTGCAATTTGCCGAGTTCCTTCAACATAGTTCTCTCAAGCGCCTTGGTATACTCTACCTGACCACCTGTGTCGGTTTCGGGTACGGTCTATATTGGTGGAGCTATTTCCTGGAACCGCCCCGCTGCACATCCAATCCAGTAAGGATGTACAACTTACACGATCCGTCACTACCACCAGGCCCACGAATATTAACG